>NZ_JBWXUE010000019.1:0-170621 GCF_057158765.1 Kitasatospora sp. NEAU-69
CGTACTGCTGGGTGGGTTTCGAGGGTGGTTTCGATTTCGGTGGGTTCGGTGCGGTGGCCGTTGATTTTGAGTTGGTGGTCGGTGCGGCCGAGGAATTCGATGGTGCCGTTGGGCCAGTATCGGCCGAGGTCGCCGGTGTGGTACCAGCGGGTGCCGTCGGTGTGGTGGGTGAATTTGGTTGTGGTGTGGTGGGGTTGGTTGCGGTAGCCGGTGGCGAGGCTGTGGCCGCTGATCCAGAGTTCGCCGGGGACGTGGTCGGGGCGGTCGTGTCCGTGGGTGTCGGTGATGCGGTATTGCTGGTTGGTGAGGGGGTGGCCGTAGGGGATGGAGGTCCAGTGGTGGGGGATGTGGGTGGTTTCCCAGTGGTTGGACCAGATGCCGGCTTCGGTGGCGCCGCCGAGTGCGATGAGTCGGCAGTGGGGGTGGGTTCGGGTGAGGCGGGGGTGGAGGTCGAGGCCGATCCAGTCGCCGGAGAGGAGGGCGAGGCGTAGGGGGGCGGTGAGGGGGGTGGTTTGGGTGGTGGTGAGGAGCATGTCGAGGAGCATGGGGACGCTGTTCCAGATGGTGGCCTGGTGGGTGTTGGCGTGGTGGATCCAGCGTTCGGGGTCTCGGCGTTCGTTTTCGTTGATGAGGATGAGGGTGGCGCCGGTGGTGAGGGTGGCGAAGATGTCGTAGACGGAGAGGTCGAAGTCGAGGGCGGAGAGGGCGAGGAGGCGGTCGTGGGGGCCGACGTGGTAGCGGCGGTTGATGTCGGTGATGGTGTTCATGGCGGCTTGGTGGGTGACTTCGACGCCTTTGGGTTCTCCGGTGGAGCCGGAGGTGAAGATGACGTACGCGAGCGCGTCGAGGGCGACCGGCACCGGCCCCGCCAACGGCTCGAAGTCCAGGCAGTCCGCGACGGACCGGACCGTGACGCCATCGGGTACCGGCTCGGTGTGCGGCGCAGCTGACGCCGCGGTCAGCACGCAGCTGATCCCCGCGTTGCGGTACAACCGCTCGCGCCGCGCGGCGGGTTGGTCCACCCCGATCGGGACGTACGCTGCTCCGGCCGCCAACACACCCAGCACCGCCGCGAGTTGCTCCGGGCCCTTGGGTAGGTGCACCGCCACCGCGTCGCCGTCCCGGACGCCGTCGGCGCGCAGCCGGCCGGCGATCCGCCGCGCCCACAGCGCGAGTTCGCCGTAGCCCAGCCGTCCCCCCTCCCAGACGCAGGCCGTCCGGTCCGGCTCGCGCTCGGCCCGCTCGAAGAACGGGCCGTGCAGCGTGGTGCGGGGTAGCGGCCCGGCAGTCGCGTTGACGGCGGCCCGCACCGCGCGCTGCTCGGCGGGCAGCAGGTCGGGCACGGCCGCCGACCAGTCGGCCTCCGCCTCGGCGAGCCAGCCGAGCAGGTGGCCGTAGGCGCCGAACATCGCGTCCAGCACGGCGGGCGGCAGCAGTTGCTCCACCGCGTCCCAGTCGTAGTGCAGGCCGCGGGGCGATTCGTACACCTGGTTGTCGAGCCAGGTCTGCGGGGTCTGCGAGATGCCCCAGACCTTCGGCAGCAGCCAGTCGGACAGGTCCAGCGAGAGGTCCTGCGGGGTGCCCAGCGCGCTGGTGAAGACCACCGGCATGGCCCGCTCCGCGACGCCGTCCGCCCTGGCCAGCTCGCGCGCCACCCGGACCGCCGACCAGGCGCGATGGCCGAGGTCCTGGCCGAGGCGGTGCTGCAGGGCCTGCGTGCGGGCCAGGAACCCGGCGCCGGGCTCGGGTTGGTAGGCGAGCAGCAGCAGCGAGGTGAAGTCGCCGAGGATGTCGTCGATCGCCGGATGGACGTCCTGCCGGTCGAAGAGGGTCAGGTTGACCGTGAGGTCCGGCTGCGAGCTCCAGAAGCCCAGCACCTCGGCGTAGCAGGTGAGCAGCACTGCCGACGGGGTGAGGCCGTGCGCCCGGGCCCGGCCGGCGATCGCCTGCCAGCGGTCCGCCGGCAGCAGTCCACTGCGCCGGACGAAGCGCGGCTCGGTCACCGTGGACGGGTGGACGGCCAGCGGCAGTCCGGGCGCCGGTGGCAGATCGGTGAGCCGGTCGGTCCAGTAGCGGCGGGCGGCGTCCGTCTCGGTGGGGGAGGGGGTGACCTGGAGCCGGTAGTCGCGGAACGACAGGCCGTCCACCGGCGGCAGTTCGGCACCGGGCGAGCGGTACAGGCGGGCCAGCTCGGCCAGCACGATGACCATGCTGCGGCCGTCCAGCAGGATGTTCTCCAGGCTCACGCCGAGCCGCACCCGCTGCTCGCCGTCGCGCTCGTAGACCACGGCGCGCAGGTCCACCAACGGCCACGAGCCCGGATCGCGGACCTGGTGCGACATGGCCGCGCGCAGCTCGGCGAGGGTCTGCTCGGCGGAGCCGGCCGGCGCGTGCGCGACGGGTACGGCGAGGGTGGGGACGTCCGGGAGGACGCGCTGGTCGCCCTGCTCGTCGAAGACCGTGCGCAGCATCTCGTGGCGCGCGATCAGCTGGTTCCAGGCCTTCTCCAGGCGGCCGAGGTCGAGGCCGGTGCCGTCGAACTCGGTGTAGTAGTGCGCGCCGACGCCGCCGAGCGGCAGGCCGGCCCGCCGGCCGGTCCAGTAGGCGCGCTGCACGTCGGTCGGCGGGAACGGGTCGTGGCGGTGCTCGGGATCGGCGACGACCGCCGGGCCCGGCGCCGCAGCCTGCGGGGGCCGGACGCGCGCCGCGAGGTCCTTCAGCACGGGGAAGGCGAAGACGTCGGACAGCTCGACGGCGAAGCCCTTCGCCCGGAGCCTGCTCACCAGGCGGGTGGCGAGCAGCGAATCGCCGCCGAGGCCGAAGAAGTTCTGCGCCCGGCCGACCCGGGCCGTGCCGAGCAGCTCGCGCCAGGCCAGCGCGAGCGCCTGCTCGGCCGGGCCGCGCGGCGGTTCGCCGGCGGCAGCGGCGTCCCCGGGGTCGGGCAGCAGCCGGGTCAGCTCGGCGCGGTCCAGCTTGCCGTTGGCGGTGAGCGGCAGCGCGGGCATGCCGAACACCTGGTCGGGCACCATCGCGGCGGGCAGCCGGGCGGCCAGCCACTCCCGCAGCGCGGCGCCGGTCGGCAGGCCGCCGTCGGTGGTGGGCTCGGCGCTCTTGGCGGCGCGCAACAGGACTCGGCCGCCGGGTAGTTGGTGTTCGATGGTGGAGAGGCGGTGGGCGGCCAGCAGCCGCCGCCACTCCCCGGCCGGCAGCAGCGGGGTGCGGCGCTCGCGGCGCACCGGGTCGAGCGTGCGGTAGCCCCGGGTGGGCAGCGCGGCGGCGATCAGCGCCAGCGGCGACAGCTCGGTCCGCTCCACCGCGAGCAGGCGGCCGCCGGGGGCGAGCAGCAGCGCGGCGAGGCCGACCCCGGTCGCGGGGTCGGGGTAGGCGTGCAGGGTGTCGTCGGCGATCACGAGGTCGAACCGGGCGAGCAGGTCCTCGGGCAGCAACCGGCCGGTGAGGCGGCGGTGTTCGATCCGGTCCGCTGGTGGCCGGGTGTCGGGGCCGAGGACGGTGAATCGGTGCTCGGTGCCTGCGGCGAGGCGGCGGGCGGTGTGCTCGGCACCGAGCAGGGCGATGGCGAGTGGTTCGGGTGACGTACCGAGTTCGGCGGCCAGTGCGGCGAGTGCGGCCGGCGAGGTGGCGGCGAGTGCCGAGGGCGCGAGGACGGGGTCGTCGAGCAGCACGAGCGGGTCGAGGTCACCACGGACGATGGCGGCGAGGTCGTCGAGTCGGTGCTCCAACTGCGCGGCCACGGCGGTGAGATGGCCGGGGTCGGTGGTCGGGCGGCAGGCGGTGTCGAGCCGCGGCCCGGCGGCGTAGCCGTCCTGGTCTCCGGTGAGCACCTCACGGGCGACGAGCCAGTCGAACCAGACCCGGATCAGCGCCTCCCACTCGGCTGGTGCCCCCCACCTGCGTGCCACCTCGGAGAGCGAGGCGGCGGCCGCACCGACACCCCCGTCCCGCACCGCAAGCCGCCCGAGCACCGATTCCACGAGCAGAGCTTCGCGCTCACCTTGGGCGGTGGCTTCGCGCTCACCTGCGGCCTGGGTCATGCGTTCACCCTTGGCCAGACCCCCGTGTTCACTCCCGGCCTCGGTTTCGCGCTCATCCCCGGCCTTGCCGGGGGACTCGCCGCTGGCCGCCGGGCGCTGACCGGGCAGGCCGACCGGCACGGCCGAGGCGGCTGGGGTGGCTGCGGTGTCCGGAGCAGCCGGGACGGCCGACGTGGCCGGGGTGGCCACCGCTACCAGCCTCCGGGCCCCGGCGTTGCCGACCGTGGTGACCGCGCAGTGGCCGACCGAGGGGTGGGCGGCGAGGGCGGCCTCGATCTCGCCGGGCTCGATCCGGACGCCGCGGATCTTGACCTGCTGGTCGAGCCGGCCCAGGAACTCCAGGGTGCCGTCCGGCCAGTAGCGTCCGCGGTCGCCGGTGCGGTACCAGCGTTCGCCCTGGTGGGTGGGGAACCGGTCGGCCGTGAGCCCGGGATCGCCCAGGTATCCGAGCGCCACCCCCGCGCCGCCGATCCAGAGCTCCCCGGGGACCCGGTCCGGGCGGTCGGCGCCGTTCGGGCCGACCACGCGGAAGCGCTGGTTGCTCAGGGGGAATCCGTACGGGATGGACGTCCAGTCTGCCGCGACCTCGGTCACCTCGTACAGGTTCGACCAGATGGCGGCCTCCGTCGCACCGCCCAGGCCGATCAGCCGGCAGCCGGAGCCGCTCTGCCGGGCGAGCCGGCCGGGCAGGTCGAGGCCGATCCAGTCACCCGACAGCAGCGCCAGCCGCAGCCCCTCCACCGCCGGCCGCCCCCCGGAAGTCGATCCGGCCGACGTCTCACTCAGCAGCATGTCGAGCAGCAACGGCACCGAGTTCCACACGGTGACCCGGTGACGTTCGATCAGCTCCGCCCACGCGCGCGGGTCGCGCCGCTCGGCCTCGCCGACCAGCACCAGTGCGCCACCGGCCGACAGCAGGCCGAAGATGTCGTAGGCCGACAGGTCGAAGTCGAGTGCCGAGACCGCGAGCACCCGGTCGGCCGGGCCCACCGAGAACCGTTCGTTGACGTCGTCCACGGTGTTGGCGGCCGCCGCGTGGGCGACCGACACGCCCTTGGGCTCGCCGGTCGTACCCGAGGTGAAGATCACGTAGGCGGGCGCACCCGGGTCCACCGGCCGCGGTCCGGCGAGCGGCGGGTGCTCACACGCGGCGGCAACCGGGAGCACAGTAGCCACGGCCGCGTCCGCAGTCTCTGCCGAGTCGGCCAGCATCAGCCGGACTCCGGCACGTCGCAGGATCCGCCCGCGCCGCTCGGCCGGCTGGTCGCCCCCGATCGGCAGGTACGCGCCGCCGGCCGCCAGCACGCCCAGCACCGCTGCGATCTGGTCCGCGCCCCGCGGGAGCGAGACCGCCACCGGCTCGCCCGCGCGCAGCCCGTGCTCGACGAGCGCGCCCGCCACACCGAGCGCGCGCCGCGCCAGCGTTCCGTAGTTCATCGTTCCGTGGCTGATCGTTCCGGAGCTCATCGCCGACCCGGTGCCCCAGAACAGTGCCGGGCGATCGGGGTGCTGTTCCGCGCGGGTGAAGAACGGCGCGTGCAGCGTCCGGCAATCAAGCTGCCTGGCAGTCGAGTTGGCTCGCTCGCGGACGGCGCGCTGGCGCTCCGGCAGCGCCGTGTGGACCGGCGCGGTCCAGTCGGCCTCCGCCGCCGACAGGCGATCGACCAGCTCCTGGTAGGCGGCGAACATGTCGTCCAGCAGGCCGGGCGGGAACAGGGCGTCCACCGAGTCCCAGCACAGGTCGACGCCACCGTCCGACTCGTACACCTGGTGGTCCAGCCAGACCTGTGGCGTCTGCGAGATCATCCAGCCGAGCGTGCCGAGCTCGTGCCGGACGCCGTCCGGCACGAGCTCGCTGCCCAGCGTGCAGGCGAACACCACCGGCGCGCGCCGCGGCTCGTCCGGGTGCGCGCGGGCGAGGTCGCGCAGCACCTCGACGGCGGAGTAGGCGCTGTGGGCGGCGGCCGCCCGGAACTCGGCCTGCAGCGCACGGGCGCGATCGAGGAAGGACGACGAACCGGCCGACAGGTCCACCGGGAGCAGCAGCAGATTCGTGAAGTCGGCGACCATGCCGGGCACGCCCGGGTGCACGGTGTCGCGGTCGAACAGCGGCAGGCTCAGCAGGAATCGGGGATGCTCGCTCCAGGCGCCGAGCACCTCGGCGTACGCGGCCCCGAGTGCCATCGCCGGTGTCGTGCCGCCCCGGCGCGCGCGGTCGCAGAACCGCTGCCAGGCCTGCGGCGCCACCCGGTGGCGGCGACGGGTGAAGCGGGGCGCGCCCAGCCGGGCGGGGTCGGCGGCGAGCGGCAGCGCCGGGCCGTCCGGCAGCTCGGCGAGGCGGTCCTGCCAGTACGCCCGGGCTCGCCCGTGCGCGTCGGCGCGTCGGGCCTGGCGGTCGGCCAGGTACTGCGGGAAGCTCAACTCGCCCTGGCCCGGCTCTGCTTGGGGCAGCGAGCCGGTGCGGTAGGCGTGCGCGAGGTCGGCCAGCACGATCCTGATGCTCTCGACGTCCGCGACCAGCAGGTCGATGCCGAGGTGGATCCGGGTGGCCGCGTCGGGCAGCTGGGAGAGCTGTACGTCGATCACCTCGCCGAGCTCCACGCGCAGCCGGCGGTGGGAGAGCGCCTCCCGCACGGCCGCGAGCGGCTGCGCCGGGTCGGCGGCGCCTCGCAGGTCGTGCACGGTGAGGCCGGTCCACGGGCTGGTCGGCATGATCTGCTGGGTGCCGTCGTCCAGGAACCGGGCCCGCAGCATGCCGTGCCGCGCGATGACCGCGTGGACGGCGGCTTCGAGCCGGTCCGGGTCCACCGCGTGGCCGTCGAACTCGAAGTAGGCGTGGCAGCCCACCGAGCCGAGCGGTTGGTCGTCGCGCCGGCCGATCCAGTACGCGTGCTGAACGGGCGTCAGTGCGAACGGCTCACCCGGCGTCCGAGCGTCTG
Organism: Kitasatospora sp. NEAU-69; assembly: GCF_057158765.1. NCBI lineage: Bacteria > Bacillati > Actinomycetota > Actinomycetes > Kitasatosporales > Streptomycetaceae > Kitasatospora > Kitasatospora sp. NEAU-69. The sequence continues at coordinate 6,992 of NZ_JBWXUE010000019.1, forward strand.
GCAGCCGAGCGTCCAACGTCGGCGCATCCGACGTTCGGCTCCCCGGCACGTGGGTATCGGGCAGCCGGACGTCCGGCAGCCGGGCGCCGGCCAGCGCCGACCAGGCCGCCAGGGTGGGGTGTTCCGCCAGATCGAGGAAGTCGACGCGGGCGCCGTGCCGGCCGAGCCAGCCGGCCAGGCTCATCAGCCGGATCGAGTCCATGCCCTGCTCGGCGAGATCGTCGTCCTCGCGCAGGCTCTCCGGCTCGCAGCCGAGCAGCTCGGCCACCGCATTCCTGATCGCGTCCACGGCAACTCGCGGGTAGGCGGATGGCTCTGCGGATGGCTCTGTCGCGCTGCCGACTGCCGAAGTCCCATGATCCGGTGAAATCATCCCTCGCCCATCGCAGATAGATTGTGCGCCCCAGAACTAATACACCAGTCATCGCGGTACCGGCAAAGCCGGAGTCATGGCGGAGTGAATGCCATCTCCTGCTATCGTGACGCGAGTTCGACCGCTGGGCGATCATGAGCTCGCCGGCGGCGGGGCACCAGACGACCATTCGTAGAATATTCGGACTATGTATGAAATCCAGCGCTGGCACACTTGACGCGATGTTGCGCTCGCGGTTCCCGACTCACCCTGACTGCACGGCACTTGTAGCCCCGAGCGGTGATGTCGTCACGTATGGCGAGCTGGCCGAAGGGGTGGATCGGCTGGCTCGGCAGCTCGACCGGCTGGGCTTCCGAATGGGGGATCGGGTGGTGGTTCAGCTGCCAAACTGTGTGGAATTCATACTTCTTATCATCGCCCTTTTCCGCCTCGGAGTGATTCCGGTACTCGCTCTTCCCGCGCATCGGAAGAATGAGATCGATCACCTCTGTAAGATGGCGGATGCCGTCGGCTATGCGATCCCCCGCAGGCATGCCGGATTTGAATTCACGGCGCTCGCCGAAGCCGTGCGGGCGGGAAATCCCGGACTGCGTCACGTCCTGGTCGCAGCCGACCCGTCCGGTGGCCGCCGCGAGTGCCGCACTGCCGATGACGCTTTCCGCCTCCTCGACGGCACCGCGCTGCCAGACGGCGGCGCTCTGCCGGACGGCGCCGCGCAGGCGGCCGACCCCGGGCCGCTCCCCGCCGAGCCGTCCGACTCGTCCGACCCGGCCGACCTCGCACTGCTGCTTCTCTCCGGCGGGACGACCGGCGCGCCGAAGCTCATCCCCAGGACCCATCGGGACTACCACTACAACATCGTCCAGAGCGCGGCGGTGTGCGAACTCGACCAGGACACCGTCTACTTGGCCGCTCTGCCGGCCGCGCACAACTTCGCCCTCGGCTGCCCGGGCGTGCTCGGCACGCTGGCGGCCGGCGGCACCGTCGTGCTGGCAGCGGACGCCACGCCCGGCCGGGTGTTCCGGTTGATCGAGCGGGAGCGCGTCACGATCACCGCGCTGACCCCGCCGCTGCTCAAACTCTGGCTCGCGGAGGCGGGTTCGCCCGGCCCGGACCTGTCGAGCCTGTCCCTGCTCCAGGTGGGCGGCGCCAGGCTGAGCCGAGCGGACGCCGCCCGGGTCGGGCCGGAACTCGGCTGCCGGCTCCAGCAGGTGTTCGGGATGGCCGAGGGCCTGCTCTGCTTCACCCGGTCGGACGACCCGGACGAGCTGGTGGTCACCACCCAGGGCCGTCCGCTCTCGGCGGCGGACGAGCTGCTGGTGGTGGACGGCGACGAGCGCGAGGTGGCCCCCGGCGCACCGGGCCAGCTGCTGGTGCGCGGCCCGTACACGGTCCGCGGCTACTACCGCGCGCCCGAGTACGACGCGACGGCCTTCACCGCCGACGGCTACTACCGCACCGGGGACTTGGTGCGCCTCACCCCGACCGGTCACGTCATCGTCGAGGGCCGGATCAAGGACGTGGTCAACCGCGGTGGCGAGAAGGTCCCGGCCGCCGAGGTCGAGGACCACCTCGCGGCGCACCCGCAGGTCGCCCAGGCGGCGCTCGTCGGCATGCCGGACGAGCTGCTCGGCGAGCGGACCTGCGCCTACGTGGTGCCACGGGCTGAGCCGCCGACTCCGGGCGAGCTGACCAGGTTCCTGCGCGACCGGGGGCTGGCCGTGCACAAGCTGCCCGACCGGCTCGAAATCGTGGCCGCACTGCCGCGGACCGGCGCGGGCAAGGTCGACAAGCGTGCCCTCGCCGACGACATCGCCGCGAGACTCCGCCACGAGACGCCGTAGTGAGACTCCGCAGTGAGCCGACAGCAGTGCGCGAACAGCAGTGAGGGAGAAGCCATGACCCTGCGTCAGTACTACCGGGAGACCGAGGCCCACGCACCGCACGACCCGTTGCTCACTGTCGCGAGACTGGCGACGGCCCACCGGCAGGAGAGCCATCTCGTCCACGAGCGGCCCGGCACCTGGACGTTCTGCCGGGGGGTGCTGGCCGAGCTCACCGTCGACGAGAGCCACGTCCACGCCGTCTGCGGTGCCGACCGGCGCAGCGTCGCCTGGCACGGCGAGCCGCTCCGGACGGTCGCCGAACTGCTCGCCACGCTGCCCGTCGACGGCTGGCGGGCCTACGGCTGGGCCGCGTTCGAGCTCGCCGACCCCGCCCGGGCCGGCCGGCGCCCCGACGGCTCGGCCCGCCCGCTGCTGCACCTGATCGTGCCCCGCGACGAGGTCGCGATCACGGCCGGCCGGGCCCGGCTCCGCAGCGTGGACCCGGCGGCGCTGCCGCAGCTGGCCGCGCTGCTGGACGATCCGCTCCCCGAACCCGAACCATCCGTCACAGCAGCACAGTTGGACCTCGGCTTCGACGGTGACCAGTACCGCAAGCTGGCGGCCGAGGCGGTGGCCGAGATCTCCGCGGGATCGCTGGAGAAGGTGGTGCTGAGCCGGGTCGTGCCGGTGCCGTACGAGATCGACCTCATCGACACCTTCGTGCTCGGCCGCCGCCACAACACCCCGGCCCGCTCGTTCCTGCTCAACCTCGGCGGGCTGCGCGCGGCTGGCTTCAGCCCGGAGGTGCTGGTCACCGTCGGCGCGGACGGGCGGGTGCAGACCCAGCCGCTGGCCGGCACCCGGGCCCGCACCGCCTCCGCCGCCCAGGACCGGCGACTGCGCACCGAGCTGCTCGGCGACCCGAAGGAGATCCACGAGCACCGGATCTCGGTGGTCGCCGCGCTGGCGGAGCTGCACGCGGTGTGCGAGGCCGACAGCGTCGTGGTGGAGGAGGACATGGTCGTCAAGGAGCGCGGCAGCGTGCAGCACCTGGCCTCGCGGCTCTCGGGCCGGCTCACCCCGGGCCGGAACTGCTGGGACGCCTTCGCCGCGCTCTTCCCGGCGATCACCGTCTCGGGCGTGCCGAAGGCGGCCGCGGTGGCGGCGATCCGCCGCCACGAACCGCAGGCCCGCGAGATGTACGGCGGCGCGCTGCTGGCCCTGGACGCCGACGGCTCGCTCGACGCCGCGCTGGTGCTGCGCACCGTCTTCGAACAGGCCGGCCGGGCCTGGCTGCGCGCCGGTGCGGGGATCGTGGGCCAGTCGGTGCCGGCCCGCGAACTGGAGGAGACCTGCGAGAAGCTGCGCAGCGTCTCGGCCTACCTGGTCCCGGCCCGCCGCCCGGGCGAGGCCCGGAGCCAGGCCCGGCCCCAGGCTGCCGCCGCGGGGGCCGGCGGACCGGGCATCGCAGCCGTGCCGTTCCCCGACCAGTCCCAGGCCGACTCCCGGCGGTCCGTCAGCCCCTGACCGGTCACCCGGCCGGCCACCGGACCAGCCCTGCGACCAGCTCCTGGCGGACCGTCAGATCCACGGCAGCCCGGACCGGTGCTTCCAGTACGCGCCGGCCGGTTCGGCCAGGGTGGCGAGCCGCGCGAGCTGGTCGGCGTCCAGCCGCACCGAGCCGGCCCGCAGGTTGTCGGTGAGCTGCCCGACCGTGGCGGCGCCGGACAGCACCACGTCCGCCCACGGCCGGTGCAGGACGGCGGCCAGCGCGGCCGCGTCGCTCGTGGTGCCCGCCTCCCGCGCCACCTCGCGCAGCAGCGCCGACGCCGCCGGGTCGGTGGGGCGCCCGGCGAGGCGTCCGTTGGCCATGCCCTCCTTGACGATGACGAGGCATCCGGCCTCGTGCGCCTCGGCCAGCGCCTCGCCCGCCGATGGTTCGAGCAGGTTGTACGTGGCCTGCACGCTGCGGAAGAGCGGCGCGCCGTCCACGGTCACCGCGAGCGCGGCACGGATCGCGTCCGCCTGGCGCGGGCCGCTGGTGGACAGGCCGATCGTCACGCCTTCGGCGGCGAGCTGCGCCAGCCTGCGGTGCAGGGCGGTGTCGCCGAGCGCGGGGCTCTCGGGAGTGACGGAGTGGATCTGGTAGAGGTCCAGGCGCTCGCCGAGCAGGCTCCGGCTCTCGGCCAGCTGGCGCTCGTACGTCTGCAGGGTGTGGTCCTTGACCTCGTGCACCTCGGCGTCGGCCCGCCAGTCGGCGGTGTACGTGTAGCCCCACTTGCTGCCGATCACGACGTCCCGGACGTCCGGCCGGCGTTCGAGCCACTCGGCGAGGAACTCCTCCGAGCGGCCGTAGGAACGAGCCGCGTCCAGGTAGCGCACGCCCTGCGCGTAGGCGCTGTCGAGCACCTCGTGGGCGCGCTCACGCATCGCGGCCACCGTGCGCTCGGCGGGGAGGTCCTCGGTCCGGCCGAGGTTGATGTAGCCGGGCCGGCCCAGCGCGGCCAGGCCCAGCCCGAGGCGGGGCGTCGGCGCGGCGGCGATGAGGTGCTCGAGGGACACGGGCGGGTTCTCCCTGTTCGGCGACGGTGTCCCTTCACCGTACCCGCGCCGTGGGACGGGCAGCGGCCGGAATCGGCGGTCCTGTGCACGGTCGGGTACCGCCGTGCCGCAGACTGGTGTTGATCACCCCACCGACCGGAGGATGGATTCCATGGCTGACCGGCCTTTGACGCTGATGGCAGTGCACGCCCACCCGGACGACGAGGCCACCGGGACCGGCGGTGTGCTCGCGCGCTACGCCAAGGAGGGCGTGCGCACCGTGCTCGTCACCTGTACCGACGGCGGCTGCGGCGACGGCCCCGGTGGCGTCAAGCCCGGCGACCCCGGGCACGATCCGGCCGCCGTCGCGGCGATGCGCCGCACCGAACTCGAAGCGAGCTGTGAGGTCCTGGGCGTCACCCACCTGGAAATGCTCGGCTACGCCGACTCCGGGATGATGGGCTGGCCGGCCAACGAGGCGCCGGGCTCGTTCTGGAGCACGCCGGTGGACGAGGCGGCCGCCAAGCTGGCCGAACTGATGCTGCGTTACCAGCCCGACGTGGTCGTGACCTACGACGAGAACGGCTTCTACGGCCACCCCGACCACATCCAGGCGAACCGGATCACCATGGCGGCGCTGGAGCGGACCGGGCTGGCGGCGAAGACGTACTGGACGACGGCGCCGCGCTCGATGTTCAAGGAGTTCGGCAGGATCATGCGCGAGCTGGGCGCGGACTGGGAGGAGCCGGCCGAGGCCGAAGCGGAGGCCGGGCCCGTCATGGGACTCCCGGACGAGGAGATCACCACCTGGGTGGACACCACCGAGTTCGGCAGCCAGAAGTTCGACGCGTTGGTCGCGCACGCCAGCCAGAGCGAGAACATCTTCTTCCTGAAGATGGGCAAGGAACGGTTCACGCAGCTGATGGGCGTGGAGACGTTCGTCCGGGTCCGGGACACCACCGGTGCGGCGCTGCCCGAGAACGACCTCTTCGCCGGGCTGCGCTGAGGCCCCCGATGTCCCCCGAAACCCCGGGCGCGCCCGGCCCGCCCGGCACCACGTCCGACAGCACGCCTGACACCACGCCGGACGGCTCGCCGACCCCGCTGATGCTCGCCGACCTGGCCGAGGCCGCCGCGCAGGCGGCCGCCGGCCAGGGCGGGGCGCTCTGGCGGCTCGCCGAGCCCGGCCGTCAGCTGGACGCGAACCTGGTCCGACTGCCGCCGGACGCGACCGTGCCGGAGCACGCCGAGAACGACCTCGACGTGCTGTTCCTCGTGCTCGAAGGCAGCGGAGTCATCAGCTCCCGCACCGGCGCCCTCACGCTGGCAGCCGGGAGCCTGTTCTGGCTGCCGCGCTCCTCCCGCCGGGCGCTGAGCGCCGGCCCGCAGGGTCTGGTCTACCTCACCGTCCACCAGCGGCGCCCCGGCCTGAGCATCAGGAACGCGACCGGGGCGGCGCAGCTCGCCACGGTCGCTGACGGGGGCGCGGGCAGCGCCGGGGGCGAAGGCGGCGAGGCGCCGTGCCTGCTGGACCGGGTCTGCACCGCCTGCGGCCGGGTCAGCACGGAACTCTCGGCCCGCTACTGCAGCCGGTGCGGTGAACCGCTGCCCGGCCACGGGGACTGACACCCGGCGGAGCGTCCCGGGGGCCGAAGGGGCCGGACGGGCCGAGCCGGGGTGTCAGTAAGATCCTCCTTGTCCAGGGGGAGGGCTGATTCGGCATGAGGATGCTGGGAACTGACGGCCCGACGCACATCGGGCCGTTCCGGACGGTCGGGGTGCTCGGGCAGGGCGGCATGGGACAGGTGCTGCTCGGGGTGGCGCGGGACGGGCGGCTGGTGGCCGTCAAGCGCGTGCACGCCGACCTCGCGGAGGATCCGGGGTTCCGCTCGCGGTTCCGGCGGGAGGTGGACGCCTCGCGGCGGGTCTCCGGGGCCTACACCGCGCCGGTCGTGGACGCGGACCCGGAGGCCGCGACGCCGTGGCTAGCCTCGCTCTTCCTGCCGGGCCCCTCGCTGAGCGAGGCGCTGGAGGAGGGCGGCGCGCTGCCCGAGGACGCGGTACGGCTGCTCGCCGCCGGGCTCGCGCAGGCCCTGCAGGACATCCACCGCGCGGGCCTCGTGCACCGGGACCTCAAACCGTCGAACGTGCTGCTGACCGAGGACGGCGTACGGGTCATCGACTTCGGCATCGCCCGCGCGGCCGACCACGAGACGAAGCTGACCCGGACCGGCGCGGTGATCGGCTCGCCCGCGTTCATGTCGCCGGAGCAGGTGCTCGGTCAGGAGCCGGGCCCGGCCGGCGACATGTTCTCCCTCGGCGTCACGCTGGTCACCGCCGCCACCGGGCGCAGCCCGTTCGCCGGGGACTCGCCGCTCGCGTTGATGCACGCCGTCGCGCACAGCTCGCCCGACCTGGACGCCGTGCCGCCCGGACTGCGCGCGGTCATCGCGCCGTGCCTGGCGAAGGACCCGGCCGCGCGGCCGACCCCCGGGCAGCTGCTGGCGATGGTCGGGGCGCCGGCCGCATCCGCGCGGCCCTGGCCGGCTTCGGTGTACGGGCAGATCGCGGAGCGCCGGAGCGCGGCGGCCCGGCTCGCGGCCACGGCTGACCCGGAGCCCGTGCTCGCCGTCGTGGTCTCCACGCCCACGCCCACACCCGCTCCTACGCCGGCTCCCGCTCCCGCTCCTGCCCCTGCCCCGGCTCCCGCACCCGTGTCGCCCCGGCGCCGGCGGTGGCGGCGCGCCGCGCTCGTGGTGGGCGCGGTGCTGGTGACGGCGGCGGCCGCGGTCCTGATGATCGGCCCGGCCAACGTGTACTACTCGGTCTACCCCGAGGCCGTGCCGACCCCCGGCTCGACCCCGCTCTCCCTGGTGGCGGACAAGTACACCAAGACCGTCCCGACCTGCACGCAGGCCGGCCTCAGCATGAAGCCCCCGGCCGCCTTCGGGACCGCCAAGGGCAACATCCCGGGTGTCCTCCAGAAGCCCGACGACACCGGCGGCGGCACGCATCCGGAGAACGACTGCTACTGGGACTCCCGCTCCGGCGACGACATCTCCATCAGCTGGGAGCTCTTCACCTCCCGGCCGGGCGGGCCCACCGGCGCGGCGCAGGCGAAGCAGTACTACGAGGAGTTCTACATCCGCGGCGAGACCCGGCGCGACGCGAGCCTCGGCGTCGGTCAGGAGGGCATGTGGCTGACCAAAACGGACGAGAGCAACTGCGTGCTGTACGCCCGCGACGTCAACCTCTACGTGTTCATCGCGGTGAAGGGCATCCACTACCCGAAGGGCGCGTGTGAGGACCTGACGAAGGACATGGCCCGGCAGAGCCTGACGGCGGTGGCCGACCTGTGAGCGCCTCGCACCCGGTGCCGGAGAAGGCCGGCCCGTACGTCCTCCTCACCGAACTCGGCCGGGGCGGCATGGGCCGCGTCCTGCTCGGCGTGGCGCCGGACGGCCGGCCGGCGGCGGTGAAGCTGGTGCACGCCCGGCACGCGGCCGACGACGGCTTCAGGTCGCGGTTCCGGCGCGAGGTCGAGGCCTCGCGGCGGGTGTCGGGCGCGTACACGGCGGCCGTCCTCGACGCCGACGCGGACGCCGAACAACCCTGGCTGGCATCGGTGTTCGTGGCCGGCCCGTCGCTGGGAGCGGCCGTCGAGCGAGCGGGGGCGTTGCCGCCGCCGGCGCTGCACCGGCTGGCGGTCGGTCTGGCCACGGCGCTGGGCGAGATCCACCGGGCCGGGCTGGTCCACCGCGATCTGAAGCCCGAGAACGTGCTGCTCGCCGAGGACGGCGCCCGGGTGATCGACTTCGGCATCGCGCGGGCGGCGGAGGGCGTGGACGCCACCGAACTCACCGGCACCGGCTGGGTGGTCGGCTCGCCCCCGTTCATGTCGCCCGAGCAGGCGGAGGGCCGGGAGCTGACCGGGGCGAGCGACGTCTTCTCGCTCGGCTCGGTCCTCGTGCTGGCGGCAACCGGCCGCAGTCCGTTCTCCGGCCCGTCCGCCCTCCAGACGCTCTACAACCTCGTGCACGCCGAAGCCGACCTGAGCGGTCTGCCGCAGGCCCTGCACGCCATCGTCGCCCGCTGCCTGGCCAAGGACCCGGCCGACCGGCCCACGCCGGCCCAACTGCTCGCCCTGCTCGGCCCGGTGGCCCCCGCCGCCCGGCCGTGGCCGGCCGCCGTGCACGGCATGGTCGACGAACAGCGGGCCCGTGCCGAGCGCCTGCTCGACGGCGGCGCCGAGCGGACGCTGCTGCTGCGGGCCGCCGAAGCCCCCGCGCCGCCGCCGACCGCCCTGCGCACCGCGTACGACGCCCCCGTCTCCGGTGCCCCCGTCTCCGATGCCCCTGCGCCCGACGCCCCCACCGCGCCACCGCGCCGCCGCAGCCGGCGCGCCGTGACGTGGGCGGCGGTCGGCGCGGTGCTCGCGGCCGGGCTCGGCGTCGGCGGCTACCTGCTGCTGCACAAGGATGGCAGCGTCGGCGGGCCCGCCGACACCTATGTGACGATGCCGGTCTGCGCGGAGGCCGGGCCCAAGCTGCCGCTGAACGAGCAGCGCAGGCCGGACAAGGACGTCGCCAACGAGCAGACCGACACCGCGAAGACCGAGTGCAACTGGTTCCCCAAGGACTCGCGCTCGGCGGACGGCTGGTTCTCCTCGCCGAGCGCGACCGTCACCTGGGACCTGCGCCGCTCGGCCTCCGGCAAGAACGCCACCCGCGGCACCCAGCAGGACTTCGACGACGGCGCCAAGGGCCTTCCCCGGGAGACCGGCCTCGGCGTCGGCGACGAGGCGTACTGGGAGAACTCCGACGACTCCTGCCTGCTCTCCGTGCGGGCCGCCAACCTCGTCGTCTCCGTCCTCCTGGTCCGCTACTACTACCCCGACTGCGAGCCCGAGGCCCGGACCATCGCGAAGGACGCCCTGGCGGCCATGCCGCCGCAGGCGCACTGACCGACACAGGAGGCTCCGACACACCACGCGTCGGAGCCTCCCGGCGCGCCGCCCCCGGGTTAGGGTCGCCCCTGTCACGGAGACTGCGGGAGCCGAGGAGGCGGGACGGTTCGCATCGAGCGCGAGCGCGTGGTCAGGACGCTGACGTTCTGGCTGCGTCCGGCGTTCGCGTTGCGCGTCGTCAACCGGTTCCAGCGGGTCGTCGGCTTCGACCGGTCGATGGCGCTGGCCTCCAGCGCGCTGACCGCGCTGGTCCCGCTCGCGATCCTCAGCGGCTCGCTGCTGTCCCACGCCGGGGTCAGGGGTGTCGCGGATCGGATCATCGACCGCTACGGCCTCAGCGGGGGAGGGGCCGACGCCGTCCGGGAGCTCTTCTCGCCGGCCGTCGGGGCGAGCACCAGCCTGGATATCGTCGGAACGGTGTTCCTGCTGATCTCGGTGCTCAGCTTCACCCGTGCGGCGCAGCGCCTGTTCGAGCAGACCTGGGAGCTCAAGCCGCTCAGCGTGCGCAACACGCCGAACGGCCTGCGGTGGGTGCTCGGCCTGGCGACGTACCTGCTGCTCGCCGGCTGGATCCGGGCCCTCCTGGGCCGTGGCCACTTCGAGCTGGCCGCCTCGCTGTGTGTGGCGCCGCTGACCGGTGCCTTCTTCGTCTGGAGCGGCCGGGTGCTCACCGCGAAGCGGGTCGACTGGCACGACCTGCTGGAGTTCGGGGTGCTCGGCGCCGTCCTCACCACGGTCTATTCGGTGGGCGCGGCGGTCTACCTGCCGCATCTGTTCAGTTCCTACGCCACCCGCTACGGCCCGGTGGGCGCGGTCTTCGCGATGATCTCGGCGCTCTTCGGCATCATGCTCGTCGTCGTCGGCTCGGCGGCGCTCGGGCGGGAGGTGGACGAGGAGCTGAACCGGATCCGCGCCGGCGACCGGCCGCCCGACGACGAGGTCCGGCGTCAGTGGGACAACGTGGTGGCGCAGATGCGGTCGCGCTGGCAATCGGCCCGGGTGCAGATCTCCAGCCACCGCGACAGTCACCGCGACGGTCACCACGACAAGAAGGAAGGCGCACCATGAAGATCACCGTCATCGGCACCGGACTCATCGGCTCGCAGCTCGCCACCGAGCTGACCGCGCGAGGCCACGAGGTGACCGCCGCCTCACTCTCCTCCGGCGTCGATCTGCTCACCAGGGCCGGCCTCGACGCAGCGCTCGCCGGCGCGGAGGCGGTGGTGAACGTGACCAACTCCCCCACGTTCGACGAGCGGTCGATCGAGTTCTTCCGGACCACGGTGGGCAACCTCCTCGCCGCAGGCGAGCGGGCCGGGGTGCGCCACCAGGTGGTTCTGTCCATCGTCGGTGTGGACCGGGTCGCCGAACTGGACTACTACCGCGGCAAGGCGCTCCAGGAGGAACTGCTGCGCGGCGGTCCGACGCCCTACTCGATCGTGCGCGCCACACAGTTCTTCGAGTTCATGGAGCCGACCATGTCGTGGACCTCGGACGAGACCGAGGTGCGACTGCCCGCGACGTTGCTCCAGCCGATCGCCAGCCGCGACATCGTCGACGTCCTCGCAGACGTCGCCACCGGCACGCCGCTCGGCGGGGTTCTCGAGATCGCGGGCCCCGACACGTTCACGCTCGACGAAATCGGCCGCATGACGCTGGCCGCGCGGGGCGACGGGCGCCCTGTCGTCGTCGACGACCAGGCGGGCCTGTTCGCCGCCGTCCGCGGAGACGTCCTCACCCCGGGCCCCGGCGCCCGCCTGGCACCGACCCGCTACCAGGACTGGCTCAACGGCTGACCACTTGGGCCGGAATTCGACGGCACGGGTGGAACACCGTTGGAGGCCTAGGCCGTGTCTCATAATTCCCGCCGGGCGCACGACGCCGGGCATCCCGCCTGGACGCACCGGCGAAACGCCCAAGTACGGCCCAGTACGAGGACGCTTCGCCGGCACGCCCAGCCGGGCGCCCAACGCCGCGCGCTGATCCGACGCGAATTATGAGACACGGCCTAGCCTGGGACGCGTGAGAGCTCGTCGGCGACCAGCGGCTCAGGCCCCCGGGCCGGTGCGGACCCTGCTCGGGGTGGCCAGGTCGGACCCCCGTCACATGCCGGAGGCCATGGCCGTCCAAGGCGTGCGGCTGCTGGGGCCGGGCGCCGAGGCGGCAGCGGCGGCGCTGCGGGGCGAGCGTCCCGCGCTCGACCCGGTGCGGCAGCGGGAACGGGCGGTCGCCGACGGCGTGCGCGCGTCGGTGCTCGAAGGCGCTTTTCTGGGCGGACCGTTCATGGTGCTGTGGCCGGCCGCGTTCGTCGCGGCTCTGTGCGCGCAGATCCGGATGGTGCTGGAGCTCGCGGCGCTGGCCGAGCCGCATCGCGAGCCCGCCGCGCTGGCGGCCGACCTGCTGGTGTTGCAGGGTGTCAGCCGCACGCCGGCAGCGGCCAGGGAACTGCTCGAGGCGGCGGAGCCGCGCAGTGCGGCGACCGGCGAGCCGAGCGGTGCGGAGCCGGTGGTCCGGACGGGCTGGTGGGTCTCGGTGCGGCGGCTCGCCTACCTGATCGGCCTGCTGACCGCGGGGGACAAGCCGGCCGGGCGTGGTCGGGAACTGGCCGTCTGGTGCGGCGTTCTCACCATCGTGCTCGCCGGGTGCGTGGTGCCGCTGATCTGGATCCCGGCGAGCGCCGAGATGTACCGCCGCGCCACGACCCGGCTGGCGGCGCGGGCCACGGTCTACTACCTGCCGTCCGGCAGCGGACCGGCCCCCGGCGCCGCCACCGGTACGGCCCGGCGCTGGATCCTGCGCCCCGGGGCCACCGCGGTCGCCCTGCGGACCGTCGTGTCCGTGCTGCTCATCGCGGGCGTCCTGGTGACGGCGCTGATCACGGACCTGAGCATCGCGGCCAGCCGGCTGCTCGCCATCGTGGTGCTGTTGATCGCCGTGTCAGCCCTGTACGCCGTGGTGCTGCGCCTGCTGCAGACGCTGCGGACGCTGCCGGGCGGGCGGGACTGACCGCGGCGGGCGGGGACTGCCCGCGACTGACGCGGCCGCCCCCACGCGTGGCGTGCCCGCCGCACGCGCCGCGCGTTTGTACGGTGAGCCGGTGAACCAGGTACTCCCATGGCTGCACAGACGCGGCACGGACGGCGCTCCGTCCTCGCGCACGGACTACGCGGGCGCTGTCTACGGCTCCCTGCTGGCCGCCTCGGTGATCGCCGCGGCGAGCGCGCTGGGCGAGTTCCCCCGGATCGAGACCGCTGTGCTGCTGCTCGTCACCGGTCTGGTGTTCTGGGTCGCCCACGTCTACGCGCACCTTGCCGGGGAGCGGACGGCCGGGCAGCCGCTCGACCGGCGCGAGATCCGCCGGGTCGGGCGCGGTGAGTGGTCGATCGTCGAGGCGGCGGTGCTGCCCGCCGTCGTCGTGCTGGTCAGCCCGCTGCTCGGGCTGAGCCTGCCCGCCACGGCGTGGTTCGCCCTGGCCGTGGCCGTGGCGCAGCAGGTCTCCTGGGCCTACCTCGGGGCGCTGCACGCCGGCGCCTCGCGGCGTCAGGCGGGTGTGGAGGCCATGGTCAACCTGGTGCTCGGGCTCGTGATCGTGGCGGCCAAGGCAGGCCTGGGCCACTGACCGGGCCGCCGGGGCCTGTCGCCCTAGCCGTCGACTCCGTCCGCCGAATCACCCGCCAGGGGTGGTGCGCGCCCGGCCGCCCGGGAGGAGGCTGGCACAGGGCGCCAGTGCAGCGGTGCAGCGGTGTAGCGATGCAGCAGGGGCGGGTGCAACAGAGGAGTTTTCGATGGCAACCGTGCAACACCACGCAGGAGTCGGATCGTTCCAGTCACCGGTCGCCCGGGGCCAGGGGATGCTGACCTTCGCGGCCGTCATGCTGGCGGTTCTGGCGCTGTTCAACGGCCTGGACGGGATCGCGGCGATCAACCACTCGCACGTCTTCACCCAGAACGCGCACTACATCTTCGGTGACCTGCGCGCCTGGGGCTGGGCGATGCTCGCGCTGGCGATCGCCCAGGGCTTCGCCGTCGTCGGGATCCTGGCCCGGGTGCCGGTGGCCCGGTGGTTCGGCGTCGGAGTGCTGATCCTGAACGCCTTCGCGCAGATGGCCTTCATCCCGTCCTATCCGGTCTGGTCGGTGTCGATCCTCGTCCTCGACTTCGTCGCCATCTACGCCCTGGTCGTCTACGGCGGCAGACTCCCCGAGGAGGAGGCGGTCCGCAGCGCCGGCCCGCTGGCCACGTCAGCGGCACCGGCAGCAGCGCCGCCGGCCGCACCTGCACCGCCGGCCCCACCGGCTTGACCAACCCCATCAGTCCCATCAGCCCCACCAGTCCCGCAAGGGAAGCAGCCCGGAGCGGCGAGCACCGCAGAAGGTGCTCGCCGCTCCGGGCTGCTTCCCCGGCGAGCGGGCGGGCGCTCACCCTTTCGGGCCGCGCACCTGGCGGCGGCCCGTACCGGCTTCGAGGATGAAGGCACCGACGCACGTTCACCCCGCGCCGCCCCGCCCTGCCCCGGAATCGAGACGACCGGTATGCCATCGACCCCAGCGACCCCCGGTACGACGTCATCAGCGCCCGGGAGCGGCGGCGGTTCCCAGGCCATGGCAAGCGGCCTGGTCGTCTTCGCGGCGGTGATGCTGCTGATCAGCGGCTTCCTCGCGCTGTTCCGCGGCATCATGGGGATCGCCGAGGACGACGTGTTCGTGCGGACCCCGAACTACGTCTTCAAGTTCAGCCTGACGAGCTGGGGCTGGATCCACCTGCTCCTGGGAGTCCTCGCCATCGCGGTGGCCGTCGGACTCTTCAGGCTCGCCGTCTGGGCCCGGATCCTCGGTGTGATCGTGGCAGGCGTGCTCATCGTCGCCAACTTCCTGTCCATCCCGTACTACCCGGTCTGGTCGATCACGGTGATGGCCACCTGCGCCTTCGTCATCTGGGGGCTGTGCGTGATCCGTCGGCACGACGTCTGAGGGGTCCGGGGATGCTCGGCGCCCGCGCGATCCTGAACGACGTCACGGCCATCGACCGGGCCGTGTACGCCGCGGTGGCCACCACCGCGACCCCCGCGCTCGACGCCGGCCTGCGGCGCCTGTCCGCCGCGGCCGACCACTCCAAGATCTCGCTCGCCGTCGCCGCCCTGCTGGCGCTCCGCCGGGGGCGGTCGCGGCGGGCGGCGCTGTTCGGCACCGCCGCCCTCGGGGTCGCCTCGGCCACGGCCAACCTGGCCGCCAAGCAGCTGGTGCGCCGCGCGCGCCCGGATCGGGCCGGGAGCGGGAGCAGTCCGGAGCGGTACGTCCCGATGCCGGTGTCGGCGTCCTTTCCGTCCGGGCACACCGCGGCCGCCGTCGCCTTCGCGATCACCGTCGGATCCGAACTCCCGGCCGCCGCCACGCCGCTCGGTGCGCTGGCCTGTGTGGTGGGGTACTCGCGGGTACACACCGGGGTGCACTACCCGGGCGACGTGGCCGCCGGGGTGGTGATCGGCATCGCGAGCGCCGCCGCGGTGTCCGCGTTGTCCTCGGTACCTGCGGTGTCTGCGGTGTCCGCCGTCATGAACCGCTGAGCCCCGTCGGGGACGCGCCGGTGCCGGCCAGACGTGCCATGGTCAGCGCCTGGTGGCGCAGCACCGCCAGGTCGATCGGCGGCTTGACGCGCGGCACGCCCGGCCGCTCCCGGGGCACCCGGACCCGCAGCGCCAGCGGTCTGATGGTGAGCCGTACCGGCGTGGGCATGAGCACGGCCTCACCGTCGATGCCGACCGCGACCTCGGGGGTGTCCGACTCGACGACCACCTCGTGGGCGACCATCGTGCGCAGTCCGCCGGCGTGGCGGCCGCGGAGCAGCTCGACCGCCTGCGCGGCGCTGTCGACCGTGATCGCGATGACGCCGAGCACGCCGGTGTCGAGCCGGGCCCGCTGACCCAGTCCGATCGGATCCCCGAGCCCGTACGGGTTGTTGCTGACGAGCAGCGCCGTCGGGGCGTCGATGACCACCTCGTCGTCGATCCGGACGCGCAGCTGCGGTCCGCGCCGACCCGAGAGCATGTCGGGAAGCAGCCGGAGCGTCGTGCCCCGCTTGTCGTCCCGGTAGTCCGGACTCCGGACGACCTCCGCGTAGGCACCGAAGGAGGCGTTGTTGACGAAGGTCCGCCCGCCGATCAGTCCCAGGTCCAGGCAGAGCTCGACGCCGTCGCGCAGGGCGTCGAGGCCGGTGTCGGGCCGGTCCCGGTCCAGCCCGAGGTCCATCGCGAAGTGGTTGCGGGTGCCCGCCGAGACGACGAGGAACGGGAGGTCGTGCTCGGCCGCGATGCCCGCGACCAGCGCCTGGGTGCCGTCGCCGCCCGCGACCCCGAGCAGGTCGGCCCCGTCCGCCACCGCCCTGCGTGCCAGCGCGTCGACATCGACCTGTCCGGGGCCGTCGAGCAGGGCCAGCTCGGCGCCCAGGGCGGCCGCCTTGACGTCCAGGGCGAACCGCTCGACCTTGCCCCCGCCCGAGCGGGGA
The DNA here is from genome assembly GCF_057158765.1 of Kitasatospora sp. NEAU-69. Lineage (NCBI taxonomy): Bacteria > Bacillati > Actinomycetota > Actinomycetes > Kitasatosporales > Streptomycetaceae > Kitasatospora > Kitasatospora sp. NEAU-69. Next base: position 23,199 of record NZ_JBWXUE010000019.1, read on the forward strand.
TTCATGATCAGAAACGGTCGGGCCGGGGGCGGCATCTCGCGTTCGGGCATGCCGGAGGGCCGGGCCGGTGTCAGGGCGGCCCTCGCGGCGGCAACCGCGATCGCCGCCAGCAGCAGGACCAGCATGATGTCCGTCAGCCGGCTGTGGGCGATGTAGACGACGATGACGGCGACCGGTGCGGCGACCGCGACGCCGGCGCAGACCCAGCGCAGCGCGCCTCGATTGCTCAGGAACCACCAGAGCGAGGCGAGGGCCACCACGAGCCCGAGCAGACCCGTGGCCAGCACGGCGAGACTGCTGCGGCCGCCCAGGACCAGCAGCGCCAAGGCGCCGAGCGCGGCCGCGTATGCCAGCCGGGCGAGCCAGCGCCGGGTTGCGTCCGGACCGGGACCCGCGTCCGGGCCGGGACCCGCGTCGGGGCCGGGACCCGCGTCGGGGTCGTGATCTGGGCCCGGATCGTGCGGCGGCTTCTCGGCATCGGTCATGGCTCCTCCGGGACCGCTCCGGTCATCGTCCTATCCACGTTAGTACCGGGCCCGGCCCGCCACCCGCCCGCTGCGCCCGCCTGACGGCATCGCAATCTGATCGGAAATGAGTGAATGCGTTGACTCTTGTCGGACCTTGATAGGTGCAATATCGTATGGCACTGCTGTTCAGATCCGACGGCACGTCACCCCCCCCACGCTGTGCCGCGCCGGCGACGCGCGCTCACCGAGCACGCCGCCATGCCCCCGGGTCCACCCACCCGCCGGCGTCCGGCCAGATCCCCCATGTTGGAGTCCCGCATGCGCACTCCCGTCCACCGCCTTGCCGGCGCCCTGGCCTCGCTGGCCCTGGCCGCCTCCGGCCTCGGCGCCCTCACCCTGAGCGGCGCCACCACCGCGGCCGCCCTGAACAACGGCAACGCCCTCACCCCGCCGATGGGCTGGAACTCGTGGAACAGCCTGGGCACCCAGGTCAACGAGCAGCAGGTCAAGCAGACCATCGACTTCATGTCCGCCAACGGCCTGGTGCAGTCCGGCTACAACACCGTCACCATCGACGACGGCTGGTCGGTGCGTCACCGCGACGGCCAGACCACGGACTTCGCCAAGACCGCCGACAACGCCATGCAGCTCTACGACAACAACGGCAACCCGGTCTCCGGCACCGACGGTACCGGGAACGACACCACCAGCGGACACCTGACGCCCGACCCGACCAACTTCCCCTCGCAGACCGTCAACGGCCAGAGCCTCAACGGGATCCAGTACCTGGCCTGGTACGCGCACAGCAAGGGCATGAAGTTCGGCCTGTACGCCACCGACACGTACACCACCTGTCAGGGCCACCCCGGCAGCCTGGGCCACGAGAGCACCGACGCCACCGACTTCGTCTCCTGGGGCGTCGACTTCGTCAAGTACGACGACTGTCCGTACGGCCCCACCATCACCGGGCCCGACGGCTACGCCTACTACCCGCAGGGCGAGGGCAAGGAGCTCACCGAGTCCATCTACGCCCGCACCCAGACCTTCCAGCGCGCGCTGGACGCCGCCACCGCGGCCCAGGGCAAGCCGAAGGTCACCCTCAGCCTGTCCGCGCAGCCCGCCCACACCGGCATCCCCTACCTGCTGAACGCCAACGACCCGGCGCGCACCGACCCGGTGATCCAGGCCGCCGGACCCACCCCTGCGCACCAGGCCCCCGGCTACGCGCCCACCGGCGTCTGGTGCGGCCAGGTCGCCAACATGTGCCGGATCGGCGGCGACCGCGACAGTGACCTGAGCGGCGTGCTCTACAACGGCCAGCTCCGGGCCGCCCTGCAGTACCCGGGCAACGTGCGCCAGGGCAGCTGGAACGACATGGACATGATGTTCACTGGCTGGCAGGACGTGAACGGCGTCTGGGGCGTCACCGACACCTATCCCGGCAACAAGCCGTTCACCGACACCGAGTCGCAGACCGAGATGTCCATCCTCTCGATGATGGCCGCCCCGCTCATCTCCGGCGCCGACCTGCGCAACGCCGCCGACGCCCAGCACAGCGCGAACGGCTACACCTGGTCCACCGGCATCAACTCCTCCGCCCTGGCCATCATGAAGAACCCCGACGTGATCGCCATCGACCAGGACAGCCTGGCCAAGCCCGCCACCCTGGTCGGCAGCCCGCCGGCCTCCGCCACCGCGCCGGTGATCCTCAAGCGCACCCTGGCCAACGGCAACCTGGCCGTCGCCCTGGTCAACCAGGACCCGAACAACTGGGCCATGCCCAGCGCCAGCTTCGCCGCCCTCGGCCTGACCGGCTCCAGCTACAACTACCGGGAGATCTGGAGCGGCGCCACCGGCACCACCACCGGCACCATCGGCGGCAACTGGATCCCCGCGCACGGCACCGCGCTCTACATCATCGCCGGCGCGGGCAACACCACGGGCGGTGGCACCGGCGGCGGCACCGGCCAGGCGAGCATCGTCGGCGACGGCAAGTACCACGCGATCAGCGCGGGTGGCACCGGCGGCCAGGCGCTCGAGGTCCAGGGCGGCTGCTACGCCAACGTGGGCGGCAACTCCGACATCAACGCCTACCAGAGCGGCAACGCCGCGCAGCAGTGGCAGTTCAGCCCGAACTCGGACGGCACGGTGACGATCACCAGCAACTGCTACACCGCCGCCCAGTCGCACACCGTGCTCGCCGCCGGCGGCGGAGTGGGCGCCGCCTACCTGCTCAACCCCTCGGCCAACAACCCCTGGCAGAAGTGGAAGGTCGCCCAGAACAGCAGCGGTGCCCTCACCATCACCAACGTGGGCAACGGCCTGACCCTGGACGTCGCCGGCACCACCGCGGGCTCCACGGGCATGACCAACCCGTCCAACTCGTCCGCCGCCGGCCAGAGTTGGACCGTCCTCTCCTGAAGTCCTGACCAACCCACACGTGGCAACCCGCAAGCCGCAGGCGCACGCGCGCCTGCGGCTTGCGGCTTGCGGTTCAGTGCCCGGCGAGGGTGGCGAACCAGGTGCGGATGCGGGGGTAGGAGGCCAGCGCCGATCCGTTGTGGTCGGTGGCGCCGGCGTCCAGTACCGGTGCGTACACCCCGGCGGACGCCAGCTCGGTCTGGCAGGTGTGGGTGTTGGCGGGCGCCACGTCACGGTCGCCGTCCGCGTCGTAGAGGCGGACCGGTGCCTGCGGGGACCACCGGCAGACGCTGTCCGCCGCCTGGAACATCCGCGCGAACTCGCCGGTGGGGTGCTGGAGTTGTGCGAGGAAGGCCGGGGTGAAGAGCTGCTGCAGGCTGTCCGGGAGGGCGGCGGCCACCTGCTCGTCGGTGTGGTCTCCGTCGAACAGGGCGGTGACCGTCCGGTCGTACGGCGCCTTGAAGGCCTCGGCGGGGGAGGCGTAGAGCGGGTGCAGCCGGTTCCACGCGACCACCAGGTCGGCTGCGTAGAACGCGGCGTGCGAGCCGAGCAGGCCACCGTTCAACGCGGCCGGCAGCTCGCTGCCCGCCAGGTCGTAGGGCCCGCTGACCGGGGCCAGCGCGGTCAGCCGGTACCCCGGGACGCTGCCCTCCTGCAGCGCCCGGCCCACGCTCATCGCGGCCGCCCCGCCCTCCGAGAACCCGGTCACCAGGACTCGGCCGTCGGCTCTCGTGCCGCGTCCGGCCTCGACCGCGCGGGCGGCGGTCAGCAGGTCCACCGAGGCCGTGGTCTCCGAGCGCACGTCCAGGTACGGGTGCGTGCCCGGCCCGACCCCCAGTCCGAGGTAGTCCGGCGCCACCGCGGCGAAGCCGTCCCCGGCGAACATCACCGCCGCCGCCCGGTCGGGTCCGTCCGCCACCGACGGTGCCTCGCCCCGGTAGGCCATGGTGCCGTGTGTGTACTCGACGGTGGCCAGTGCGCGCGGCCCCGGATCGCGCGGCAGCGCGAGCACCCCGCTCGCGGTGGTGGGCCGCCCCTCGGGGGTGATGGTCCGGTAGACCACCCGGTCCACCTCGACCCCGTCCTGCTCGGCCGGGGTGGCGAAGCCGATGCCCTGGACGTAGGCGGTGGCCTGCCCGGCGTCCAGCGAGGCCAGCGGCGTCACGGAGACCACGCTGCCGCGCTGTGCTCGTGCCGTCTCCTGGTCGGCCGCCGTCGCGGTGGCGGTGCCGGCCACCACCGCGAGGCAGAGCATGGCGGCGGCTGCGGAGAGCCGGTGGGTGGTGCGGCGGCGCGACTGCAGGTTCGTCATCGAAGTCTTCCCTCGCTCGGCTGCGCTCCCGGGGGCTTCCCGGTGCCCCCAATACTTCCGGCGCGGCCGGCCGGGAACGATGGAGCTGCCCGGCGTCCCGGGGTGGGGAAAACCACCCGGAGAACCCGCCCGGTAACCCGCCCGGAAAAGCGCCCGGTAACCCACCCGCGCCCCCGTCTGCTGGCGGACTCGGCGCAGAAGGCGCAGCGTGGAAGGAGCGGAGCGGAACCGGAACGAAGGGGTGAACGGGCGTGGACGGAAACGGCTCGGCCCGCCGCGTCGTGGTGGGCATCGACGGCTCGCCCTCCTCGCACGCGGCGCTGCGATGGGCGGTCCGGCAGGCGCAGCTGATCGGCGCGAGCATCGATGCGGTGGGGGTGTGGGAGCCCCCGTCACGGTATGGATGGTCGGCGCCCGTGGTCGATACCTCCTTCGACCAGGTGATGGCCCAGCGGCGCTTCGCCCAGGAGCTGGATGAGGTGCTGGGACCGGACCGGCCGGCGGAGGTGAACGAGCAACTGCTGCTCGGCGACCCCGCCAGCGTGCTGCTGGACCTGTCGAAGGGCGCCGAACTCCTGGTCATCGGCAACCGGGGGCACGGCGGCTTCGTCCGCGCGCTGCTGGGCTCGGTGAGCCAGCAGTGCGCTCAGCACGCAGAGTGCCCGGTCGTGATCGTCCGTCCCCAGTGAACGCCGCGTCCCGCCGGCCACAGCGCGAGGCGCTCCTCCCCGACAGTGGGAGAGGAGCGCCTCGGCGTGACGAGCTACCGCATCAGGTGCCGCTCCACCACATCCGGTCGGAGTTGCAGTTGATCAGGTTGGGCAGCGGCGCGTACACCACGAGGTTGCCGTCGGTCTGGAAGCACAGGTAGTAGTACCGCCCGGTGTTGCCACCCGTACGCGAGTTCCAGAGCCACTGACTGCCTTGGTAGACGACGAAGTTGCCGTCGTTCTGCATGATGGCGTAGGCGCCCGGGAAGCCCTCGGTCTGGCTGTCCCACAGCGCGTTGCCGGCGTTGTCGTAGATGACGAGGTTGCCGTCGTACTGCATGACCAGCTGGTACGCGGCCACGCAGACCCGCTCGCCGGACGAGATGGTCGTGCCGCCTCGGAAGATCTGGTTGGTCGGCGAGCCACCGTTGCACGGGCGCCATGCATCGGTCGGAGCGGCGCTGGCTGAGGTCGGGGCGAGAAGTGCAGCGGCGGCGGCAGCCGCCGCGATCGTCGCGGACAGTGCCTTGCGGAGACGCATCGTGTTGCCTTTCGTGTCGATGAAATGGGGTCGACGTTCGGGCACTGCTCGGCGCGAGGGCATGGACCCACGGCCGATGTCAGGTGCGGGTCACCCGGAATCCTATGGCCGAGATGTGCGGTCTGCGTGGACGGATGTGTCCTTGCGTGGAGATGACGTCAGGTCCATGGGGGCAATGACCTCAGAAGCCCCTTGCGCAACAGTTCGAGTGGGGCATGCAGAAGGCCCGGCCCCCCAGGAGGGGGACCGGGCCGTTGACCTTGCGGTCTCTACAGGTGGGCCTAACAGGACTTGAACCTGTGGCCTCTTCCTTATCAGGGAAGCGCTCTAACCGTCTGAGCTATAGGCCCTTGCCGTGCAGAAACATTAGACGACCGATCGCTGATCTCACAAATTCGCGGCTTCCCCACGCCTCATGCGGGCGGCCGGCGAGGATGCGGCGGGCTCCGGAACCCGGGCTCGGCCGAGTCGGACAAATCCTGGTTCGGACGGATATGGGCGATCTGAAGCCGAGAACAGCGCCAAGATAGACACATAACATGTCACATCTTATTGATTTGCTGCATGGCGCGTGAGACCGTCCCTGACAACGCCTCCACGATCTGTGCCCGAGGCCGCATCCACTGGTCCCCCACCATGGAGTGACGATGCGTCAGTTATTTCGGCTGCCCGCAATCATGGCCGTACTCGCCGCGGCGAGTACGGCCGTCGCCGGGTTCGCCGCCGTCCCGAGCTTTGCCGACGCGACGGTGAAGCCCGGCCGGCAGGTCACCCAGGCCGCGAACCCCAATCGTGGTCTGCCGCCGACCGGCGGCATAGCAAGCACCAACGACCGCTCCACCGTGCAGAACGGCGGGCTCGCCCCCGCCCAACTCCCGCCGCGTGCACCGCAGTCCGCCGCCCCCAAGGCGCCTGCGGCCAGGCTCGCCGGGTCCCGGGCGGGCGCTGCGGCCGCCACCACCTCCTGTACCCCGGCCGACTTCAGCGGTCGGACCGGCTCCGCTCTGGTCGGCTTCATCGAGGGCTCCAGCCAGGACTGCATCAGCTCGCTCTTCCTCACCACCGGCAGTACCGCCGCCGGTGTGTTCAAGGAGAGCCAGATGATCGCGGTGGCCAACGGCTTCCAGGGCGCCGCCTCGTCCTACGCCGGCGACAACTCCACCGGCCTGTTCCAGCTGGAGTACTTCCTGCAGGCCGGCTACTACGTGCAGTACTACGACTCCGCGGACGTCGGCAGCTACGACGCCTCGCTCACCAACGCGGTGCAGGCCGGCCTCGACACCCTCGTCGCCAGCCCGCACCTCGCCGACGTGAGCGACGGCAACGGCCAGGTCGGCGGCGAGGCGATGATCCTCAGCGACAGCGCCAACCTGCAGGCCCGCTACATCAACACGTACAAGCAGGTGCTGAACGGCTACAACAGCTCGTACAACTCCTCCTGGTACATGGTGAACTTCGTCAACTCCGTGTACACCCCGATCTTCCGCGGCCACCAGAACCCGGCCTACGTCGCCGCGGTGACCGCGGACCCGAGCCTGATCAACACGCTGGACGGCTTCGCGCTGAACCACAGGGACCTGCTGGGCACCGGCAACTCCTTCCTGGCGTCCAACGCCGGTCTGGAGACCGCCCGGTTCATCGAGCACCCGGCGCTGGTGGCCACCGTCCGTCCGTTGATCAAGGGCCTGATGGGCATCTCCTCGATCACCGGCCCGACCTCCGCGCTCTGGGTCGGCGTCGCCGGGATGGCCGCCTACTACGACCCGACCGACTGCTCCTTCTACGGCGTCTGCAATCTGCCGCAGCAGCTCAAGGCCGCGGCGCTGCCGATCAGTCACACCTGCGACGCGACCCACAGCATCCTCGCCCAGAGCCTGACCGCAGCCGACCTGTCGGCCGTCTGCACCAGCCTGGAGAACGAGGACGGCTTCGTCCACAACCTGGTCAAGGACAACGGCCCGATCCCCGGCCAGTACGAGAACTCACTGCAGATGGTGGTCTTCGCCTCCCCGCAGGACTACCAGATCTACGCGGGCGGCATCTACGGGATCGCCACCAACAACGGCGGCATCACCCTGATCGGCGACCCGACCAACCCCGCCAACCAGCCGATCTCGATCACCTACCAGAACGGCAACGACGGCTTCACCGCCGGCGTCTGGAACCTCAACCACGAGTACACCCACGCGCTCGACGGCCGGCTGGACATGAAGGGCAACTTCACCCAGCAGACCGTCGTCCCGGACGTGTGGTGGATCGAGGGTGTGGCCGAGTACGTCTCGTACAGCTACCGGAACATGACCGACACCGGCGCGGTGGCCGTGGCCCCGCTGCACACCTATGCGCTCAGCACGCTCTTCCAGAACACGTACCAGAACAGTGACCAGACCCGCACCTACCCGTGGGGCTACCTGGCGGTCCGGTACATGTTCGAGAAGCACCCGGACGTCATCCAGAGCATGCTGAGCCACTTCCGCACCGGTGACTACACCGGCGGCTACGCGGCCTACAACTCCATCGGCACCGCCTACGACGCCGACTTCAACACCTGGCTGGACGCCTGCGCCGCCGGCGCCTGCGTGGTGGGCGGCAGCCCGACCGCCGCCTTCACCGCCACTCCCGCGGCCCAGACCGTCCAGTTCACCGACCAGTCCACCGAGGCCGGCAGCGGCAGCATCTCGTCCTGGGCCTGGAACTTCGGTGACGGCACCGGCTCCACCAGCCAGAACCCGTCGCACACCTACAGCGCGGCCGGCAGCTACACCGTCAGCCTCACGGTGACCGACAGCAATGGCAAGACCAGCAGCATCACCCAGTCCGTCACCGTCAGCAGCCTCACCGCCTGCACGGCCGCCGACACCCGGGTCCTGGGCCAGAACTGCTTCCGGGCCAACCAGTCCGCGACCGCCGGGAACCTGGACTACTACTACATCTACCTGCCGGCCGGCACCACCACGCTGAAGATCAACAGCTCCGGCGGCACCGGCACGGCCTACCTGCTCTACAACCCCAGCACCTGGGCCACGCCGAACGCCTACACCAACGGCTCGGTCACCTACGGCACCACCGACCAGAGCCTGACCGTCACCAACACCACCGCCGGCTACCGCTACATCAGCCTCTACGGCGAGACCGCGTTCAGCGGTGTCACCGTGAGCACCCAGTACTGAGCACGACGCCCCAGTCACGACTCGCAGCAGCACCAGCAGCAGCAGCGGCGGCGGCCCGGAGCACCCAGCTCCGGGCCGCCGCCCCGGTTCCACAGCGGGCGAAACGCGAGTCCGCGTCAGCCGGTGCCCCAGCGGATCGCGGCTGCGCCCGCGTAGTCGCCCGCGTGGGCGAAGCCGCCCAGCACCACCAGGTCGCCGTCCTTGAGCCGCCCGGAGCGGATGGCGCGGTCGAGGGTGATGGGTATCGCCGCACCGAACAGGTTCCCGCAGCTGTCGAAGGTGTCGGCGTGGCGATCCACCGGCAGCCGCAGAGCCTCCCGCCAGTTGTGGAGGAAGGTGCGGTTGGGCTGGTTGGTCACCAGCAGGTCGATCTCGGTGGTGCCGACCCCGAGCCGCCGGCACAGGTCGGTGACCACTTCCGGCACCAGGCGGTTGCCACGCTCCAGGACCCTGGCGATGGCGGCCTCGGTGAAGCCGATCCGCAGCTGGGACTCGCCGGGCTCCCAGTACTTGCGGCCGTCGTCCAGCACGGCCGTCATGTCGCCGCCGTAGTCGCTGATGTGGCGGGTGACCAGGTCGAGGACCGGGGACGCTCCCGACGTGGTCACGTACCCCACCCCGCAGCCGTCCCCGGGGATCGCGGCCTGGGCGAGCCGCCGTACGTCCGGCTGGGTGAACAGCTGACCGGCGGCGCTCTGCGCGTTGCAGATCAGCGCGGTCCTGGCGTCGGTGGTGGTGAGGATCTGCCGGGCCAGTTCGAGCATGTGGACGAAGGACGCGCAGCCCGCGTTGGCCACGTCGATCAGCCACTGCGGCTTCAGCCCGAGCCGGCGTGCCACCTCGGTCCCGGCGCCGACGAACGGCGTGTCCGGCAGCTGGCTGTGCATCAGCAGGACGTCCACGGAGCGGATCTCGGCCGCGCCGTGCCGCTCGATCAGGGGCGCGACCGCGCGCTCGACCATGTCCACGTTGCTCTCGTCCGCGGCCACGTGGTGCCGCATCGGGGGCACCCGGAACATGGGGTTGTCGCGGAGCTTCTCCTCCGCGCCGGGGTACTCGGTGTAGAACTCGGCCGGGACCGGCTCGCCGGGCAGGTAGCCGGCGACGTCGGTGAGGCTGACCGTGGTCACCGCACCACCGCCGTGGCGGGGGAGGAGCTGATCGGCAGGCCGTTGCGGTGGCGGTGCTCCAGGATCGCCTTGAGGTTGCCCATCTCCACCGTGTGGCCCGCGTAGAAGAGGTCCCAGTAGTCGCCGACCCACGGGCGGTCGACCCGCGGCGCCAGGCCGGGGTGGGGGTTCGCGTCGTAGTACGGGTGCCGGCAGTTGGTCCAGGTGATCACGGAGCCGGGCTTGCCGAACACCAGCTGGGCCGGCAGGACCCGCATCAGGTAGACCATCCAGAGCTCGTCACCCTGGTCCCAGGAGCAGTGGAAATCCACCGTCATGGCCTCGGCGCTGGTCTCCACCCGGCAGAAGATCCGGGTCTGCTCCTCCAGGCGGTCGTCACCGACCCAGAGCCCCGGGGTGTCGGTGGGCCCGAAGTTCCGCAGGCTGAACGTCCACTCCTCCAGGTGGTGGCCCTGCTTCAGGTACTCGTAGGCCTGCTCCGGCGGGCAGTCGACGTACTCCTGGATCGTGCAGTACTTCCCGTAGACCTCGCCGTGCGGGTAGGCGGGCCGGGTCAGCTCGGCGCAGCGGGCCATCAGCTGGTCCAGACCGGTGTTCTCGACCCTGGTCAGGCCGGGTATGTCAGCCAACACGGACTGGTCCGCGCTCATGGGTGGTCTCCTCGTTCTCGGCCGGCAGCCGGCCGGCGGTGGTCAGGAAGGGAAGGAACGGTGGTATCTCGGCGGGGTCGAAATCCAGCGTGACGAAGGCGGGACCGTTGCCCGCGTTGCTCCGCAGCAGCGCCTGGCGCAGTTGTGCGGCGTCCTCGGCCCGCGTCACGTCCAGGCCGGGGAACATGTGTGCCACGCCCGCGGCGATGTCCGCCGGGCGGAACAGATTGACGGGGTTCGCCGCCCCGAGGAACAGCTGCTCACGCGTGGCGCACATGGCGTGGGCGTTGTTGTTGAAGATCACGAAGGTGACGGGCGCGGCGTGCTCGACCGCGGTGTGGACCTCCATGCCGTGCATGAAGAACGCACCGTCACCGGCGATCACGTAGGTGCGCTGCCCGGTGGCCAGCGCCGCGCCGATACCGGCACCGAAGGTGTAGCCCATGCCGCCCATGCCGACGGCCACCACGAAGCGGCCCTCGCGCGGGGCGGGGAGCAGGTGGATCGCGCTGGCCCCGGCGTTTCCGGCGTCCACGAAGACGTGTGCGTCAGGTGGCAGAGCGGCCTCGACCGAGGCCACCGCCGCGGCGTAGGAGGTGCGCGGGACCTCCAGGGGGACAGGACTGCGAGGGGGTCGCGGGGTCGGCAGCGGGGAGGGGCCGGTGTGTTCGGGAGCCGGGCGCGCACCGGGGCCCAGGCGGGCGGCCAGCAGCCGCAGGGCCTCCCGCAGATCCCCGCGAACGGAGACCCCGGGCACGAACGGCGGCTCGGGATCGACGCAGATCACCGAGGCCCCGGCCAGCTCCTGCTCCAGTCCGCCGCGGGCCATGGCCGGCAGCCGGGTGCCCACGAGCAGGCAGACATCGGCCTGCCGCAGGCACTGCCGGACGTTCTCGTGACCCATCACCCCGGCCACTCCGGCGAACCGGGCGTCGTGGTTGTCGAACACGTCCTTGGCGTCCGGGGTGACCGCCACCCAGGCGCCGAGCCGCCGTGCCAGCTCGGCCAGCTCCGCCCGCGCGCCGGCCGAGGCGACGCCCTCGCCCGCGATGACCAGGACGCGCCCCGCGCTGCGCAGCACCTCCACCGTGCCGTCCTCGACGTGCGGTTGCACACCGGCACCGGCACCGGCACGGGCCCGCGGCGCGGCCGGCGCCGGGTCCCGCAGCTCGACCAGCGCCTGCTGCACGTCCTTGGGCAGCAGCAGCACGGCCGGCCCCTTGGGGTCGCTGTGGGCTGCCGTGATGGCCCGGGCCAGCAGCTCCGGAATCGCGTTCGCGTCATCGACCCGGGCGCAGAACCGGGTCACGGGGGCGAACAGCTCCCGCGCGTCGAAGGAGCCCGCCTTGCCGCTGGAGTCCTGGAACGCTCCGCGCCCCTCCGAGTCGGTGGGCGGTTGCCCCACGAACGCCAGCACCGGCACGCGCGAGGCGTGCGCCTCCGCCAGCCCCGGTATCAGGTTCACCGCTCCGCCCCCCGACGTCACGGCGACGACGCCGAGGCGCCCGGTCGCCCGGGCCTGCCCGTCCGCCATGGTGGCGGCGGAGAACTCGTGCTTGGCCACGACGGTGCGGATCACGTCGCCGGTGGCGTGCAGGGCGTCGTACAGGTCCTCGATGTTCGCGCCACCGACGCCGAACACGTGCCTGACGCCGGCCCTGGCCAGCTCCCTCGCCAGGTAGTCGACGAGCCGGACCTCGGCAGTCATGCGGTGCTCCTGTCGGACGGGCCGGGCCGGACGATGTGGCCGGACGGCGAGATGGTCTGGAAGCGGTGGCGGTACTCGTTCGGCGTCAGTTCCAGGGCCCGGCCGAAGGAGCGGAAGAACGTCTCGGGGGCCGGGAACCCGCAGCGGCGGGCGATCTGAGCGACCGGCAGCTCGGTGGTCTCCAGCAGCTTGCGGGCCCGGGCGATCCGCATCTGTTCGATGTACTGGCCCGGCGGCGTGCCCACCTCGCGCCGGAACACCCGGGCGAAGTTCCGCACGCTCATATTGGCCCGCTCGGCGATCTCGGGTACCGGCAGTGGATCCTCGAGGTGCTCGAGGATCCACTCCTGCGCGGCTCGGATCGGTGCGCGATCGGCGAGTTGGGCATCGAGGATGGCGCTGAACTGCGACTGCCCGCCGTTGCGCTTGAAGAAGAGGACCAGGTAGCGCGCCACCTCCAGCGCGAAGGCCGCGCCGTGATCGGCCTCCACCAGCGACAGGGCCATGTCGATCCCGGTGGACACCCCGGCCGAGGTGACGAACCGGCCGTCCCAGACGAAGATCGGCTCGCTGTCCACCGTCACGTCCGGGTACCGCTGGGCCATCTCCTCGCAGAAGGCCCAATGGGTCGTGGCGCGCCGCCCCTTGAGCAGGCCCGCCTCGGCGAGCAGGAACGCCCCGCCGCACACCGAGGCGACCCGGCGCGACCGGGCGGCCGCCTGCCGGATCCAGGCGACCAGCTCCCGGTCCGCCAAGGCGTCCCGCAGGCTCCAGCCGCCCGGGACGAGGAGGGTGTCGATCGGGCCGTCTCCCGCGTCGAGCGGCTCCGCCGCGATCACCATGCCCGAACAGGTCCGCACGAGCGGCGCATCGGCGGAGACGAACTCGATCCGATAGCGGACACCCGCCTCGGGGAGCCTGCGATTCACGGTGTCGAACACCTCGATCGGCCCCGCTATGTCCAGTGCCTGCGCACCTGGATAGACCACCACCACAACCCGTCGCTGCTGCACGGTCACAGTCTGTATCCGGCGCTGGATGGCAACAATGACGGTCTACTGACGAATTCGGCCACCGGTGGTCGCAGGGAGATGGCGCACCCTACTGACCAGTAATGATCGCGGAGGGTGAGGGTGCGGTGTGAGCGGCGTCATATCGAACGGGATCGCGCCGGAGGTCGAGCGCCGGTGGCTCCGAGGTGAAGTTGCGCCGTGCCCGGGGAATCCTTGAGTCGACGGACGGGCGAAGCGAGATGATCACCATGGCCCCACCGACGGTGGGCGGCAGCCGGCCCAGTGGCTCTCTCCTCACGGGTGCGGCCGTGGCGACGGCGGCTCCGGACGGAGTGCTGACGGGCTGGAGCGCCGGCGCGCAGTGGCTGCTCGGGTACTCCGCGTCCGAGGCTGCGGGCCGGCCGGCAGCGGACCTGCTCGCGTCGCCGCTGCCGCGCTCGGCCCGCGAGCGGCTGGCCGACCGGGAACAGGAACGCTGGGTCGGCCGGGTGGTTCTGCGCCACCGCGACGGGGAGCCGGTGGACTGCCGACTCTGTGTGCGTCCGCTGTCCGCCGGTGACGGGCGGGTCGGCTGGCTGTTCGAGGCCGCCCCGCTGGGGCAGGGGGACGACCGCGACAGTGACCCGCTGGTCCACTGGGCGTTCGACCAGTCCCCGTTCGCGGTGGCGATCTACGACACCGACGGCAGGTTCCTGCGCGTCAACACGGTTATGTCGCAGCAGCTCGCGGCCACCGAGGGGGAGCTTCGCGGGCTCCGGATCACGGACCACCTGCCGGATCCCCTGTTCGAGGTTCCGCAGCGCAGCGTCGAGCGAGTGGCGGGGACGGGCAGGCCGGAGCAGATCGAGAACTGCGTGCAGGTGCCGGGAGATGCCTTCCCGCATGCCTGGACCGTCCACTTCACCCCGGTCAAGGACCAGGCAGGGCTGGTGCAGGCCGTGCAGCAGACCGTGCTCGACTTCTCCGAGCAGCAGGCGGCTCGGGAACGTCTGGCGCTGCTCGACGAGGCCAGCAGGCGGATCGGCAGCAGCCTGGACGTGGCCCGGACCGCCCAGGAGCTGGCCGACGTGGCCGTGCCCGCCTGCGCGGACTTCGTCTCGGTGGATCTGCTCGACGCCGTGCTGCAGGGGGACGAGCCGGCGCCGATCCCTACCGGTGGGGGCCTGGTGCTGCGCCGGGTCGCCGTCCGCTCCGAGGTGCCGGGTGTTGTCTCTGTCGGCGAGCCGGCCCGCTATCCGGAGTCCTCACCGCATGCCCGCTGCCTGGCCGGCGGCCGCGGCACCGCCCACCGGATCACCGACCCCGAGATCGCCCACTGGCTCGCCCACGACCCGGACCGGGCGGCCTGGATACGTCGGCACCAGCCGCACTCGCTGCTCACGGTTCCACTGCGGGCGCGTGGGGTGAACCTCGGCGTCGTCCTGTTCACCCGTTTGGCCGCATCCGCCGCGCCCTACGGGCAGGATGACCTGGAGATCGCCGAGGAACTGGCGGCGCGGGCAGCGGTCTGCATCGACAACGCCCGCCGCTACACCCGCGAGCACACCACCGCCCTCACCCTCCAGCACAGCCTGCTGCCGCAGGGGGTGCCCGAGCAGGCCGCCGTCGACGTCGCGGGCCGCTACCTGCCCGCCGGCTCGAAGGCCGGTGTCGGCGGTGACTGGTTCGACGTGATCCCGCTCTCCGGCGCCCGGGTCGCGCTGGTCGTCGGCGATGTCGTCGGCCACGGCATCCACGCCTCCGCTGCGATGGGGCGTCTGCGCACGGCCGTACGCACCCTCGCCGACGTCGATCTGGCCCCGGACGAGTTGCTCGCCCACCTGGACGACCTGGTCGTCCGGCTCGGCACGGGGCAGGAGTGCGCTGACCTGCCACCCGGAGAACTCGGCGCCACCTGCCTGTACGCGGTCTACGACCCCATCTCCCGCAGGTGCTCGCTCGCCAGTGCCGGCCACCCCTGGCCCGCCCTGGTGACCCCTGACGGCACCGTGGACTTCATCGAACTCCCCACCGGCCCGCCGCTGGGCCTGGGCGGGCTGCCGTTCGAGTCGGTCGAAACCGAGCTTCCCGCGGGAAGCCTCCTCGCGCTGTACACCGACGGGCTGATCGAAGCCCGCGGCCGCGACATCGACACCGGCCTGAACGCGCTGCGCACGGCCCTCTCGGGCCCGGTCCCCCCACACGACAGCACCCCCGACCTCGACACCACCCCCGGCCTGGACACCACCCCCGACCTGGACATCCTCTGCGATGCCGTCCTGGAGGCGATGCTCGACGAGCGGTGCGCCGACGACGTCGCGCTGCTCGTCGCCCGCACCCATGCTCTGGACGCCGGGCACGTCGCCTGCTGGGACCTGCCCGCCGATCCGGCCGTCGTCGCCGAGGTCCGGGCGCGGACGACCGCGCAGCTCCACGCGTGGGAGCTGGACGAGCTGGCCTTCGTCACCGAACTCGCCGTGAGTGAGCTGGTGACCAACGCGATCCGCTACGGCGCCGTGCCCATTCAGCTGCGGCTCATCAAGGACCGGACGCTGATCTGCGAGGTCTCCGACGCCAGCAGCACCGCACCGCACCCGCGTCGCGCCCGGATCTTCGACGAGGGCGGACGCGGCCTGATGATGGTCGCCCAGCTCACCGAGCGCTGGGGCACGCGGCACACCGGCACCGGCAAGACCATCTGGGCCGAGCAGCCGCTGCCACGCGCCCGGCGGGAGTGAATCCCGCCGGGCGCGTCAGACTTCCTCGACTATCCGGGGAGCAGGGTCAGCTGATGCTCCAGTGCTGCAGTGCCGAGCCGGTGTCGGCCTGCTGGGTGACCAGCGAGCCGTCGGCGGTGGAGGCGGTGGTCAGCAGCAGACCGCTCTTCTGGGAGGCGAGGGCGTACCCGCCGCTCACCGCGGTCACCAGCCAGCGCTGGTTGCTGCCACCGGTGCAGGTCCACTGGATCACCTGGGCACCGGCGGCGGTGGAGCCGCCGCTGACATCCAGGCAGAGCTTCGACTGGCCGTTGGTGATCTGGTAGGAGCCGTCGGACTGCTGGGTGAAGACCCAGTTCTGGTTGCTGCCGCCGTTGGCGGCCCAGGTGATGAGCTGGGTGCCGGCGGTGACGGAGTGGTTGGGGTCGTCCAGCGCCTGGCCCGCGATGGTCAGCGTGTGGGTGCCGTTCAGGGCCGCCGAGCCGGTCGGGGTCAACGTCAGGGTCTGCTCGGCGGCTGTGCGCGCACCGCCGACCGCGCTGCCCGTGGTGTCGGTCCAGCTGCGGGTGGGAGTGGTCTCGGCGAGGCGCCCGCCGTTCGACGAGAGTCCGAGCACCAGGCCGCTGTACCGGTTGACCAGGTGCAGGCCGCCGGCCGTCGGGCTGCCGGGGATCAGGAACCACTGCTGGCCCACCGACGGGCCGCCCGAACCCGCCGCCGTGACAGTCGGCTTGGCGCCCCAGGCGCGGCCGGCGGTGTGGGCGGAGTCGACGCCGAGCAGCTTGCCCGTACCGGAGTTGACGATCTGGTAGGAGCCGTCGCCGTTCGCTGTGAAGTTCCAGCCCTCCAGAGCGGATCCGGTGGGTGCGGCGAGCGAGGTGGTGGCGGAGCCGCCGGAGGACTGGGCGAGGACCCGGCCGTCGGCGTTGGCGATCCGGTAGGTCTTGGTGGTGTCCACCGGCGCCGCCGGGGACGGCGTGTCGACGGTGACGTCGGTGTACTCGCCGCTGGAGCCGTTGGAGCAGCCGAACGAGCAGTAGGAGCGGAAGGTCTTGCCGACGATGCTGCCGCTGGTGCGGCTGACCCCGTCCAGGAAGGAGCGGTACCAGGAGGCGGTGTGGTAGCTGCCGGTGTCGCCGAGCAGGCTCCACTTCTGGGTGGCCAGGTCCTTGGTGGCGTAGAACTGCTGCGGGGCGTTTCCGCTCTGGTCGACGGCCTGTGGCTCGCCGATGTACAGGCCAAGGTAGGCGTCGTAGCTGACGTTCATGACGAACAGCGGGGAGGTCGGCGGCATCAGGCCGGCGGCGATCTGCTGCGCGGAATTCCCGGTGTTGGCTGGGTTGTACTCCGCCGAGGGCGGGGTGTAGCCGGTGCTGTTGGTCGAGTCGACCGGCACCATGTTGCTCTCCAGCCCGCCCTGCCCGGGCTGGGACCAGGAGCCGTCGTACCACTTCTGCCAGGAGCCGGACGCCATCTTGGCGCTCATCGGCGCCCGCGCGGCGTGCTCGTAGAATGCCGTCCAGCTGCCGTTCTTGTCGATCACGCGGGAGCCGTAGAAGACGTAGAAGTAGCCGGAGGCGGTGTCGACGAAGAGCCGCTGGTCGCCGTCGCCGTAGTAGTAGGTCTGGCCGGGGAACTGGGTGGTGTCGCCGCGCTGGGTGCTGTACGGCGAGGTGACGGCGTGGTCCTTGATGGTCCAGGTGTGGCCCTGGTCGGTGGAGACCGCGTAGTCGATGGCGTCGTAGTGCAGGCCGTCGTTGAACGGTGAGGGGGTGAACTCGTTGTGCACCAGGCCGTACCAGTCGCCGGTGTCGGGGTCGACCCAGGTGCCGATCAGGTCGCAGTAGTTCTTCTGGGCGTAGCTCGATCCTGCGGGGGCGTAGGTCGCGGTCAGCCCGGTGGGGCTGTTGTTGCAGCGCCAGGTGGTGTCGTTGTTCTTGTCGCTGGAGTTGGCGGGGTTGACCGCGTTGTCCAGCGCGCTGTCCGCGACGGCGGAGTCGAAGTCGGTGCCGGTGAAGAAGTTCCAGCTGCGCGGGTCCTTGACGCCGTAGATGGCCTGGGACTCCTGGTAGTGGAAGGTGCCGTCCTTGTCGATGTACGGCGAGGCCGGGCTGTCCATCACCTGGCCGAACGGCACCGGGGCGCCGACGCTGACGCTGTACCCGCCAGTGGGAGTGGTGGTGGGAGCGGCGGCTGCCGGGACGGCGGCGAGGCCGGCCAGGCTCAGGGCCGCGCTGGTGAGGAGCGCGACCAGGGTGGTGCGGGGTGGGGGGAACACGGATTCTCCTTAGGGTGGAGTCAGTGCCAGTCCACGACCAGCCAGCCGCGGTGCGGCAGGTCCTGGTCGAGGCTCAGCCCGCTGCGGTGCGCGGTGATACGGGCCGAGGTCGGTGGGGTGAGCGGGGCCAGCAGGGTGGCGCCGGGCGCCCCGGGGGGTACGGGGAACGCGATCCGCGGCCGGGCCGGGTCGGCGCTGCCGTTGGCCACGGCGAGCAGCCAGCCGCGCTCGGTGTGGGACAGGTGCGGGATCAGGTGGGGGCCGCCGCTCACCAGGGGCAGGCTGGGTCGCTCGCCCTCCAGGAAGCGGACCATGGCGTGCAGCAGGCGCTGGCCGTCATCGTCGTACGGCAGCAGCTGGGGTGCGGTCGCGGCCAGCACCGCGACGCGGCCGCCGAGTGCGTTGCGGAACACGAATCTGCCCGGGCCCCAGTGCTCCTGACCGGGCGTCCGGATGCCGGTCCAGGCCTCGGCCTCGGGGGCGAGGGTCAGCAGGGCCATCGCCGGTTGGACGTTGACGCTCAGGTACGCGTCCTCGTCGAGTACGTACTCCAGGGCGTACGGACCGGCCGGGTCGGTGTTCTCGCGCTCGACGAGCTCGCACCCGGTGATCCCGAGCAGGTGGCCGAAGCCTCGCCGGGTGAGCACCTCGGCGGCCGTTCCGTCCAGCAGCAGTCCGCCCGCCAGCATCCGCTCGACCTCGGAGTCCTCGAAGGCCCAGGCGAGTTGACCGAAGACCGCCTGCACGGGGGCGTGGCCGGCGGTGACCGGGACGCCGTAGCGCAGCAGGTGGTCGGCGGCGGGGCCGGCGTCGACGGCGAGTTCGGCGAGCTCGCCACCGGTCCTGGTGCGCACGTGCGCGGCCGCGTCCTGGGGGACCGGCAGGCCGACCCCGTGGGTGCGCGGTGAGCGTGGTTGGCGTTCGGCGACCCAGTCGAGGGCGGGGCGGCTGCGGCGCAGCAGGTCGGCGACCCGCGGGAAACGCTGGGCCCGGCCGGACTGCATCGGGTGGACGTTGAGGAACATCGCGTCGGATCCGGCGAGTTGGGCGGCGACCAGCTCGGACCAGGTCTGGGTGTCGGACTTGGACCAGGCGGTGTGCGGCCAGTTCTCGATCTCGGGTTCGCTGGTGGCGTGCGCCGGTCGCAGGGCCCGCTGGGTCTCCAGCATCCAGACGGAGAAGCTGAGTTCGCGTCCGGGTGCGTCACCGTAGCGGGCGAAGTGCGGGCGGTGGGCGACCCGGCCTTCGACGCTCAGCGCCTGGAACAGGGCCGGCCAGTCGCGCCCCTCCACCGAGTGGACGCCCGGCTCGGAGCTCATCAGGCCGAGCTGGACGCGCCCGCCGGACTGTTTGGCGACCGCGTTGGCGACCAGCTCGGCGGTCTCCAACTGGGCTGTGCGCCAGACCTGTTGCAGCAGAGCGCGCCACGGGTGGGGTTCCCCCGGCGAGGTGATGGCGGTCACCAGCCGCTCACGGGTGACCGGCTTTCCGGCCACTGCCGCGAACCGGTCCAGCATCAGGGGTTCGAAGCCGCCGCCCCAGTGCAGGGGGGAGTGGTTGTGGTAGCGGAAGTCGTCCTCCAGCCACAGGACCCGCAGGTCCAGGGTGGCGTAGCGGGCGTACTGGCCGGCCAGCCAGCTGCGCCAGCGCGGGCAGGCGAAGGACGCCTGGGCGGTGGCGGCGGTGCCCTCGGGGTCGACCATGGGCGCGAAGCCGAGCCGGTCGGCGCGGCCGCGGTCGGCGTGGCCGGTGGTCACCCAGGGGTTGAGGCTGACGTCGAGCCCGGACTCGCGCAGGATCGTGGTCGCGGTCGCCGCGGTCTCGAACAGCAGGTTCTCGGCCGGGCCGGTCGGGTGGCCCGTGTAGAGCTCCTCGGCGCCGAGCAGCAGCACCACCTCGTCGATGCCGGCATCGCCGCAGAACCTGGCCAGCTCCCGCGCGTGTTGGGCGGCTTGCGGGGTGGGGTGGAGCTGGAAGCGAAGGTGGTACCTCGCGGACACGCGGGGGCTCCTCACTTGGTGCTGCCGGCGGTCAGGCCGGAACGCCAGAAGCGTTGCAGGGACAGGAAGAGGACGACCAGCGGTATCGCGGAGATCGCGGCTGCGGTGATCACGATGTTGAACGGCACGGCGCTGGGGCCGATCCCACGCTGGGCCTGCCAGCCGACGATGCCGACGGTGACCGGCTGCAGGTGGTCGTTGGCCAGCATCAGCACCGGCAGCAGGTAGTTGGTCCAGATCGCGACGAACTGGAAGAGGAAGATGGTCACCAGGGCCGGGGACATCACCCGCAGCGCGATGGTGGCGAAGATGCGGAACTCGCCGGCGCCGTCGATCCGTCCGGCCTCGATGATCTCGTCGGGGACCGAGGAGCCGGCGTAGATCCGGGCCAGGTAGACGCCGAACGGGCTGACCATGCTGGGCAGCAGCACGGCCCAGTAGGTGTTGACCAGGTGGATCTGGGAGAACATCAGGTAGAGCGGGACGGCGAGCAGCGGCTGCGGGACCAGCACGGCGGCGAGGATCGAGCTGAAGGTGAACTCCCGTCCGCGGAACCGGTACTTGGCCAGGGCGTAGCCGGCCAGTGCGGAGATCAGGGTGCTGACCGTCGCGCCGCCGACGGCGTAGAGCGCGCTGTTGCCCAGCCACTGCCAGTAGATGCCGCCCTGCTGGGCGAAGACCTGGTGGACGTTGTCGAAGAGCGCGAAGCGGGCGAACCAGAATCCGTTGCCGCTGAACAGGTCGGTGTTGGTCTTGGTGGAGGAGACCAGCAGCCACCAGACCGGTGCCAGGAAGTAGACCGAGGTGACCAGCAGGACGCCCAGGCTCAGCCATCGGGCGAGCGCCGGCCGGGGCGCGGGCCGGGCCGCCGGCCTGTCTGCGGGGCGGGTCGAGGTGGCGCTCACAGCGCGGCTCCCTTGCGCTGGACCAGCTTGAGGAAGCCGAAGGAGAGGACGAAGGCGAGCAGCGCGAGGATCACCGATTCGGCCGCGGCGGCGTTGAAGTTGTTGGCGTTCACGGCGTCGTAGGCGGTGTAGATGGGGGTGTAGGTGCTGGACAGGTTGGGGGCGACGTTGTGCAGGATGGCGGGCTCGTTGTAGAGCTGGGCGGTGCCGATGATGGAGAAGACCGTGGTCAGCACGAGCGCCGGGCGGACCAGCGGCACCTTGATCCGCCAGGCGATGCCGAAGGCCGAGCAGCCGTCCATGGTGGCGGCCTCGCTGAGTTCGGCGGGGATGGCCTGCAGGGCGGAGTAGATGATCAGCATGTTGTAGCCGGTCCAGCCCCAGGTCAGCATGTTGCCGATGGTGGGCGCCAGCATGGCGTTCGAGGTCAGGTCGAGGTGCAGGCCCAGGTGGCGGGCGGCGGCGCTGATCGGGCTCAGCCCGGGCGCGACGAGGTAGGACCACATGATGGCGCCGACCACGCCGGGCAGCGCGTAGGGCAGGAAGAAGGCCAGTCGGAAGAAGCGCTTGAAGAGCGTCGACTTGGCGTCCAGCAGCAGGGCCAGGCCGAGTGCGAACAGCAGCATCAGCGGCACCTGCACCAGGCCGATCAGCAGCACCCGCAGCAGCGAGCCGCGGAAGTCCGCGTCGCCCAGTGCGGTGGCGTAGTTGGACAGCCCGGCGAAGACCTGGGTGGGTGCGGTCAGACCCAGGCCCGAGCGGTGCATCCGGAACAGGCTCTGGTAGGTCGTGTAGCCGATCGGGGCCAGGTAGAGCGCCGCGAACGGCACCAGGAACGGGGCGAGGAAGAGGGCGACGGGACGCCCTCGCCTGCGGCGACCGGGGCGGGTGGCGCCGGTGGCCTTGCTCCTGCCGGCTGCCCGCTCGCGCAGAGCGGTGGTCATGGATGTGCTGCCTTTCCGGGGGGCGGACGCGGGGGGCGGGCGCGGTGTCGGGCGCGGGGTCGGGCGCGGTTGGTGCGACGGCCGGTCAGTTGCCCGAGACGCTCAGGCCCTGCTGCTTCATCCCGGCCACCGTCTTTGTCTGCACGGTGGCGAGCATGTCGGGGAGCGTGGTGCCGCCGGTGCCGGCCTGGCCGAGACCATCACCGAGGTCGGTGGAGGTCTGGGTCATGGTCGGGCCCCACTGCCAGTCGGTGTTGATGTGTGCGGTCTCGGCCTTGAACACGTCGAAGATGGCCTGGCCGCCGTAGAAGGCGTCCGGTGCGGAGAGCGCCGCGTTGGACAGGCTGGAGGTGGCGGCCGGGTAGATGCCGGTGACCTTGATCAGGTTGCTGACGCTGTCCGCGTCGGTGCTCATCCAGGTGGCGAACTCGGTGGCCTCCTTGGCGTGGCCGCAGCCCTTGAGGATCGCGGTGGCCGAGCCGCCGTCGTTGCCGTAGACCGGGTTGGCGGCGTCCCACACCGGCATCGGCGCGACGGCCCACTGGCCCGAGCCGTCCTTGACGCTGCTGGCGATGATCGGCGCGTCCCAGACCGCGTTGACGTCGGAGAGCACCTTGCCGCCGGCCATGTCGCTGTAGAGCGAGGGGTCGTAGCTCGGGTCGGTCTTGAGCAGCTTCTTGTCCAGCAGGCCCTGCCAGTAGCCGGCCACTTTCTGGTTGCCGGCACTGTTGACGTTCACCTGCCACTGGTCGCCGGACGTGCCGAACCAGCCCGCGCCGGCCTGCCAGGCCAGGCCCGCGTAGTTGTAGGCGTCGTTGCCGAAGTCGCCCAGGTAGACGCTCGGGTCGGCGGCGTGCACCTTGGCGGCGTCGGCCGCGTACTCGTCCCAGGTGGCCGGCGCGGTGGTGATGCCGTACTTGGCGAACAGGTCCTTGCGGTACATCAGCGCCATCGGTGCGGTGTCGACCGGGATGCCGTAGGTCTGGCCGCCGATCGTCACCTGCTTCCAGGTCCAGTCGGCGAACTGTGCCTTGGCGGTGGCGGCGAACCTGGTGACGTCCGTCAGCGCGCCCGCGGCGGCGAAGCTGGGCAGCGTCTCGTAGCCGACCTGCGCCAGGCAGGGGGCGTTGCCCGCCTTGGCAGCGGTGAGCATCTTCGTGTAGCCGCCCTTGGAGCCGGAGGCGGTCTTGTCGAAGGTGACCTGGATGTCCGGGTGGGTCCGGTTGAACGCGGCCACCGACTGGTCGTACCCCGGGGCCCAGCCCCAGAAGTCCAGCTTCACCACACCGCCGGCGGAGCCGGCCGCAGCCGCCGAGCCCTTCGTGCCGGAGCCGCCGGAGGAGCAGCCGGCGGCGAGCAGCACAGCAGTGAGGGCCACGGTGGCGGCGGCCAGGGAGCGGGATCTTGCGTGCACGGGGCTCTCCTGAAGTTTCGTGGTGGGAACGGCGAAGTTTCGATCATGTCTGAACAAAAACGAGCACGGGGGATTCGTTCGGCTATTGTTCGAACTAATACTGGTCAAGTCAATAGGCTGGTCTGCACAGAGGAGAGGAGACCCTGGTGAAGCAGGCACTGCAGGGCACGGGCGTCCGTGAGCTGGCCATGGCGCGCCCGGCCGTCGCGCGGGACCGGTCCGCGTCCAGACGGGCGAACCTGAGCATGGTGCTGAGGCTGCTGCGCGACGAGGGCCCGCGCTCCCGGGCCCGGATCGCCGAGGACACCGGCCTGCCCAAAGCCACGGTCTCCCACCTGATCGCCGAACTGGTCGACGGCGGCCTGGTCCGCGAGGGCGAGGCCGAACGCGACCGGAGCACCGTGGGCCGGCCCGGCCAGGCGGTTGACGTGGACGGCGGCGGAGTCCACGGCCTGGGCGCCGAGATCAACGTCGACTACATCAGCCTGCTCGCCCTCAACCTGCGCGGCGAGGTCACGTTCGAGCGCCGCACGCCGCTGGACGTACGCGCAGTCGGCCCCGAGGCGGCGCTGGACGCAGTGGCCCGGCTGACCGCGCAGGGGATGGCCGCCGTGCGCGGTGCGGGCGGCCACATCGTCGGCATCACCCTGGCCACCCCCGGTGCCGTCGACATGGACGCGGGGGTCGTCAAGTACGCCTCCAACATCGGGTGGCGAGAAGTCCCGGCGCTGGCCGGCCTGCACGACCGGCTCGGCCCCGACACCCCGCAGCTGCACCTGGAGAACGACGCCAAGCTCGGCGCCCTGGCCGAGTACGTGTCGGCCGCCGCCGGCAACGTGCGCGACCTGGTCTACGTCACCGGCCAGACCGGCGTGGGCGTCGGCATCATCGCCGGTGGTCAACTCCTGCGCGGTACCGGCGGATACGCGGGCGAGGTCGGACACCTGCGCCTGGTCCCCTCGGACGAACTCTGCGCCTGCGGGCGCCGCGGCTGCTGGGAGACCACGGTGGGGCGGGAGGCGCTGCTGCGCTACGCGGCCGACCCGGCGGACCTGGTCCGCGATCCGACGATCGACCTCGGCCGGCGCCTCGCCGAGCTGCGCAACCGCGCGCACGCCGGTGACCCGCGCACCCTGGAGGCGCTCAGCTTGATCGCCGACCACCTGGCGCCCGGCCTCGCACTGCTGGCGGACATCCTCAACCCCCGACTCCTGATCCTGGGCGGCCACTTCGCCTACTTCGGCGAGCACCTGATCGACGCGGTGACCGCCCAGGTGCACCAGCAGGTGATGGCCCCCGACGCCGGTGGCAGCGAGATCGTCCTCTCCCGGCTCGGCCTGGCGAGCACGGCGCGGGGCGGCGCGCTGCTGGCACTGGACGCCGTGTACCAGGATCCGACGGCGGCGATGACGGGCGCCTAGCGATGACGGGTGTGCAGGCCGGCGCTGTCAGAGCTTTTGCAGCCGAGCCCGGGCGCGGTTTCCTGCGCCCGGGCTCGACGGATATGACCGATCTGACTGACCGTCAGCCGACGGGAGTGGCAGTGGTGTTCGGCGTCGTGTTGCCCGCCGAGCGGGTGATGATGGGCCACTCGTCGTGGTACTGCTTGAACGGCAGGTCCTTCTCCAGCAGCGGGGTGCCCAGGATGGCGATGCGCGCCATCACGTCCCCGTTCACGTCGAGGCCGCCGTAGAGGCCGGCGGTGCCGGTGACGACCGGGGCGGCGCCGCTGCTGTCGACGCTGACCTTGCCGTCCACGGCCGCCCGCAGGTAGGGCTCGATGGTGGCCTTGACGCCCAGGCTGTCGTAGAGCGCGACGGAACCGTCCGCGACCAGGCCACTGCGCACGTCGGCGGTGCCGGTGAAGGTCGCCTTGACCGGGGAGACCTTGGTGGTGACGGGTTCGGTCGCGGAGGTCCAGCCGGCCGCCTTGGTGTAGTCGGCGTGGATCGCCCAGTCGCCGTCGACCTGCTGCGTGGTGTCGACGGTGACGGTGCCGTCGGCGCTGACCTCGGCGTAGACGGTCAGGTTGAGGGTGATCACGACGGGCACCGAACCGACCATCACGGTCGGGGTGGCGGTGAGGGTGGCGATCGGGATCTTCACCTGGCCGGTGGAGCCGGAAAGGCTCGCGGTGAGGTGCCAGTTGGCGTGCGCGCCGAGGTCGAAGCCGACCTTGGCCTGGTCGGCACCGAGGATCCCGGTGGTGCCGTGGTACGAGAAGGTGACGCTGGGGTCGAGTTCCAACGAGCCGTTGAGCGTGGCCGTGGCCCCGCCGGGCAGCGGGATGCTGTCGTTGGCGTCCAGCTCCAGGGCGCCCGAGGCGGAGCCGTTGCCACCGTCGGGGTTCGGCACGTAGGAGGCCTTGAGGTCCTTGAGCTTGGGGGTGACCTGGATCTTGTGCGGGTCGAGGGCGCTCTTGATGTCGGCCCAGGTCTGGCCGAGGAGTTCGGAGATGGTGGCCGGGCGGGTGGTGGCCGTCACCTTGCCGTCGGCGGCCGGCTCGACGCCGGTGACGGCGAGCAGCGCTCCGTGCGGTGCGGCTGCGGACGGCGGGCTGTCGATCAGCTCACCGGGCCGGACGGCGGCGGCAGCCGCTGCGGCCGAGGCCGCCGGGCTCGGGCTGCCCGAGCCGCCGGTGTCGGCGACGGCGAGGACGGCCTTGCCGCTCTGCTGGTCGTAGGAGTCCAGCTTGAGGTCGGGGGTGGTGGCCGCGGTGGGCGCCCCGGACGGGGTCGAGCCGGTCGGTGCCGAGGTCGGCGTGGGTGCCCCGGCCAGGGCCGGGCCGGTCGGCGTCGGTGGAGGTGTCGGGGTGGGCGTGGACGTGCCGGCGGCGGTCGTTCCGGCGGCGGTCGGGCCGCTCGACGGCGTGGCGACGGCTGATCCGCTCGGCGCGCCGGCTGCCGACCCGACCGGCGTCCGGTCGGCGACCGGGGTCACCAGGGTCACCCGCTGGCTTCCGGAGGCGGCGGCCGCGTCCGACGGGTTCCCGTCGGTCGTGGCGGGCGCGGCCAGGGCGGCCGCGTTGGAGGGGTTGGCGGGCTGCGCGGCCGGCGCGGTCGGGTCGCAGGCGCTGAGCGAGAGCACAACGGATGCGGCGAGCGCGGGCAGCGCGAGGGTGCGTATGGACATACGGAGGGTCACCTTCGGCGAAAGGCGGACAAGGGGACGGTTGGCATGCGGACGAAGTGTCAGGGGCATGCCAGATACGGCGTCGGCGAAGGTCCACCACGAGTCAACCCGTAGTGGCTTCCGGCAAGTCGGGGGAGCATGTGGGTGGTGGCCGAAGTCCGCCGTCGGCCAAGCATCCACCTGGCGCCCGCTAAAACTAGAGCCAGTAGTTTCGCCTGGCGAGAACGTACACTAGTCCGTGTTCGCAGCCCAACATCGGGGTGGACGGACCAGGACGGCGGGAGGAGGGTGCGATGGGCAGGCCGTCACGGCCGCTGCTGACCCGGGACGGGATCATGCGAGCCGCTCTCGCCCTGGTCGACGAGGAGGGCGCCGAGGCTCTGTCGACCACCCGCCTCGCGGCCCGGCTGGGCGTCAAGGGCCCGTCCCTCTACAACTACGTCTCGAGTCGCGCCGAGATCGTCGACGGGGTCAGCGAGCTCATCGTCGCCGAGATGGAGCTGGACCCCGCCATCCGCCCCTGGACCGCCGCTCTCGACAGCTGGTCGCGCGCCTACCGCGCCACGTTCGCCGCCCACCCGAACATGGTTCCCCTGCTGGTGATGCGCCCGACGCAGTCCATCGCCGCGTTCCAGAGCTACACCAACACCTTCGCGGTGTTGCGCGAGGCGGGCTGGCCGGAGGACCGCCTGGCGTCGATCGTGCAGTGCCTCGAGTACTTCCTCGCCGGTGCGGCCCTCGACTTCGGCCTGCCCCGCCAGGTGCAGAGCGAGGGCCTGGCCCAGGGCCCGGACCCCGCCCCCATCGACCCGCTCCACATCAGTGACCTGGCCTTCGAAACCGGCCTCACCATCCTGATCGGCGGCTTCGAGGAGCTCCTGGACAACCTGCGGACCCAGCAGCACGGCTGACGTCTCAGCGCACCGTGAGCGGCGTGTTCGGTGCGGTGGGAGGCATCATCGCGGCGCACGGGATCGGCGACAGCGAGCCGGTCGTCTGCGGACCGGCGTTGAAGGCCGGCAGCAGCTTCGGCGCGTAACGACGGGCGCTTTCCTCGGCGGCGGCCAAGGCCTGCCGGCGGTTGTGGTCCGCCTTCGCACGCAGGTCGAACAGGGCGCCGCCGATGATGGCGGCGACCAGGGGCACCACCGTGAGGACGAACACGCCGCCCCGTCCGAACGTACTCATCAAGTGCCTTTCGGGCAGCGGCCGAGGCCCGGTGAGGGGCCTCGGCCGACGTGTGCGTGAAGCAGGAACCGTGAAGCGCAGACTCAGTACCCAAAGAACTGGACGGCCATCGTCGAGCCGGCCACCGTGCTGCCCGCTCCGCTGATCGGCCTCCTGGCCGGCCTCCTGGCCGGCCTCTACCCAGCCCTCAGGGCAGCGCGCATCGAACCCCTCGAAGCACTCCGGCGCTGACGCCCGCTCCGGCGTCACCGCCGGCAGGGGAGGCGCACGGAGGCCTGGCGATATGGGAGACCGCTCCAATCCGGCCTGGTCGCTGTGGTCGTCCGCCACATGGGAGACCCTCGCCGTCGTCTCTACCGTGACCGCCATGGACAGCACCCTTCCCACCCTCCCCCCGAGACGGTGAACCCATGGCCAGCGCTCCCAGTGCCGCGAACGCGCCCGGCAGGCCGAAGGGCCTGGCCCGCGTAGTCGGCGCAAGCCTCATCGGTACCACGATCGAGTGGTACGACTACTTCCTCTACGGCTCCGCCGCCGCCCTGGTCTTCGGGAAGCTCTTCTTCCCCGAGTCCGACCCGCTGACCGGCACGCTGCTCGCCTTCCTCACCTACGCCATCGGCTTCGCCGCCCGTCCGATCGGCGCCCTGGTCTTCGGCCACTTCGGTGACCGCCTCGGCCGCAAGAAACTGCTGGTCGTCAGCCTGCTGATGATGGGCACCGCCACGGCGCTGATCGGCTGCCTGCCGACCTACCACTCGATCGGCATCGCCGCGCCGATCCTGCTCACCACGCTTCGGGTGATCCAGGGCTTCGCGCTGGGCGGCGAGTGGGGCGGCGCCGTGCTGCTCGTCTCCGAGCACGGCGATCCCGAGCGCCGCGGCTTCTGGGCCTCCTGGCCGCAGGGCGGCGCGCCGCTCGGCAACCTGCTCGCGGTGGGCGCCCTCACCCTGCTGGCCAACGTGCAGACCGATGCCACCACCCTCGCCTGGGGCTGGCGCATCCCGTTCCTGCTCTCGGCCGTGCTGGTCGGGATCGGCCTGTGGATCCGTCTCTCGGTGGAGGAGTCCCCGCTCTTCCGGCAGGCCCTCGCGAACGACGAAACCCGCACGGCCGAGCAGGGCAGGGAGCAGCCGCCGGTGGTCGCGGTGCTGCGCCACCACTGGCGCGACGTCCTGGTCGCGATGGGTGCCCGGATGGCGGAGAACATCTCCTACTACGTCGTCACCACCTTCATCCTGGCCTACTGCGTCGACCACCTGAAGGTCGAGAAGCAGACCGCCCTCAACGCGGTGCTGATCGGTTCGGCGATCCAGTTCTGTCTCATCCCGCTGTTCGGCGCACTCTCCGACCGCGTCGGCCGCAAGCCCGTCTACCTGGCCGGGGCGGTGGGCGTGGGCATCTGGATCTGGCCCTTCTTCGCCCTCGTGGACACCAGGAGCTTCGCGATGATCACCGTCGCGGTGACCGTCGCGCTGGTGTTCCACAGTGCGATGTACGCCCCGCAGGCCGCGTTCTTCTCCGAGATGTTCGGCACCCGGATGCGGTACTCGGGTGCCTCCATCGGCGCCCAGTTCGCCTCGGTCGCGGCCGGCGCCCCGGCCCCGCTGATCGCCGTGGCGCTGCTCGCCTCGTACGGCAACTCGTCCCCGATCTCGGTGTACGTGGGGATCGCCGC
The DNA here is from genome assembly GCF_057158765.1 of Kitasatospora sp. NEAU-69. Taxonomy (NCBI): domain Bacteria; kingdom Bacillati; phylum Actinomycetota; class Actinomycetes; order Kitasatosporales; family Streptomycetaceae; genus Kitasatospora; species Kitasatospora sp. NEAU-69. The sequence continues at coordinate 52,553 of NZ_JBWXUE010000019.1, forward strand.
GGTGATCACGGTGGTCGCGATGCTCTTCGCCAAGGAGACCCGCCACCGCGACCTGGCAGAGGTCGCACCCTCCTCCGGCAGCGCCGCCGCCGTGGCGGGCACCGGGCAGGACGTCGCCGCCTCCGGTACCGGTTCCTGATCCGATTCAGGGTGCGCGGACGCCTCACCGACGCGTGCTCGACTCTCCCACCCAGGAGTACCCGATGGTGAGTTCATCGAGAAGGCACGACATCAGAGCCCGCATTGCGCGGCGGTCCGGCGCCCTGCTCGCCGGGGCCCTGCTGCTGGCCTCGGGGGTGGTCGCGGCCACCCCCGCCGGGGCCACCGGCGCGTCCACCCCTGCCAGCGCGGCCACCCCCGCCGGCGCCGCCGGGCTGACGCAGGTCACCGGCTTCGGCTCGAACCCGGGCAGCCTGAACATGTACAGCTACCTGCCTGCCAACCTGCCGTCCGACGCGCCGCTGGTGCTCGCGCTGCACGGCTGCACGCAGAGCGCCAACGACTACTACAGCCACTCCGGTTGGCCGAAGGTCGCGGACGCGGACGAGTTCGCGGTCGTCTTCCCCGAGCAGCCCTCCCTGTCGAACCCCATCGACGACTGCTTCGACTGGGGCACCCCGTCGAACGACAGCCGCGGCCAGGGCGAGGCACTCTCCATCTACCAGATGGTGCAGTACGCCGAGACCGCCTACCACGTCAACCCGAGCCGGATCTACATCACCGGCCTGTCCGCAGGTGCCGGCATGACCGCCGATCTGCTGGCCGACTACCCGGACGTCTTCGCCGCGGGCTCGATCGACTCCGGGCCGGCCGCGCAGTGTTCCACCAGCGGGGTCACCGACAGCAACTGCACCTCGGGCAGCGTGAGTCACACTCCCCAGCAGTGGGGCGACCTGATCCGCAACTCCGACCCCGGCTACACCGGTCCGTACCCGCGGGTGGCGATCTGGCAGGGCAGCTCGGACACGACGGTCAACCCGGCCGAGCTGACCTACAACACGGACGGCTGGACCAACGTCTGGGGCATCAGCCAGACCCCCTCCAGCACCCGGTCCCTGACCGGCGGCACCACCGAGAGCAGCTACGACGACTCCAGCGGCAAGCCCGCCGTGCAGACCTACTCGGTCTCCGGCATGACGCACGGCCTGGCCGTCGATCCCGGCTCGGGCGCCGACCAGTGCGGCACCACCGGCACGTACTACCTGGCCGCCATCTGCTCCAGCTACTACACCGCCGGGTTCTTCGGCCTGGACCGGACCACTCCCACGCTTCCCGCGCCGACCGGGCTCGCGGTGACCGGCACCACCGACAGCTCGGTGTCGCTGAGTTGGAGTGCGGTCTCCGGTGCGGTGTCCTACGACGTGTACCGCAACGGCACGTTGGTCAACACCTCGGCTGTCACGGGCACCACCTACACCGACAACGGCCTGACGGCCGGCACCGGTTACAGCTACACCGTGGCCTCCGTCGACGCCTCGGGCGGCATCGGCGTGCAGTCCGCCGCGGTCACTGCCACCACGACCGGTACCGCCGCGCTCTGCTTCACCGACGACAACTACGACCAGACCGTGGCCGGCCGGGCCCACCAGAGCGGCGGCTACACCTACGCCAACGGCTCCGACCAGAACATGGGCCTGTGGAACCTCGCCGTCACGCACACCTTGAAGGAGACCGGCACCAACTACTACGTCATCGCGGACGGTCAGTGCAGGGTCAGTGTGCGCCACGGGCTGTTCGGCGCCCGCACCAGGGCGTTGTGGGCGTCCAGCGACTCCTGGTAGATCTTCTCCGGCGCGTTCCGGCCCATCGTCAGCACCCGGCCGAGGATGTAAGCGGCGGACAGGCCGAACCAGTTGGGGTAGCTCTGCGCGCACCCGCTGCCGGCCTGCCGGACGATCCGTTCGGCACCGTCACGGTCGCAGAAGCCGCCCGACTGGCCCCAGAGGCCCATGTTCACCGCGCGGCCGAGGTTCCAGGCGGCCTGTGTGTGGATGACGCCGTCGTGCGCGAGCAAGCCGTCGCGGCGCAGCCAGCCCTCGCAGCGCCCGACCAGGCCTGCCACGTCGAGCAGTTCGTCCCGGGCCCTGTCCGAAGTGCCGTGCTGCCGGCACCAGGCAGCGACCGCCCCGGTCAGGGCGGCCGGGTCGGCGGAGGGCGCCGCCGGGCCGGCGTACTGCAGTCGCAGCGCCAGCACCCGGTCTACCGAGGTGAGCCGCCCAGCGTCGAGCAGCTGGTCGACCTGGGCGCGCCACTGCGCGGCGGTCTCGATGCTCCACCACTTGCGCAGCATCTCGCGCGTCTGCTCGTAGTCGAGCCGGTCGGCGCCCATCGTGTTCCACGGCCGGGCGCCCAGCACGGCCAGCTGTGCGCCGCAGGCCAGCGCGCGGGCCAGGTCGCCGTCCAGCGGTTCGGACCTGATGGTGCGGACCGTGCCGAGCAGGTCCTGCCAGGTGCCGATGGCATCCGGGTTCCGCTTCAGCCAGGCCGCGACCTCGCCCACCTTCAGCCGCATCTCGAGTCGGCTGCCGCGGTTGACGACGAGCGTCCAGTCCGGGCTGGTCTCGGCCACCCACGGGACGAGGGCGGACCACATCATCTTGTCGAAGAAGACCCCGTCAGGACGCCGCGCGGGCAGCATCCCGCGGGTGTGGACGTCGAGCGAGATGCGGGTCCACCGCTTGTTCTTCACCAGCGACGTACCGCGCACCGACTGGCCGGCCAAGCGGGCGTCGGCGTGGTCGAGCCGGCACGGGACGAACACGTCGGCGGCGGCGAGCACGGTGAGGTACGACCCGAGGTCGTCGTTGCGCTTCGCCTCGAAGAGGCGCTGCTCCTCGTCGGTCGGCGCGATCCAGCCGTCGGCTTCCAAGACCCCTCCTGAGTACGCGGACTCAGGCGGTCGAGCCGGTCCAGCCAGGTGGCAGACGTTAGCGCGTACGTGCGAGTCGTTGCAACGCGGGCTTTGACATGGGCATTTGACGTCACATCAACTCGACTGTCATGGCCGCGTCCGTCCATCCGCCCGCCCGTCAGGCACCGGCGCCGGGGGAGGTGGTGCTGCACCCGTCGTCGGCGGCTTCTCCTACTATGACCGCCATGAACACTGGGGGGCCGCAGGCACGGCTCATAGACGGCCGCTTCGAACTGCTCAGACGCCTCGGCGGTGGCGGCATGGGGCTGGTCTGGCTCGCCCGTGACACCGCCCTGCAGCGCGAGGTCGCGATCAAGGAGGTCCGCCCGCTCGACCCCGCGGCGGCCGCGGCGGATCCGCAGGCCGCCCGCGAGATGCGTGAGCGCGTGCTGCGCGAGGCCCAGGCGCTGGCCCGTCTGCAGCATCCGAACGTCGTGACCGTCTATCACATCGTCGACACCGCTGAGCATCCCCATCCCTGGATCGTCATGGAGCTGGTCACCGGCGGCAGCCTGCACGACCGCCTGACGCAGGGCCCGCTCACCGTGCCCGAGGCGGCCCGGATCGGCCGCGGGGTGCTCGCCGCCCTGCGCGCGGCCCACGGCGCCGGCATCCAGCACCGGGACGTGAAGCCCGGCAACGTCCTGCTGCGCACCGACGGCACCCCGGTGCTGACCGACTTCGGCATCGCCGCGATGCACGGCGCAACCGCGCTGACCGCGACCGGCGCGCTCATCGGTTCGCCGGAGTACATCGCCCCCGAGCGCGTCCGCGGCGAGGAGGGCAACGCCTCCTCCGACCTGTGGTCGCTCGGCATGATGCTCTACGTCGCGATCGAGGGACACCACCCGCTGCGCCGCGGCACCGTGCTGGCCACCCTCGCCGCCGTGCTCGACGAGCCGCTGCCACCCCCGCAGCACGCCGGGCCGCTCGCCCCGCTGCTGTCCGCCCTGCTCACCAAGGATCCGGCGCAGCGCCCGGACGCCGACCACCTGGAGCGGGCGCTCGCCGCCGCCGAACTGCCGGGCACCCCATACGTCCTGACCGTCCCGAGCATGCCCCTGCCCCCGCCCGCACCGGCCGGCCGCGCCGCTCCGGGCGCCGCAGCGCCGCCCGCCCCGCCGCGTTCGCGCGCCTTCCCCGAGCCCGCGCTCCGCCGACGGCGGACCCTGATGGGCGTCGTCTACCTCTGCGCGCTCTTCACGGTCGGCTCCGTGCTCTGGCTCCAGCACCGGGCCGTCATCACCGCCACCAGCGGCACCAGCGGCGCCGCGACCACGCCCGCGGTCTCGATCGCGCCCGTCGGCACGCCGCTCGCGGGAGCCTCCGCCACCCCCAGCCGGGCCGGTGCCGGTTCGGGTTCCAGCGCCGGTGCCGGTGCCGGTGCCGATGCCGCGGCGCCCGCCGCAGCACAGAACCTCCTGACACCCGCCGGCATCCGCGCGGTGATCCAGGCGATGGGCCTGTCCGGCAAGGTCATCGACCTGACCGTCTACCCCGACCACGCGAGCGCCCAGGTGCCCACCGCCGCCGACCCGAACGAGTACGACCAGACCATCTACAGCAACGGCGCGGCCATCCGTACGCCCGGCGGCCCCGTCGCACCCAACGCCGTACCGGTCGACCTCCAGGACTACGACTGGGACGCCCTGCCGGCGCTGTTGCAGAAGGCACAGGACACCCTGAACGTGCCGAACCCGACCACGCGCTACATCACGATCACCTATGACGTGTTTGACAGCACGCCGGCCATTCGCGTCTACCTCGCCGACGACTACGACGGCGGCTACCTCGCCGCCGACCCCAAGGGCAAGGTCCTGAAGACCTTCCCCCGCGCCTGAGCAGCCGTCACGCGCGGGTGCGGCGGTCCTCGGCGTCGAACGCCGCCAGCGTGCGGGCGCCGGGTGCGAGGGCACGTGCCAGGGCGTGCAGGGTTTCGTCGTCCAGCCCTCCGAGGGCTTGGGCGAGTTCCTCCGCCACGTCCTGGGCGATCTCCTCCGCCACGGCGTCCGGGGGAGTGCGGGGTCCGAGCTTGCTGACCGCGGCGGCCGCGCGGGTGGGGGTGAGGAGCGCCGATGCCCGGAGCAGCAGCCAGGCGGGGACCCCGGCTGCTCCCTGGAGCGGGGGCAGGTAGGGGCGTGCGCCGTCGAAGCGTGCGTCCTCCGCGAAGGCCTTCTGCTTCACCTTCACCACCGGCCGCAGGTCGGCGCGTGCGGGATCGGCCTCCTGCCATGCGCCGGCCGGCTTCAGGACGTAGCCCTCGGCGAGGTTGTCCGGCAGCTCCGGGAGTCCGAGGAGGGCCGGGACCCTGGTGGGGAAGGCACTGGGCAGCTCCTGAAGCCTGTTCAGAGCGCCGTACCCGAGGGCCGGAACGCAGCGGAGCCCGGCGGTGGTCGCGGCTTCACGGAGCGTACGGTCGGAGATCCACCACCGGCCGTCGGCCCGCTCGACCGAGGCGTCGAACAGTAGCCACTGGAGGCCCGGCGCGTACCACACGCCGGTCTGTACCGGCTCGACTCCGGGAGCGGCGGGAACGCCCGGATGCGGGTAGCAGCCGCCGGCAAGTTCGCCGTAGACCGTCACCACGGCATCGTCGCCCCAGCTGCTGCGCACGGCCGAGGCGAAACGAGCCGCCGCCACCGAGAGCATCGGCCACACCCTGCTCACGCCGAAGAAGCCGTCCAGCGCATCGTCGCCCAGCAGCTCACGCCGCTTCGCCGGACGAACCCCGGAGCCGTCGCAGACCACCGCGAAGTGCGCCCCGTGCACCTTCTCCACCGCGACCCACTCCCGGCTCCCGGAGCCGGCGAGCCGCTGCCTGGCAGGGACCTTGGGATAGGGCCGCCATACGGAACCCGCGTGGGTGGTGTCGGACATGCAGGGATCATCGTCCGGCAAGTCGATGCCGGGCAACCGAGATTCACCGCCTGCTGCGCCCAGGGCCTGTCGTCAAATCCCCTTCGTCGCCCGCAGGGCGGCTTGGCGGCGTCAGGTGCGTTCCCCCAGCCTTCGGCCGGGAGGTGCCCCCATTCGGCGTGCCGGGCACGGGCCCTCGTACTGGACGTACTTGGGCCTGTGCCCGGTGCGGCGAGAGTGCGTGCATGGCGTCGCCGAGCAGAAGGGGGTTTGACGACAGGCCCTAGGGCCCGGACAGGCCCTGGGTCATGCCCTGCCGGTCCCTGTCCGGCGTAGCATCTCGCGCGGTCCGGCTGCCGGGCAGGCACGCTGTGGTTCGTATGCACGGCGTGGTTCGGCTCCTCGGCCGGACGTTCGACTGAGGGACGGATTGCGCATGGGAAGGCAGAGAACTCGCGGCCGTGGGGTTCCGTCCGCCTCGGTGGGCGGCGGAGCCGGCCGGACTGCGGCGGGATCGCGCCGCGTGCTCGGCGGAGCCGCAGCCGTGGTGGCGTGCTGCTTCGCCCTGCTGGCCGGCGCACCTGCGAGCGAGGCCGCAGCGGTGAGCGGGGTGAGCGGGGTGAGCGGGGTGAGCGAGGCGCCCGCGGCGCCCGCGCTGAGCGCGCGATCGGCGGGATCGCCGCGTTTCGAGCCTGGCGCGTGCCCGAGGACCTCGCAGCCGATTCCGGCGCTGGCCGACGCGCGGTGCGGCTCGTTGGTGGTTCGCGAGAACCGCGCCCGGCCTGACGGTCCGACCATCAGACTGGCGGTGGCGATCATCCCGGCCGTGTCCTCGACGCCGGCCCCGGATCCCGTCGTCCACCTGACCGGCGGGCCTGGAAGCGATGCGATCGATGACGCGCAGTTCCTCGTCGACGCCGGGCTGAACCGGGACCGCGACCTGATCATCATGGCCCAGCGGGGGACGCTCCATGCGCAGCCCAACCTCGCCTGTCCGGAGGTGGACCGGTTCTACGCCCGCGCGGTGGGGCTGCGCTACGACGCCGTGTCGACGAAGCGACTGCTGGTCCGCGCGATGGGGGACTGCCGCCGGCGCCTCGCGGCCGGCGGGATCGACCTGAGCGCCTACAACACCTCGCAGAACGCCGCCGACTTCGCCGATCTGCGCACGGCGCTGGGGATCGAGCGGTGGAACGTGTACGGGTACTCCTACGGCACCGACCTCGCGCTCACGTACCTGCGCGAGCATCCCGAGGGGATCCGAACGGTGACGATCGATTCGGTCGTACCCCCGCAGATCGTGAGCCTCCCGTGGACCTGGAGCAGCGCCCAGGAGGGGATCAACGCGATTCTCGGTGCCTGCCGCGACCAGCCGGCCTGCGAGCGCCGGTATCCGGATCTCGCCCGTACCCTGGCGCAGCAGGTGCGCAGGCTGGAGGCCGATCCGCTGACCCTGCGCGCGGCGCCGCCGGGCGGCGGGCAGGCAGTGAAGGTCGTCCTCGACGGTGGCGCGCTGGTGAACCTCCTGGTCGGCAACGCGGTCCCGTCGGCTGACGTGCCAGCTGCGATCGACGAGCTCGCCCACGGCGATCCGCACCGCTTCGCGGCAGCCCGCGCGGCCGGCTCGAACCCCGTCGTCGGCGACTTCGCCTACGGCCTGACGGAGAGCGTGGCGTGCAGCGAGTGGGTGCCGGGGACGTCGGCCGCCGACCTGCTGGCCGCGGGACGTCGGGCGTTCCCGGGATATCCGGACTCGGTCCTCGCCCAGGCGCCGCAACTCCCGTACCAGAGCGAGGTCTGCGAGACGTGGAACGTCCCGGACCGCACGGCCTCCCAGCGCGTGGCGACCCGCAGCAGCGTCCCCACCCTGGTCATCTCCGGCACCTTCGACGCCAAGACCGGGGCGCGCTGGGGACGGTACGCGGCCCGGACGCTTCCCAACGCGACCGTGGTGCGGATTCCCGGAATCGGCCACTGGGTGACCCCGCAGTCGAGCTGCACGCAGCGCGTCCTCGCCTCCTTCCTCGCCGACCCGACCGCCGTCGACACCGAGTGCGTCGCCGGACTCAGGCCGAAGCCGTTCACGATCACGCCCTGACCAGGAGACCGGAATGTTGAGTTCGTCAGTCCGCCGACGTCGCGCGGCCTTGGGGTTACCGGTTCGGCTCGCCGGGGTTGCAGTGGGCGGCATGGTCCTCGCCGGTCTGCTCGGCGCGCCGGCGCACGCGCGGCCGCTCGGGACAACTGCGCTGCCCGCGACGGCAGCTCCGCTCGGGACGGTCGAGCGGACGACCGGATCGGCCACCTTCGTACCCGGACCCTGCCCCCGCACGCCCGACCCGGTCCCCGCGCTGAAGGACGCGCGCTGCGGGACGCTCACCGTGCCCGAGAACCGCGCACAGCACAGCAGACGGACCATCACCCTCGCGGTCGCCATCGTGCCGGCGCTCTCGACCGAGCCGGCACCCGACCCGATCGTGTGGTTTGCCGGCGGTCCCGGTGACGACGCGATCGGTGAGGCGCAGCTGGCCGTCGACGGCGGCCTGAACCGCGATCGCGACGTGGTCTTCATGTCCCAGCGCGGGACCTACACGGCCGATCCGCAGCTCACCTGCCCGGTCATCGACCGCTTCAACGCCCGCGCCGTCGGCCTCGTCTACGACGCGCCGTCCACCGGGCGCCTGCACGTCAAGGCGACCCGAGCGTGCCGGAACGAGCTCGCCGACCGCGGCGTCGACCTGAGCGCCTACAACGGCACCGAGAGCGCCGCCGACTACGCGGACCTGCGGGTCGCGCTGGGCATCCCGCAGTGGAACGTGTACGGGATCTCGTACGGCACCGACCTCGCGCTCATCTACCTGCGCGAGCACCCGGCAGGGATCCGCTCGGTCGGTATCGACGGGATCCTGCCGCCCTCCCTGGCCGGTCCCGCGATGACCTGGAGCAGTGCGAAGCAGGGCTTCGACAGCCTGTTCAGCACCTGCGCCCAACAGCCCGCCTGCGCGCAGCGGTATCCGGATCTGGCGAACACGTTCACCGACCTGGTCCGCAGGCTCGAGGCTGATCCGGTCACCACCTACGTCAAGGTCCCCTCGCGCGACGAGCCGGTCAAGGTCGTGCTGGACGGCGGCACGCTGGTGAACTGGCTGACTTCCGCCACCCACGTGGCCCCGGGCGTGCCCCGCTCCATCGACGAACTCGCCCATGGGAATCCGCAGCGGATCGCCGAGCAGTGGGCAGGCGGGAAGCTCAGTCCGCAGGCGATCGGGAGGATCGGCCACGGGCTCGCCTACGGCGTGTTCTGCAGCGAATGGGTGCCGTACGAGGACCCGTCCGCAGTGCTCCGGGCGGGACGGCGCGCGTTCCCGTCGTTCCCACGGTCCGTTCTCGCGCAGGCGCCGCAGCTGCCGTTCCTGGCGGAGGACTGTCGCGCCTGGGACGTCCCCAAGGCGCCGCCCTCGGTCCGGGACGTCACGCGCAGCGACATCCCGACCCTTGCCATGTCGGCCGGCTTCGACGCCCAGACCGGGGCATCGAACGGGGCCTACGTCGCACGCACGCTGCCCAACGCGACCACCGTCACCATCCCCTACGTCGCACACGTCGCCTTCGCCGCCTCACCGTGCGCCCAGTCCATCGTCGCCTCGTTCTTCGACAACCCCGCTGCCCCGGACACCGGTTGCATCGCCGGCCTGCAACCGCCGCAGTTCGAGATCGGCCCGCCCCCTGCGCCCTGAGACCTCAGCCGGCGCTCGCGCTTGCTCTCCGGAGACGGGACGGGACTGGACCGTGGAGCGCTGTTGCCCGATCGATCAGGAAACGAGAAGCCGGGCGGCGGCGCGGGTCGTAGCGTGAACACGTCGCCGGGAGATCCGGCACCGGTGGCCCACCACCGGCCACCCTCATCAGGAGGACTCATGCCGTACACCGTCGACTTCGTGAACGTGTCCACCGTCGGCCTGGAGTCGTCTCCCGTCGTGGAGGCGCTGGCGGGATTGCGTGCCAACGAGGCGCGCTACTACAAGAACAAGTACGACCACGTCTTCACCGTTCGGCCCGCGAGCGAGGCGCTGGAGGTGATCGACTCGGTGGCCCGCATCCTTTCCGAGGAGCGCGGCATCGTCATCTCCTCCCGCCCGCTCGAGGCGACCTCCTTCGAGGTGGGCGGATTCCGGATGGCTTACGTGTTCTACGAGTCCGGGCTGTCGGTCAACGTGATGTACGGCATCGAGGACGGAGCGAAGCGCGCGGTGGGGTTCAAGCTCTCGCAAGGCATGGACGTGCCCGAGGAGCTGGCGTCGACGTTCAAGTTCGCGCGCCAGAAGTCGAAGCTGGCCGGCGAGATCCGCGGCTCCTACTTCGTGATCAAGGGCGAGTACTGAGCGCGAGGAGCCTGATCATGGCCGATGCCCGTGTCGATATCGACGTCGATATCGATGTCCTCGTGGTCGGGGCGGGTCCGGTAGGCCTCACCGCGGCGGCCGAACTGCGGCGTCACGGCGTCGAGTGCCGGATCGTCGACGCGCTGCCCGCGCCGTTGCCGTACGCCAAGGCGGTCGGCGTCCAGCCGCGCACATTGGAGGTCTGGGACGCGATGGGCCTGGTCCGCGAGGCGCTGGACGAGGCCGTGCCGCTGCTCGGCCAGCTGACCTTCGCCAACGGCAAAGCCGGGCCGCGGCTGGAGCTGCGGCTGCCGTCCGAGGTCCCGTACGGCTTCGCCGCGCTCCCGCAGTACACCACCGAGCGGTTGCTCACCGAGCACCTGGCACGCTTCGGAACGGTGGTGGAGCGCGGGACCAGGCTCGAAAAGGTGGAGCAGCACCCGGACGCGGTCGAGGCCACGCTCGCGAGCGACGGCAGGATCGAGCAGGTGCGCGCTTGGTACCTCGTGGGCTGCGACGGTGCGCACAGTGTGGTCCGCAAGGCTGCCGGGCTCACCTTCGAGGGTGATGCCTCTCCCGAGCAGTACATGCTCGGGGACGTCGAGGTCGACTGGGAGCTGCCCGCCGGCTACGCCGTACGGTCGACCCACCTGGACGAGAACGGCGCGGTGGACGATCTGCTCGTCTGCATCCCCCTGCCGGGGGAGCGCCGGTACCGGATGTCCATGGTGGTCCCACCGGAACTGACCCTCGGTCAGGACGCCGACGCCGACGCGGGCTCCGGAGACGGAGTGGCGCACGGGCTGAGGAGCGGCCGCGGACCGGACCTGGCGCAGATCCAGGCCGTGCTCGACCGCCTGTCCCCGGAGCCCACGACCGCCTCCACCCTGCGGTGGTCGTCCACCTTCCGGATCAGCCACCGGCTGGTGGACCGCTACCGCAACGGCCGCCTCTTCGTCGCCGGGGACGCCGCGCACATCCACCCGCCCACCGGCGCCCAGGGCATGAACACCGGGGTCCAGGACGCCTACAACCTCGCCTGGAAGCTGGCCCTGACGGTCCGGGGCGTCGCCGCCGCCGACCTGCTCGACAGCTACGACGCCGAACGCCACCCGGTGGGCGAGGAGGTCGTCGGCCGCACGGTCCGCCACGCCCGCGCCGGATTCGAGGCCGACAGCACGGACACGCTCCTGCTGCGCGAGGCCCAACTGCTCGTGGGCTACCGGGACAGCCCGCTGGTCGAACCGGTGACCTCGGCGGGCCGGGCAACGGACGGCCCCGGCGCTGGCTCCGGCCCTGGCCCCGGCCCCGCTCCGGGAGAGCGGGCACCGGACTGCCGCGGCCTGGTCCGCGACCTCGCCGAATACCCCCAACGGCTCTTCGACCTGCTCCGCAGCCCCAGGCACACGCTCCTGCTGTACGCAGGGCCGGACCACGCCTCCGGCGCCGGCGCCGAACGGCTCCAGGACTGCGCCGCCGCAGCCGACCGCGCCGCTCACGGCCTGCTCGACGCCTACCTGCTGCTCGCCGCCGGCGTCCCCGACGACGCGCGCCCACCGGGGCTGCGCCCGCCCCGCGTCCAGGACGGCGCCGGCGCCTTCGCGGACGCCTACGCCCCACGCGACGGCGAGGTCTTCCTGATCCGCCCGGACGGCTACCTCGCGGGCCGGATCCACCCGGCCGACCCGGAACGACTGACGGCACTCCTGCGCCGCACCTTCGCCTGAGGCCGCACGATCACACGTCGCCGTCCGCCGTCCGTCGTCCCGCTGTCCGTGGCTGATCCGGCGACGGTGCTCGCCGGCCGGTGGCGTCAGCCGCGTTCCTGCTCGCTCGCGTCATCGATGGCTGCGGCCCGGGCGCGGCGGCGGCCCAGCAAGGTGCAGCCCACCGTCACCAGCCCGATGGCGACGACCCTGGCGGCCTGGTAGTAGCCGGACGCCAGCTCCTCCGGGGTGCCGGGCAGCCGGAAAGAGACCCACACGGCCGCGACTCCCCCGAAGACGATCAGGGCGACGGCCCCCCACGTCCCGAGCCCCGTCCACCAGGCTCCGTAACCCGGCTGTTCGGCCGGCTCGACGTCGCTGTCGGCCATGGTCTGTCCTCCTGGGTGTGTGATGTGGCTCAGCTGGTGAAGTCGGCGGTGACGCCGATCGAGTCGGTGCCGCCGGCGGGCTCGGCCCAGGTGTTCCAGCTGTGGGTGTTGTAGTCGCCGTCAATTTCGATCAAGCGGTTGCTGCTGGTGATCGCGAAGATGTGGTTCACGTCGGTCACGCTGGATGTGGCGCTGGAGACGCGCGTGAGGCCGGTGGTGCCGGTGGCGCCACTGAAGGGTGACCAGCCGGCCCAGCTCCCGTGGTCGTAGTCGCCCTCGTTGTTGTAGAGGATGCCGTCCGTTCCCACGGCGTCGAGGTGGACGGTGTCACCCCAGGCCGCGGCGGAGACGTCCTGGGAGGAGAGGGGAGTGGCGGCCGGGCTCAGGCCACCCCACACGCCGTGGGCGTAGTCCGCGTCCAGCTCTTGCAGTTGGTTGCCGGCATCGACCACGAAGATGTGGTTCACGTTGTTGGCGGTCGACGCACTGGTCACCCGCTTCAGGTTGGTGCCCCCGTGCGAGTGCCAGCCCGTGAAGCCTCCGCTCGGGTACGTCTCGTCGTCGTTGTACAACTGCCCGTCGGTTCCGATGGCGGCCAGGTGGACCATGCTGCCCGAAGACGATGCGGAGATCGAGGTGAAGGTGGCGCTGCCCGCGGGCTGGAACCAGGCGGACCACTGGCCGGTGCCGTAGTCGGCGTCCCTCTCGTACACCTGGTTGTCGCTGCCCAACGCGAAGATCCGGCTGGTCGAGCCGGCCGGAGCACTGGTGACCTGCTTGATGCCGCCGGCGGACAGGCCGCTCCAGCCGCTCCACTGTCCCGCCGAGTAGTCACCCTCGGTGTCGCGCAGGCAACCGTCCGGTGTGACGTCCACCAGATGCACCGTGTTCGGGTGCGTCGAGGGGGACGGGGTGGCGGCGGTGCAGCCGGCCGCGGCCGTGAGGGCGTTGACGATCTGCTGGGCGTCCGGCGCCTGCGCGTAGCAGTCGGTGGGGAAGGGGTAGTTCTGCACCACGGCGCAGACGTCGCCGACGTGGACCGTCTGCCACAGGTTGTTCGGGTAGGTCGTGAGCATGGCGTTCAGGAAGGCGCCGGTGGACCACGCGGGGTCAAGTCGCTGCGCCTGCGTGCCGACCCCGTCCGCCTGCTGGTAGAGGCCCGCGCTGCTGCCGTTCACCAGGGCCGGGTCCAGCCTGGACGCCGTGATCGCGGTGTCCAGGGCGATCACGGCGGCCGTCGTGGGCAGCCCCTGGGCTTGCGTTGTGGCGAGGATGGTCCGTGCGCAGGAGACGCGGTCGGCGGTCATCGCACCGGCGAGGGCGCCGGTGAGGGTGTGGCTGAGCTGGGCGGCGAGCATGCTGTCGGCGGTGGTCACCGTGCCGCAGGGGGCATCGGGATAGCCGGTGGCGGCGTGGGCGGGGGCGGTGGTGATGCCGAGAGCCGTGGCGAGCGCGAGGGCGGATATGGCACACCGGAGCTGTCTGGACACGATGATGACCCCCTGTTGTCAGCATGACGAAGTGCCTGGTCAGGACGAGTACCTGACCATAACTCAGTGATCATATGAAGACCGGACGTTCGATTGGGGTTGAACCCTCGAACAGGAGGAGTACGACACCGGACGGTCACTGGTCACCGGTCACTGGTCACCGGTCGTTCCTACGCTCCGGCCTGCTGGTAGAGCGTCACCAGGAGGCCGTGCACCGGCTCGCCCTCCGGGTCCTCCTCCGTCTCGTTGACCAGTGCGGCCAGTGCCTTGGCGAGCCGCGCTGCCTTGGCCGGGCTGAGCCGGAGGTGGCGCAGTGCCAGCAGGTGGTCGGTGGGTGAGCGGTCCAACTCCTGGGCGATGGCGCCGAACAGCGCGGCCGTCCCCTCGGCCTGCGGTTCGGCGACGAGGAGCCGTTCGGCGGTGCGCCGGTAGTACTTCTCGGTGCCGCCGCGCACCCGGCGCGTTCCGGCCTCCTGGACCAGCCCTGCCTCGCCCAGCACTCTGAGGTGGTGGGAGACGCTGCCCTTGTTCACTCCCAGCTGCGCGGCGAGCCGGCTGATCGTCGACGGCCGGCCGCTCAGGGCGAAGAGCAGGCGCTGGCGCAGGGGGTGGGCGAGTGCGCTGTGCTGCAGCGGCGTGCTGATCCGCTGGACGTCTTCGTCCGGTTGGTGGCTCACCAGATCAAGCGTTAAGTACGGTTGACGCTTTGGCAAGCCGCTGGTCTACTCCCTCCCATGACCTCCACCACATCGCTACCTGCCTTGGACACCGCTGCTGTCGTCGAGTCGATCGCCGACCTGGTCGGCGAGAACTACGTCTTCCCCGATGCCGCCCGCCAACTGGCCTCCCTGGTGCGGCGCCGGAGTGCCGAGGGCTCCTACCGAACCGAATCCGCCCAGGAGTTGGCCGACGCCGTCACCGCGGACCTGCGGTCCGTCAACGGCGACCTGCACCTGGGCCTCAAGTACCACGCCGTGCCGGTGCCGCCGGAACAGGGCGCGGCGGCACTCGCCGCGATGCGACGGGAGTTCGACGCCTCCCTGGGCGGTGTTCCGCGCGTGGAACTCCTCGACGGCGGCGTCGCGGTCCTGGAGATCGCACCCAAGATGTTCCCGCTGGACTGGGCGGCGCAGCCGCTGGCCGCAGCGCTCTCACTGGTGGCCCCCGCCCGCGCCCTCATCCTGGACCTGCGCCGCAACACCGGTGGCGACCCGAACACGGTGGCCTTCATCTGCGGCTACCTGCTCGACGGCCGCACCCACCTCAACACCATGCTCTCGCGGCAGGGAGAGGTGGCCGAGCAGTCCTGGACGCCCCCGTTCGTGCCCGGTGCCCGCTTCGGCGGCAGCAAGCCGCTCTCCGTGCTGACCAGCGCGAACACCTTCTCCGCCGGCGAGGAGCTCGCCTACGACCTGCAGCAGCTCGGCCGCGCCGCCGTCATCGGCGAGGCCACCCGGGGCGGCGCGCACCCCCGCGAGGGCTGGACCGTGCACCCGCACCTGGAGCTCAGCGTGCCCGTCGCCCGCGCGGTCAACCCGGTCTCCGGCACCAACTGGGAGGGCACCGGCGTCCGCCCCGACGTGCCGTGCGACGCCGCCGCGGCGCTCGACCGCGCGCTGGCCCTGGCCGTGGCGCGCCTGGCCTAGCCCGGCGTCTCCGCTCACAGCTCCCTGAAGTGGACCAGCACCCGCCCAGGGTTCTTCGGGTCCAACTCGCTTCGCAGGTACAGCTTGCGGATGTGCTTCTGGTTCAGAAACGCCAGCACCCGCCGCATCAGCTGTCCTGAGCCCTTCCCGGGGATGATCTCGGCAACAGGGTCGCCCGACTGGGCGGCAGCGAAGAGGAACTGGCGCATGGCCAGCTCGATGTCGCGGTTGTTCCGAAAGATCGGGTGTAGGTCGAGGCTACGCATCCGCCATCACCCTCGCCGGTTCGGCCGCACAAGGCGGCACCATGCCTGGGCCACCTCGGCGGCGGCCGGCGAGCGCGTTCGGGGGATTCTCGTCGGTGATCACCGCCGTACCCTAACCGGCCCCGCTGACGCATCGGAGGTCGAGCGCCGCAATGTGCTGCCGGTGGCTCCTCGGGCTGAGGTTCACTGGGAAGCGCACCACACCGGGCGCTCGTCGGCCGAGCTCTGGTCCAGCCTCGCGGGTAACCCTTGTTCTTGAGTGACCATTCAAGTATGTTCTCCCCATGCCGAGACCGCGCGAGTTCGAGCCCGACACCGTCCTCAATCAGGCGATGCTGCGGTTCTGGGAGCGCGGGTACCGGGCCACGTCCATCGAGGATCTGGTGAAGGCGACCGGGGTGAAGCCCGGGAGCATCTACAGCGCCTTTCCGGGGGGCAAGCACGCGCTGTTCGTGAAGTCCCTGGAGCGTTACTCGAAGCTGGTCGTCCCGCAGAAGCTTGGTGAACTCGAGGCGGCCGGCGCTTCGCTGCCCGAGGTCCGGGCCTACTTCGACGGGCTGGTGCGGGATCTGCTCGGTCCCGAGGGGCGGCAGGGTTGCCTGCTGGTCAACACCGCGATCGAGAAGGCCGCGGAGGACGACGAGGCGGCGGCGGTCGTACGCGGGCACCTCGCCCGGCTCGAGCGCTGCATGACGCACGCGCTGGAGAACGCCGTCCGGCGCGGCGAGGTGCGTGCCTCGCTCGACGCGGCGGGCAGTGCGAAGCTGCTGGTCGCGACCTGCCAGGGGCTGATGGTCGTGGGGAAGGCGAACCCCGACGGGGCGGTGCTGCGGGCGATCGTCGACAACGCCTTCATTGCGCTCGCCTGACGATACGTCAGGTTCGGTAGAGGGTAGGGAAAGCGGGCCACCGTGCGCGGTGGCCCTTTCGTCGGGCCAATACTTGAATGACTACTCAAGAACGAGATCGGAAGTCGACCATGAAGGCCATCGTCATCTCCGCCCACGGCGGCCCCGAGGTGCTCACCGCCGCCGAACTGCCCGACCCGGTCGCCGCGCAGGGCGAAGTCCTCATCCGGGTCAAGGCGTTCGGCCTCAACCATGCCGAGGCGTACATGCGCAGCGGAGCCTGGGGCGAGGTGGCGGCGGTGCCCGGGATCGAGTGCGTCGGCCTGGTCGAGGATGATCCGTCCGGTCAACTCCCGTCCGGGGCGGTGGTTGTGGCGATCCTCGGCGGCATGGGCCGGACCCGCAACGGCAGTTATGCGGAACTGGTGACGGTGCCGGCCACCAACGTCGTGGCCGTCCGCTCGCGGCTGCCCTGGGCCGAGCTGGCCGCGGTGCCCGAGGTGTATGCCACGGCCTGGAGCGCCCTGCACGGCAACCTCGCGCTACGGGCAGGCGAGACGGTCCTGGTGCGGGGAGCGACCTCCTCGCTGGGGCAGGCCGCCGTCAATCTCGCGGCCCAGCACGGTGCGAGCGTGATCGCCACCACCCGCAACCCGGCGCACGCGGACCTGCTCAAGGAGATCGGTGCGGGCGACGTGCTGATCGACGACGGCCACCTGGCAGTCGAGGCCCGGCGACGCGGCCTGGAGGTCGACGCGCTGCTCGACGTGGTCGGCAACAGCGTGCTGCGCGACTCGCTGGCCGTGGTCCGCCCGCGCGGGCGCGTCTGCCAGGTCGGCTTCCTCGGCGGGTTCGCCCCGGTCGCGGACTTCGACCCGATCGCCGACCTGCCCAGCGGCGTCCAGCTGAGCTTCTTCGGCAGCGCCTTCGTCCTCGGGACCGCGGCCTTCCCACTCGCCGACGTGCCACTGGACGCGATCTACGCCCAGGTCGGGGCCGGCGTGCTGAAGGCGCGGCCCACCCGGATCTTCGGCTTCGACGAGGTCGTCGAAGCCCACCGGGTCATGGAAGCCGGCCGGGCACTCGGCAAGATGGTCGTCGCGTTCGGCTGACCCCGGCACCGGCGCCGGGTGCGGCGCGATCACACGGGCGTGGCTCGCGCGTTGGCCGCGACCGGGCCGAGCTCTCGTTCGCCGATCCGGGACAGCAGGACGTCGTTGGGGGCTCCGATGATCGGCAGAGCCAGCGCGTCGCGGTAGTGCCGTCCCAGGCCTTGGTCGGCAGCGGCGTACCCGGCCCCGCCGCAGAGCGTGGCTGCCTCCCGCACCACGTCCAGGAGGGTTGCGGTGCAGAAGACCTTGGCCACCGCGGCGGTCATCGGCGCGTCGGGCATCTCGGGCCACGGCCCGTCCGCAGCGGGCCGCGGATCGAGCAGGGCGAGCCAGACCGTCCGCATCACCGCGACCTTGGCCGCCAGCTCGCCCGTCCGCAGGCGGATGGCGCCCTGGACGTCGGCCGGCCGGTGGGCCAGGCCGTCGCGCACGAAGCGCACGGCGTGTTCGAGGACGGCGTCGGCCGAGCCCACGGCCCGGGCCGTGTAGCTGGTCACGTCGTGGGCGAGCAGCGAGGCGGTCAGGTCGTGCTCCCAGCCGCCGAGCACGTCCTCCTCGGGGTCGAACTCGTAGTCGTCGAACGTGATTTCGGCGAGCGAGACGCCGAGCATGCCGGGCCTGGGCAGCTCCGGTCCGACTGTCACCCCGGGGCGGGTCGGGTCCACGAGGACGCCCACGGTGGCGTTGTCGCCACGGGCGATCGCCAGCACCCGGTCGGCGTTGCGCGCGTTGGTCACCCAGCTTTTGCGTCCGTTGAGCAGGGCGATCAGGCCGCGCCGGGTGGCGCGGGTGTGCAACTGGGCCGGGTGGCCGATGCCCTGCTCGTGGTAGGCGCGGGCGAAGACGCTCTCGCCCCGGGCCATCGCGCCGAGCCACCGTTCGCGCTGCTGTGGGGTGCCGTGCTCCGCGACCTGCCGGCACAGCTTGAGGTGGGTGCCGACCAGACCGGCCAACGGCTGCCAGCCGCGGCCCAGTTCGTATCCGATGAGGGCGATGTCGCGTCGGCTCCAGTCGCCTCCGCCGTACTGCGTCGGCACGGCCGCCCCGAAGGCGCCCAACTGGGCCAGTCGTCGCACCAGGGGCAGGGGGTAGCGGTCCTCCGGATGGGCGGCCAGGTAGGGGCCGATCTCCTGCCGCGCGAACTGCGCGATCCGGTCCAGGCCCGTGTCGTCCATGCGTCGCACGCTCACTTCCGCTCCGAGGCCGCCCGGATACCGACCTGAATTCCGCCCCCATGGTGAAGGCGGAACCAGCCGACGAGGTGTCCGCCGGGCCAACGGTCACTCGTGCAGGTGAGTTTCGGGTGTCGGATGCCGAGGCGAGGTGGGACCGCCGGTTAAATGGACCGCGACGACCGGGGTGCGCCCCGGGAACGTCGGCGGCGCAGGACCACCGCGAGCGTGCCGGACCACGACACAGGATCAGGCCGTGGAGATCTTCACACAGGACGACGTCGTGCGGCGGTACGCCGCGCACCTGTCGGCCGACCCCGAGCGGATCCGCCGGGCGAGCCTCCAGGAGAGCGGACGCATCGTCCAGCTACCACCCCAGGGCGGCGTTCTCGTCGACGTGCTGGACCTGTCGACGGGCAACACCACCGGCACCTTCAAGTCCTGGCTGGTCTGCCTGGCCGTCTCCCGCTGCCTGGGGCAGGAGCAGCCGCTCGTCCTCGCCCAGAGTTCGGGGAACACCGCCAACGCCCTGGCCGCCTACGCCGCCCACGTCGGCCTGCGCGCGGTGATCCTCCACCCGCCGGCCTCCCGCCGCCGCATCGTGCCCCGGCTCGCCGAGTCGGACGCCGTGCAGTTCGTCGAGGTCGACGCACCCGAGCGCCGGATCAAGGCCATCCTGGCGGCCTGCGCCGAGACCCTGGGCGTCCCGGTCACGCCTGCCCCGACCGACCAGGACGAGGCGAACAAGCTGCGCGCCTACCTTCTGCGCGACGCTGCACACGAGCTGGGCCGGCAGTGGGACTGGCACGTCCAGGCCCTGTCCAGCGGATACGGGCCACTCGGCTACTACGCCGGGCTGCGCGAGCTCCAGCGCACGCAGCCCGTCCACGTGCCCCGATTCCTCGGCGTCCAGCAGCAGGCGGTCGCCCCGTTCGTCCGGGCCCTGGACGGGCACTCCGGCGAGGTCGGCGAGGGCGGCGAGGTCCCGGTGCTCGAACCCACACTGTTCCGGCAGACCCTCACCGAGGACCTCGTGCGGCGCATGCGGGAGTTGTGCGCCTACAGCCGCGGCACCGTGCGCGCCCTCACCAACAGCCGCTACCTCCAACTGGAACCGCATGCCATCGCCCTGCTCCAGGACGCCGGCGTCGCCGTCGGCCTCGACCCCGACGGCACACCCCGCGAGCGTGCCGGCCTCTACGCCCTGGCCGGCACACTCGCCGCCGTCGAACAGGGCCTGATCCGCCCCGGCGAACGCGCCCTGACCGTCTACACCGGCGGCGCCGCCCCCGCCCCCACCGGCACCTACCAGCCCCACTGGCACGCCCACCAGGACGAGGCCCGCGAGGTCGTCGCCCACGCGGTCGCCAAGCTTTCGTCACCACTGTCACTCCCGGAGCGACCACGGGTGACACGGCCATGATCTGCGCACCGCTCGTCGGCTCGGACGCCGGGCGAGTACGTGACGAGGGGGTCCGGGGGACCGGGGAGTGGTTCGGATTCCGTGGCTAGCCGTCGGTGCTCCAGACGGGTGCCGTGCGTCGGTGCCGTGCGGGCGGTTCGCCGGACCGCTGTGCGTTGGCTCCGGCGGCCGGCAGGACGATCTCGAAGCAACAACCGCCGCTGACGTTGCGCACGCCGGCTCGCCCGGCATGTGCCTCCACGATTCCCCGGACGATCGCCAGGCCCAGCCCCAGGCCGGCACCGGCGCCGAAGTGCGGGCCGGCCACCGCGCCGCCGGTGTTCAGGACGCCGGCGGAACGGGAGGATCCCGCAGTTCGGCTACCGCCGCCCCGCCATCCGGTGTCGAACACCTTGGCCAGTTCCTGCTCCGGTATGCCGCCGCACTCGTCGGTGACGGAGAGCACCACGCCGCATGCCTCCTGATGGGCGGCGACCGCCACCACGCCTTCGGCCGGGGTGTGCCGGATGGCGTTGGTCAGCAGGTTGGCCAACACCCTTGCGATCTGCCGGTCGTCCACGTGGACGGGGGCCGGTTCGACGTGCACGTCCCGTAGCTGCACGCCGCGCTCGCGGGCGAGGGGGGCTGCGCCGGCGATGGCGTCGCCGACCAGGTCGTCAATCGAGACCCGGGAGGGCGAGAGGTCCAAAGTGCTGCTCCGGAGGCCGGAGAGCTCGACAAGGTCGTCGACCATGCGGGTGAGGCGGTGCACTTCGGTGCGTATCTGGCCGTAGTAGCGATGCGGGTCCTCGGCGACTCCGTCCTCCAGCGCCTCGGCCATCGCGCGAAGCCCGGCCAGCGGCGCGCGCAGGTCGTGCGAGAGCCACGAGATGAGCTCACGCCGGGACGATTCCACGGTCTGGTCCCGTCGGCGGGCCTCGGCCACTCGTGCCTCGTCGGTGCCGACCCGCGCGGGCCTGCCTTCCGACGGTGCGGCGCGTTTGATGGAAACGGCCTTGCGCGCGGCGTGGTCGAGGCTCACGGTCGTCGTCCGTTCACGGGTCGGGGTCTGGGTGCTGGTCCGAGCGGATTCAGGGCGTTACGTGATCGCTGATGCGGTCCCCGACGTCATGTCAGACCCGGTGCCGGACAAGGCAGGCCGCTACGTCGGGAGCAGCGATCCTACGGGCGGCGCGACGCCCGGGCCCCCGAGCACAGAATCCGTTAAGGAAGCCCTAAACCCCAGCTCACCGCCCGTGGACCCGGCCGACGAGTCCGCTACGGTGTGCGCCATGACGTCCGTCCTCGTCGTCGAAGACGACCCCACGATCCGAACGTCCTTGATAGAGATCCTCACCACGCACGGACTTCTGGTGCGCAGTTCTCCCGACGGGTTCGGCGCCCTGCGGGAGATCACCCAGCGGCCACCGGATGCGGTGGTGCTCGATCTGGGCCTGCCCGACCTGGACGGCGCCGACGCCCTGCGGATGATCCGTGGCCTGTCCCAGGTCCCTGTGGTGGTGGCCACCGCCCGCGACGACGATCGGGAGATCATCAAGCTGCTCAACGCGGGCGCCGACGACTACCTGGTCAAGCCGTTCTCGGGCGGTCAGCTCGTCGCCCGGCTGGCGGCGGTGCTGCGCCGCAGCGCGGCCCGCACCGGAGCCCCCGAGGCGGGCGACGTCAGCGCGTTGGGCAGCGGCAACACGCCGTTGGTCACCGGCGAGCTGCGGATCGACCCGATGGCGCGAACCGTTCATCTCGCCGACCGGGAGCTGAGGTTGACCCGCCGTGAGTTCGACCTGCTGGCGTTCCTGGCCCGCAACCGCGGTCGCGTCATCTCCAAGCGCGAGCTCCTCGACGAGGTGTGGCGCGAGCCGTACGTGGACGAGCAGACGGTCGACGTGCACCTGTCCTGCCTGCGCCGCAAGTTGGGCGAACGAGCCTCCCTGCCCCGCTACCTGCACACCGTCCGCGGCGTCGGAGTGAAGCTGGTGTCCCCGCAGTGAGAGCCACCCTGGCCATGGTCGCGCTGGTGGCGACCTCGATGGTGGCTGTGTCCTTCCTGGTTCCGCTCGCCCTGCTGCTGCGCACGCAGGTGCACACCCTCCACGACCGCCGACGTGATCGGTCGCAGGAGCCGGTCAGGGCCGAGAGGCCCCACCGCACGACCCCCTGAACACCGCTTGAGGTCCCGCTCACCCGGTCCGTCCGTCGTCCTCGGGTCAACGCAGGCTTAGGTGTTGATGAGCTGCTCCTGTGCTGCGGGATTCCCGTCGCGCGACGACCCTACGATCGGTTTCGGCATCCTGGGCACCGAACTGGCCATCGCGGTCGGATACTCGGTGTGGCTGCAGCAGCGCCTGGGCTACGCGAAATGGCTGAGGTTCCACCAACTCGGCTACCTCGCATTCGGGTTGATCTGGCTGCACGTCTTCACCGTTCATCCGGAGCCGCGCCACGTCAACGCCGTCGCGATCGGGGTCGCGGCAGGCGCCCTGGCCTGCCTGCTGGCCTTCCTGATCCGGGCACTCCCTTCCACCTCCAGGCTCCGCCAAGAGAGGCCGTGAGATGGCCACAGGCCGCCGCGCCCGGGGCAGGCGGCCTGGTTCGTGCTCGCCCGCGTGGTCCGCTGATCCGGCGGACATCCGGTGGACATCCGGCGGCTCAGCACAACCTTATGGCTTGGTTAGCGACTCCCGCCGGCCCGGACTTTCGCCCCGAGGCAACCCTACGATCCGTCAAAAGCCCTGCCAGGGGCTCTTCTCAAGCGATGTGGACTCCACCCGATGACGATCCCGGCCAATTGGTCGAACGAAGCATGGTGCCCGCAGGACGAGCAGCGTCAGCAGGCACAACGGCCGCCGCAGACCTTCCAGGCCCAGGAGCCATGGCCTGCCCAGGAACCTTGGGCCGCGCAGGAACCGTGGGCCGTGCAGCAGACCGCACAGCAGTGGGAGCGGTGGCAGCCGCAGGGCGTGCTCGACGCCTGCCAGCCCGCGCCCGCCGCCATCCCTCCCGCCGGGCCGTCGCCCTGGTGGGCCGAGTCCCACCACGAGGTCGGCCCGGTTCCCATGTACCCGGTCCCCGCGTACGAGACGCCCATGTACCCGATGCCCGCGTACGAACCCGGGGCAGCCCCCGAACCCGCACCCGAAGCCCACCTCGGCCTTGAGCCCGGTCTCGGCATCGGCGTCGGCTTCGGGCTTGACCCCGCCCCCGAGCCCGAAGCCGGGGCGGACATGGAGCGCTGGCTGGACTACACCCCCGAGGAGTTCCTCCCCAAGCTCGTCGACGAGGACGAGCCGGTGAAGGTCAGCGTGGACAACAACCGCTGCCACATCTACGGCATCTGCCAGCAGGAGGCACCCGAGGTCTTCCGGATCTCCGAGGGCGGTTCGCTGCACTACACCGGTACCGTGCCGGCGAAGTTCGCGGCCCAGGCCCGCCAAGCTGTCCGCTGCTGCCCGATGCAGGCCATCGCCATCCGCGGCGGTTCGCGGCCCGGCCCGGCGCGCCGTTCGCGCGGCGCCGCGGCGAGCCGGGGCGGCTACCGGCGGGACGGCTACCGGCGGATCGTGGTCGCCGGGGGCGGCCTGGCCGGACTCAGTGCCGCGAGCCGACTGCGCGAGCGGGGTTTCGACGGCGAACTGGTCCTGGTCGGTGAGGAGGCGCGCCGGCCCTACAGCCGACCGCCGCTGTCCAAGCAGTTCCTGGCCGGCGAGCTGGGCGAGGACGATCTCACCTTCCGGGCCGACGAGTCCCTGGACGCGCACTGGCTGCTCGGCACCCACCTGCTCGCGCTGGACACCGGGAAGAAGACCCTGAAGCTCCGCGGCGGCGAACGGCTCCCCTACGACGGGCTGGTGATCGCCACCGGCGTCGACGCCAGGCGGCTGCCCGAGACTCCCGTCGTCAGCGACCGGGTCCGCACGGTCCGCACCATAGCCGACGCGGTCGCCGTCCAGCAGGCCATGCAGGAGGCGCACGCTCACCACGTGGTGATCCTCGGTGGCGGCTTCGTCGGCTGCGAACTCGCCTGCACCGCCCGGGAACACGGCATGGACGTGACCCTGGTCGTGCACAGCGCGCCGCTGCTGCGCCGGGTTCTGGGCGGCAAGCTCGGCGAGGTGGTCGGGCGCATCCAAGCCCGGGCCGGGGTCGACGTCCGGCTCAGCACACGGATCAGCGAGTGGACCGACACCGGCGCCGGACTGTGCCTGCGGCTGGACGACGGCGAGGTGATCGACGCCGACTTCGTCGTGCTGGGACTGGGCAGCGTGCCCCGGACCGAGTGGCTGGACGGCAGCGGACTGGACATCTCCGACGGCGTGCTCTGCGACGAGACCTGCCACGCCGTGGACGTGACCGGCCGGCCGATCCCCGGCGTGGTGGCGGCGGGCGATGTGGCTCGATGGCCCAACGCGCGGTTCGACACCACGCCCCGGCGGGTGGAACACCTGATCCACGCGGTCGAGATGGGCCAGCATGCCGCCGACGCCCTGCTCCAGGGCCCCGCTCAGGCCGCGATATTCACCCCGGTCCCGCGATTCTGGTCCGAGCAGCACGGTAGGCGTCTGCAGGCGGTCGGGATGCCCGCACTGGGAGACCGGATGGAGATCGTCGAAGGGTCGCTGCGCTCCGAGAACTTCGTGGCCGCCTATCACCGCGACACCCCGCGGGGCAGCCAGCTGGTGGCCGCCGTCGCGTTCGACATGCCCAGCCAACTGCTCGGCTACCGCGACCGGATCGGCCGCATCGAGCGCCCCGGCCGCATCGAGCGCCCCGACCGCACCCGTCCGCCGGCGCGGCCCTCGGCACCGGCCGCCATGAGGCGCCGATGAGCCGGCGACGGGCCCGTCGTGGCCGCAGCTCCTCCCGCTCGCGGTCCCGGCGGACCGGCAGCCTGCTGCACCATCTGCTCAGCCGGCCCGCCCGGAGGAACGTCCGCTGGCGCTTCATCGCCACTGTCATGGTCGTCGCGACGGGCCTCTACCTGCAGGCCATGCTGACCGCGCCGCCGATGCCGCCAAGCAAGGCGCCCGCGCCCGTGTCCGGCGGCAGCAGCGTGGCGCCGCAGCCTGCGGGCGACCAGAACGACTGAGGACCACGTCGACGGCACCGAGCCGACCGAACAACTTCGAGAAAGCGATCCCCATGTCCGAGAACACGGCCGCCGAAGCGCGGCAGTCCACCCCCTCCCGCCGTGCCATGCTCTGCGGCACCGCCGGCATCGGCGGCGCCGCGGCGCTGGCCCTGTGCGGCTGTTCGTCGTCCGCGTCAGACGGATCCGGCTCGACGGGTGCCGGCGACGCCCCCGATCCCACCACCGCCATGGGCGCCGGCGGCGTTCCCACGGCCGGCTCCGCCGCCGCCGGCTCTCCCTCGCCCGGCAGTGCTGCCGCCAACGGTACGGCCGACCCGTCGATGTCCGGCGGCCCCACCGTGCTCGGCAAGGCGATGGACGTCCCGGTCGGCGGTGGCGCTGTCTTCTCCGCCGCCAAGGTGGTCGTCACCCAGGCGACCGCGGGGCAGTACAAGGCGTTCAGCGCGGTCTGTACGCACAAGGGCTGCACTGTCTCCAGCGTCTCCGACGGAGTCATCAAGTGCCCCTGCCACGGCAGCACCTTCAAGATTGCCGACGGCTCTGTCGCCGGGGGACCGGCCATGTCCGGGCTGCCCACGGTCGCGGTCAGGGTCGACGGCGGAAACCTGGTCCTGGGCGACTGACCCGCCCCCACGGCAACCCCGGCCTACCGTCGGCCTGTCGGGAGGCCTCCCGCTCCTCCCCGGACGGCCTCCTACGATCGATCACATCGGCGTCCGCTCCGCTCCATGTCGAGAGCCCGAACTCCTCCTGCGGTCTCGAAGCTGACGTCTGCGCGCCTTTGAGCACCCGTCAGCGACCGGCCGCCGCCTTCATGGACGTGTCCCACCGTCATGACACCTTCTGCAGAGGATCTCCCGTGTCCCCAGCATCAACCCGCCATCGCTCCCGTGCCCGAAGCCGTCGGGTGACCACGCTCAGCCTCGGTCTCGCCGGCGTCATAACCGCGGGCGTCGCCCTGCTCGGCGTGTCCTTCGCCGCCACCACGCCGCCGGCCGTCCCGCCGGCCCAGCCCAACCCGAACTGCACCCTGCGGGTTCCGGCCAACCCGCTCACCGCCCAGGGCCTGGCCACGCCCTACAGGTTGACGGCCACCGATCCGGCCCAAGGCGCCTGCCACGAGTCGAACGCCAACCAGTCGGCCTTCGTCCAGGCCACCGTGATCGACCCGGCCACCGGAACCATCTCGGTCTACAATCCGCTGGTCATCGACAAGGGGAGCACCCCGGCGGCCGCCCCCGTCGTGCCGACCCTGCCGGCCGACGCCGTGGTCGGCATCTGGTTCGGCTACAACGGCAACACGCTCGCCCTGGCCGGCCAGACCGCCGCCGGAAGCTGCGTGGGCGGCGTTCAGGGTGGCCAGCCGTTCGGCCAGTTCGCCTACTGCAACGCCCCCGCCTTCTTCACCGCGGCCAACACCGCCGAAGGCGCCGGCAGGCTCACCGTCCCGCCCCTGGGCACCGGCAAGGACGGCCGACCCTGCCTGACCACCCGCGACTTCGGCCTGGTCGACCAGGACCAGAGTGACAACGTCACCACCGAGTACCTGGCCACCACGCAGGGCACGATCGCCCAGAGGACGGCGCAGAACGCCGCCGCCCTCGGAGGCGGCGCGATGATGCAGCCGGCCGCGCTGCTGAACGGCAGCGACAACCTGCTGCTCGACAACTTCGAGGACCCGGCTCTGGGCTGCACCCCGTGGCGGGCCCCGGACCTCGCCGACCCCGGCAGCATGGTCACCTCGCTCGCACTCAACGAACTGCAGGCGGCCAAGTTCCAGGCGGCCCCCATCGCCGTCGTCCCGCTCAACGACCCGATGGTCACCGAGAACAACCAGCAGAGCCCGAACAAGACCAACCTCTACCGCGCCGGCGTCGACCAGCCCGCGCTCGGTGCCACCGCCAACGGCGACCCGGCCGCCTACTGCATCAGCCTCGCCACGGTCGGCGCTCAACGCATCAACCTGGACAGGCCGTTCACCTCCGTGGCCGCCTCCCCGCAGGACGGGCAGACCCTCTTCGACTTCCTCACCCAGCGCCTCGCGGCCTCGCTCGGCAACCTCGGCTGCCAGCAGGCCGGCTCGACGGCCACCGCCACACCGACGGCATCGGCATCGGCATCGGCCACCGTGATGCCGACCGGGACGCCGACGTCCGCCGTGATGCCGACCGGCGTCCCCAGCACCACCACGGGCCCCACTGCGGGCCCCACTGCGATGCCGACTGCGATGCCCACTGTGACGTCCACCGGGATACGGACCGCGATCCCCACTTCAAGCGCCGCTCCCACCACCGGCTCCAGCCCCAAGCCGCCGGCCGGCGGCTGCACCCCGGCCCAACTGCTGGCCGACCCCGGCTTCGAGGCCGGCACCGTCTCGCCCTGGCAGGCCAGTCAGTTCGTGATCGACAACTCCGGTGGGGAGGCGCCCCACTCCGGCACCTGGGACGCCTGGTTGGACGGCTACCTCACCCCTCACACCGACACCGTCTCACAGCGGGTGACCAT
Organism: Kitasatospora sp. NEAU-69; assembly: GCF_057158765.1. Classification (NCBI taxonomy): domain Bacteria; kingdom Bacillati; phylum Actinomycetota; class Actinomycetes; order Kitasatosporales; family Streptomycetaceae; genus Kitasatospora; species Kitasatospora sp. NEAU-69. Next base: position 80,345 of record NZ_JBWXUE010000019.1, read on the forward strand.
CCCGGCAGGCTGCAAGGCGAGTCTCGGTTTCTGGCTGCACGTCAACAGCGCCCACCCGAAGAGCACCGCCGATACCCTGACCGTGGCGGCCGACTCGACCACCCTGGCGACCTACTCCGACCGGGACTCGGCCAACGGCTACAAGCGGAAGACCCTGGACCTCTCGGCCTTCGCCGGCCAGACGGTGACGCTCACCTTCACCGGTGTCGAGGCCGCCGGCTCCTCGCGGGTCAGCTTCGTGCTCGACGACACCGCGCTCAACGTCTCCTGAGCGCTGCCACCCGCAGGTCCGTGGTGTCCCGGCTGTGCCCGCGGCGCAGCGGCAACCGCTGTGAACCCCGGTGCGAAAGCCTGTTCCCGGTTTTCCGTTATCCGCCGACCTCCCGGGGGTCTCCTGTCACAGGGGGCCCGCCGATAGCAGGAGAGCAGATGACGCAGTTCACCACCGGCACCGAGCCCGTTGCGCAGCCTTGGGGCGGCGACGGCCCGGCAGACTGGTACGACCCGAGTCCGGCCGCACGCAGGCCTGGCGGTGCGGCCCATCGCCGGGTCGGCAACGGTCGGCACCGGGCGAGGCGGACGGTGCCCGGCGCCAAGCCACTGCTCGCCGCAGTCGCGACGGCGGCGACGGCGGTGATCGGCTGCATGGCCCTGTCCTCCGGAGCCCCGGTCGGCAAGCCGCTCTCGGCTCCAGAGCCACCGTCGGCGACCGACGCCCTGACGGTCGCCGCGTCCGGCTCGCCGGCCGGGGCTCCGGTTCCGGTCGCCTCGGCGGTCCCGGCTGCGCAGACCACCGGACCCGCCCGGCTGCCCAGCGCGTCCGCCGGCACGACACCGGTGAACCGTCCCACCACCAGCGCACCGTCCAGCGCGCCCATGCCGGCCGACTCGCAGACCGCCGCTGCCTCCCAGGCCCCGTCCGGCCCTGTTCCCGTGCCCGGCTCTGTCATGGTCGCCGGCACCGCTCCTGTTCCCGTGCCCGGCTCTGTCATGGTCGCCGGCACAGCTCCCGTTCCCGCGCCGAGCTCTGTCACGGTCGCCGGCACTGCTCCCGCTCCCGCGCCGAGCTCCACCGCCGCCGTCGGCGCCCCTGGCGCACCCGGCTCCGACCTGGACGCGGCGGCTGCCCAGGTGCTGGCCGTCATCAATCAGGCACGAGACGCTCAGGGAGTCGCACCGCTGCAGATGCTCGCCGGCCTGCAGACCAGCGCGGACGCCCACAACCACACCATGGCCGGGGGCTGCGGGCTGCAGCACCAGTGCCCGGGCGAGCCCGCTTTCGGCGACCGTGAGAACGCCGCCGGCGTGCAGTGGACGACATCCGGCGAGAACATCGGCGAGGGCGGCCCTGTCGCCGGGACCACTGCTGCCATAGCCGGCATGGCCGTCGGGCTCACCAACAGCATGCTCGCCGAGCAGCCGCCGAACGACGGCCACCGCCGCAACATCCTCAACCCGGCGTTCCACCACATCGGCATCGAGCTGCTGCGCGATTCCTCGGGAACGGTGTGGATGACCCAGGACTTCGCCGACTGACAGTCGCAGGAGGAGGAGGACGACGCCCGCGGGATCCGCGAAGCGCACCTGCTGCCTTTGCGTGTTCCAGTGGCATTTTCCTGGGAGAGTGCCCTGCGGCTTGCAGTTGCGAGCGCGAGAGGGGGCTTCCTCTCGTTTGCGAGGGCATAGGTTCGTTCCTCCGGGCTAATGCCAGCCGCACCTCCACCGCTGCCTGGCACCGGTCACCCTATGCTCGGCCCTGACCGCCCCTCGGACAGGAGACCCGCCGTGACCCGCTCCGCCACCGCCACTGCCGGCGCCGTAGCCGCCGCTCTCCTGGCGCTCAGCGCCTGCTCCTCCAGTAGTTCGAGCGGCTCGTCCGGGTCGTCGGCATCGGCGTCGGCCTCCGTCACCGGCACGGTCACGGTCTTCGCCGCCGCTTCGCTGAAGAACACCTTCACCCAGCTCGGCACGATGTTCGAGGGTGCGCATCCGGGTTCCAAGGTGGTCTTCAACTTCGGCGGCAGCGACACGCTTGCCGCCGGGATCAACAGCGGCGCGCCGGCGGACGTGTTCGCTGCGGCGAGTCCGGCGACCATGAAGACGGTCACCGAGAAGGGCGGTGTGGCGGGGGCACCGGTCACCTTCGTCAGCAACGAGCTGGAGATCGCGGTCGAGCCTGGCAACCCGATGCACGTCTCGACGCTCCAGAACCTGTCGAACCCCTCGCTGAAGGTGGTGCTCTGCGCCAAGACCGTGCCCTGCGGCGCGGCCGCCCAGACGGCGCTGGCGGCGGGCCACGTCACGGTCACGCCCGTGAGCTACGAGCAGGACGTCACCTCGACGCTCACCAAGGTGGAGCTGAAGGAGGCTGATGCCGGGCTCGTGTACCAGACGGACGTCAAGGGCGCCGCTGGCAAGGTCGACGGCATCAACTTCCCCGAGGCGTCCTGCGCGATCAACGACTACCCGATCGCCACGCTCGCCCACGCCCCCAACGCGACCGGTGCGGCGGCCTTCGTCGCCTACGTCGAGTCGCCGGAGGGTCAGAAGGAGCTCACCGACGCCGGCTTCAAGAAGCCGGGGTCCTCCTCGCCGACGGCGTCGGTGTGCACCTCCGCTTCTGCGTCCGCCTCGGCGGCCTCAGCTTCAGTCTCAGGCTCGGCCTCGGCCGCTGCGTCATCGTCCCCGTCCTGACCGTCGCCCACGGTCCGTACACGGCCACCGCGCGGCCGGTCGTCACATGATCGGGCCGGGTGTGTGGCAGCCCCCGTCGACGCTCGCGCCGCGGGATGCTCAGTCGGCCTCGTGACGGACCTCTACTGAAAGTTCCCGCCACGGCGCAGCCAGTTGCACCGGATCGATGCCTGCGGGCGCACCGTCGGCCTGTTCAGTCCCGTCCAGGCGGAAGTGAACCGTCGTCCCGGTGGCGTCGCTGCCGGGGATGGGCACCAGGTCGGTGACCGGCACGCCGTGTTCGTATCGCTGCGTCCAGGCGCCGTTGCGGCGGCGGTTGGTGTGGACGAGCCACTCGCTCAGTGCTGCGACGACGGAGATGCCACGACGTGGCTGCCCGTCGGGAAGTAGCTGCACGTCAGGAGAGTCGAAGAACCGCAGATCCTTCGTCGACATGACCGGCTTCTTGACGACGTGGCCACGGTCATCGACACGAGTGGCGGTACCGCGGCCGTCGTCGGACACGGACACCGAGCCATCGCGGTGGAAGGTGACGACGCACCGGCCGCCGTTGTTGGCCTCTGCCTCGTCGGCCGCATAGGCGATGACCTCAAGGACCAGGTGCTGCATGCCGCCAGGGGCGAACGTGGCCGGATCCCGGCGGATGCGTTCGAGATGGTCGCCGTCCACGGCGATCGCCCAGTCATGCGTCGTGTTGGGCCGCAGGCTCGTCGGATTGTCCATCCGCACAGTCTTCCAACTGGAGGCGGTGGACTCCAGCCTGTTCCCACAGTCCGAGCCTGACGGCCTTTTCCGACTTCCGACACGGCAGAGTCAGTCCGGACAGCTCCGACCGAACCGCCCGGCAAATGCCTCGCCTCGGCGCCGGACGGGACAGCATCATGAGCCCATGCACATCACGGCCTGCCGGCAAGAAGACCTGGATGCGTTGGAAGAGCGTCTGCCCTCCTCGAGCGCCATCTCCTACCACGCTCAGCGGTTCGCTCGACAGGTCGCGGGAACCAGCACGTTCCTGGTGGCCTGGCAGGACGCCCGGCCGGCTGGAACCTGCGAGGTCCGTTGGGATGGCTGCGCGGCACCAGAAGTACGAGCCGTGATAGCGGGCTGCCCGGAGATCAACGGTTTGCACGTCGTCGACGCGTTGCAGTCCCGCGGGATAGGCAGCGCCCTGATCCGCCACGCCGAACAGCTTGCCGCCGAACGAGGCGCACGCCTCATCGGATTGGGAGTCGACGACCACGGGAACCCGCGAGCTGCAGCACTCTACGCTCGCCTGGGATACCAGCCCACCGTCCGTTATGTTCGGCGCCTGTGTCGTCGGTGTAGAAGTAGCGATCCAGGTGCCGCGTGGCGGCGGTTGGCAGGGGGCGGTTCGCTGGAATCCGCCGCACCGTCCGTCCTTCCTGTTTGTGTCTTTCCACAAGCCATGTCGCCATATGGTTGATCTTCGTTGTGTGGATCTTCAAGGTTCGCGTGTGAACTGGCTTTCGGGCCGGGGATCGACGAGACTCGACGGTTGGGTGCGGGGCGCCCGAGGGTGCCCTGCGGCTGAGCCGTATAAGCACCCGAGGTGTACCTTTCTCCCAGCCAGAGAGCCCCATTCATGCGCTTCCTGAACGACCTCAAGCCCGCGTACGACCTCACGTACGACGACGTCTTCATGGTCCCCAGCCGCTCCGCCGTGGGCTCCCGGCAGGGTGTCGACCTCTCCTCGAACGATGGCACCGGGACCACGATCCCGCTGGTGGTCGCCAACATGACGGCGATCGCCGGGCGGCGGATGGCCGAGACGGTGGCTCGGCGGGGTGGGCTGGTGGCGATCCCGCAGGACATTCCGACCGAGGTGATCGCCGATGTGATCGGGTGGGTGAAGCAGCGCCACCTGGTCTTCGACACGCCTGTCACGCTCACGCCGAACGCGACCGTTGCGGACGCGCTGGCGCTGCTGCCGAAGCGTGCGCACGGGGCGCTGGTGGTGGTCGAGGGGGGTAAGCCGGTCGGCGTGGTGGCCGAGTCGGACTGCCAGGGGGTGGACCGGTTCACCAGTCTGTCGCAGGTGATGTCGCGCGACCTGCTGCTGCTGGACGAGGGGATCGACCCGCGGGCCGCGTTCGAGCGGCTCAACGAGGGGCACCGCAAGGTGGCGCCGGTGGTCGATGGTGAGGGCCAGCTGGTCGGGATCCTGACCCGCAAGGGCGCGCTGCGCGCCACGCTCTACACCCCGGCCGTGGACGCGAACGGGAAGCTGCGGATCGCGGCCACCGTCGGGATCAACGGCGATGTGGCGGGCAAGGCCAAGGCGCTGATCGAGGCCGGCGCCGACGTGCTGGTGGTGGACACCGCGCACGGTCACCAGGAGAGCATGATCAGCGCGCTGCGCGCAGTGCGCGGGCTGGACCCGGTGATCCCGATCGTGGCCGGCAACGTGGTCTCGGCGGTCGGTGTGCGCGACCTGGTCGAGGCCGGCGCGGACATCCTGAAGGTCGGGGTCGGCCCGGGCGCGATGTGCACGACCCGGATGATGACCGGCGTGGGCCGCCCGCAGTTCTCCGCCGTGCTGGAGTGCGCCGCGGAGGCGCGCAGGCTCGGCAAGCACGTCTGGGCGGACGGCGGCGTGCGCCACCCGCGCGATGTGGCGATGGCGCTGGCCGCCGGTGCGTCCAACGTGATGATCGGCTCCTGGTTCGCCGGCACCTACGAGTCGCCGGGCGACCTGCAGACGGCCGCCGACGGCCGGCAGTACAAGGAGAGCTTCGGCATGGCCTCGGCCCGCGCGGTGCTCAACCGCACGGCCGAGGAGTCCGGCTACGACCGGGCCCGCAAGGCGCTCTTCGAGGAGGGCATCTCCACCTCGCGGATGTTCCTCGACCCGGCCCGCCCGGGTGTCGAGGACCTGATCGACTCGGTGATCGCGGGCGTTCGCAGCTCCTGCACCTACGCGGGCGCGAGCAGCCTGGAGGAGTTCCACGAGAAGGCGATCGTCGGGATCCAGAGCGCGGCCGGCTACGCAGAGGGCAAGCCGCTGCACTCCAGCTGGGCCTGACAGAAGCCCCACGTCAGCCCCTGTTCCGGGCGCCGCACGGCGCCCGGAACAGGGGCTGACGTGCTGTTCAGCCGGTGTATCCGGCCCACATCTTGGAGAACTCGTACGGGGTCTGCTGGATGTTGGTGCACTTGAAGAGGCTGCCGGTGCAGGCGTTGCCGTCGCGGGTGACCTCCCAGAAGGAGAGCTCGCCCAGGTGGTTCTGCTTGCTGAAGGTGAGCAGCTGCTGGGCGTCCGTGAGGCCGAAGACCTCGTCGGAGTTGTCGTTCTGGCCCAGCATCGGGGTGACGCCGACCATCGCCCAGGTCTGCGCCGTGCTCAGGTTCGGCCAGACCTGGGCGATCTGGGCCCGGGTGGACTGCGCCGACTGGATCGCGTACGTGCCCATCTGGCCGGCCGGGTTGGGGGCCTCGGTGTCGCCGAAGTCCATCGCCATCACGTTGACCACGTCCACGGTGACGCCGGCGGCCTTCGCCGACTGCAGGATGTAGACGCCGTCCGCGGTCAGCCCGCTGGGCAGCACCGGCAGCGTCAGGCTGACCTTGAGGTCGCGGCCCTTGGCCCGCTGGGCGGACTGGACGGCGGCGATCGCGGCCGAGCGACGGTCCACCGAGGCGTGGTCGGAGACCGCGGAGCCCTCGATGTCGAAGTCGATCCGGTCCAGGCCGTAGGCGTCGACCACCTTCTGGTACTGCGCGGTCAGGCTCGGCACATCGGTGCAGGACTGGGCCAGCTCGGTGCCGTTCGCGCCGCCGAAGGACGGGCGGATGTCGCCGCCGGCTGCCCGGACCGCGTCGAAGTCGGCCTTGTCCCAGCCGGTGCCCGGGTCGAAGGCGTTGAACCAGCTCGCGGTGCAGGCGCTGGTGCCGTTGACGATGAAGCCGAGTGAGAGCTGCTTCAGACCGGTGGTGGCGGCGATCTGGGCCAGGTTCGGGGTGGGCCAGGCGCCCAGATCGACGAACGGCGCGGCCACGCCGGGCGAGCTGCCGCTGCCGGCCACGCCGGTGACCGGGGCGGACTTCGCCGACTCGTTCCCGGCCGCGTCGTACGCCGTGACGGTGAAGGTGTGGCTGCTGCCGGCGAGCAGGCCGGTGACGGTGGCGGTGGTCGCGGTGGTCGTCGTCGCGACCGCCGTCGAGCCCTCGTAGAGCCGGTAGCCGACCACGCCGACGTTGTCGCTGGAGGCGTTCCAGGCGAGCGTGACGGCGTCCGGGCCGGCGCCGGAGACCCGCAGGCCGGCCGGGACGGTGGGCGGCGTGGTGTCGGACGGCACGCCGGTGCACGGCTGGTTGTTGATCAGGCAGTTGGCGGGCAGCACCTGCGTGCCGGTGGTGGACACGTCCATCCCGACCACGGCGGCGGTGGCGCCCGGCGCGAGCGGCGCGGCCCAGCTCGGCGAGGTGACGGTGTAGTGGGTGCCGCTCTGGGTCAGCGTCCCGTTCCAGGCACTGCCGGCGGTCTCACCGGCGGGCAGGTCGAAGGTCAGTGACCAGGAGTTGACCGTCTGGTTCGTGTTGTTGGTGACGGTGTAGTCGGCCTCGAAGCCGTTCTGCCAGCTCTGCGGTTCGGTCAGGACGGCGACCAGGCCGGAGACGCCGCCGGCGCCGGACGTGCCGGAGTCGGCGTGGGCCGCCACCGCCGAGAGTGAGAGTGGCAGCACGGCACCGGCCAGCAGGGCGGTGGCTACGGTGACGGTGGGCAGGGTGACACGCCTCATGGGCGGGTCCTCCTCGGCAAGGGGCAGCGCGGGGTCACGCCGCCGGACGGTGTGGGGGCGGGCCGCGGCACCCCCACATTGGTAGAGACCAATGCTGTGCGTCAATATGCGGACGGCACCGGCTTGATGATTTCTCGTCAGGAGTGTGAGGTCCGGTGGTCATCGAGACGTCAGTCGCCCACGGGGGTGAGCAGCGCGCGGCTGACCATGCCGACCGAGGCGTCCAGGGTGGCTGCCAGCGCGTCGTAGGCGATCGGGACGTCGCGCAGGCCGCGCAGTGCCAGCACGGTGGCCCAGGCGGCCTGGCGGGCCTGGTCGATGCTCCAGACGCTGAGCACGTGCTGCAGCGGCTCGGTGGCCCGCAGCGGGGCCGGCTCCGGCAGCAGCTGCTCGCGGACCTGGGCCTCCACCAGGGCCAGCAGGTCGTTGATCCGGTGGTAGTCGGCCTCGAAGGAGAGTGGATCGCGTCCGAGCCGCCGGGCCGTGTCGAGCACCGCGAGCGGCAGATCGTGCTCGATGTGCGCGTTCATCCCGGCGAGCGCGAACTGCAGGGGGTGGATCCCGGGGTGGTGGCGCAGCTCGAAGAGCGGGCGCCAGCAGGCCGCCGGCCGCCGGCCCGCCGCGGCGGCGTCCACCGCGGCGAGGTAGCGCCCGGCGAAGAGCGCGTCCAGCACGGCCATCGCGGCCGGGTCCGCGAAGTACGCGACGCCGAGCCGGGCTTGGACCAGCTCGGTGACGGTGAGGTACATCCGGTGGAAGACCCCCACTCCGTCGCCCGGCGGAAAGCCGGGCGCCAGTGCCCGCATGCGCGCCAGCACCTGCTCGACGGTCGGCACGGCGGGTGTGGTGGCGGGTGGGGCTCCCGGCGCCCCGGTCGGGTCGGTGGCGGGAGTTGCGGCTGTGGTGGCGGTACTCGTCCGAGGGTCGTCTGGCATCGGATCACCTCCGCGGTCCTTCAGGGAACTCCACTCTGCCGAATCGAGCACCTGTGCGGTATCGCCCGAAAGGGTGTTCTTCTGCCGACTTCTGATGACACGTCAGAACGATGAGAGGCATTGGGTTCGGGAGTCGTTCGGGCCGATGTGGGCGGGGCCTCGGACACGGCCTGCGGCGGCCTGCGGAATTCCGCTTGGCCGGGGACCGTCCGGCCCGTACGGTGGCGCGGTGGCGACGCAACTGATCATGCTCAACGGTGGTTCCAGCTCGGGCAAGTCCGGGCTCGCGCGGTGCCTGCAGTCGGTGCTGCTGCCGGATCCCTGGCTGACTTTCGGCGTCGACACGCTGGTCGGCGCGCTGCCGGCCGCGTTGCGCTCGGGCGCCGGCGGGCTCGACATCGCGCCGGACGGCGAGGTGGTGGTCGGGGCGGCGTTCCGGGCGCTGGAGGCGGCGTGGATCGAGGGGATCGCGGCGATGGTCCGCGCCGGTGCCCGGATCGTCGTCGACGAGGTGTTCCTGAGCGGGGCGGTCTCCCAGCAGCGCTGGCAACGGGCCCTGGACGGAATCGCCGTCTGCTGGGTCGGGGTGAGATGCGATCCGGAGCTGGCGGCGGGGCGGGAGATCGCGCGCGGCGACCGGGTGCCGGGGATGGCGCGCGCCCAGGCGGAGCTGGTGCACCGCGGCATGCGCTACGACGTCGAGGTGGACACCGGTCGGTACGAGGCGATGGCGTGCGCCCGGATCATCGCTGACCGACTGACCGACTGACCGACTGACCGACTGGCCGGCTGACCGGCTGACCGCGAGCCGCTGGCCGCTGGCCGATGTCAGCGAACGGGGACCGACCGGTCGGCCGATGTCAACATACCGGTGGCCCCGGCCCGCCGGCTGATGTCAACAAATGATGACCCGCTACCCGCCGGCCGATGCCAACAACTGGTGACCCGCGAGCCGCTGACCTCGGGCGATCGACCGACTCCGGCAAACTGACCCTGATCGACTGATGCCGTCTCTCAGGATTCGTTGAATGCCGGTCAACGAATTAGGGTGCAGCCGGGGATCAGCCGAGCGAGGGGTACCGGGGTGGGAACGCGGTTCGGAGGCTTCCGGGCGGCCTGGCGCCCGTGGATGACCGATGTCGGCATCGCAGTGGCGGTGACGGTGGTAAGCGTGTTGCTCGGCCGGGCGCCGGTGCAGCACCCGTGGCGTCCGCTGGACGGGCACGGCTACCTGCTGCTCGGTGCGATCAACCTCCCGCTGCTGGTCCGCCACCGGTACCCGCTGGGCGTGCTGGTGGTCTCCGAGGTCTTCTGGGTCTGGCTGGTGCTGGCCGGCTTCTGGCCGGTGCTGGGCACCCACGCGGCGCTCCTCTCCTTCTACACACTGGTCGCCGAGCGGGGCGCGTGGATCGTCGTGCTCGGCTGGGCCGGCACCTCCGGGATCTGGATCCTGGCGGGGCTGGTGAGCCCCGGCAGCGACATGAAGTCGGTGGTCGCGCAGGCGGTGGCGATCCCGCCGGTGTTCGCCTGGGCCGGCCGCCAGACCCGCCGGCTCGACCGGAGGAACCGGCAACTCGCCGAGCTGGCCGGGCAGCTGGCCCGCCAGCAGGCGACGCACGCCGACCACGCGGTCACCGAGGAGCGGTTGCGGATCGCGCGCGAGCTGCACGACGTGGTGGCCCACCACCTCTCGGTGATCTCGGTCCAGGCGGGGCTGGCCGAGTACGTCTTCCTCAGCGATCCGCCGACCGCCCGGACCGCGCTGCGCACGATCGCCGAGACCAGCCGCGAGACGCTGGAGGAGATGCGCGGCCTGCTCGGCGTGCTGCGACTGCCGCTCGCCGACCCGCCCGCCGGTGCCGGTGCGGGTGGCGACGCCGCCGACGACACGGCCGCAGGCGGTGCACGCGGTACGGGCGTCAGCCGCGGCGGCTCGGGCACCCCGGGCAGTACGGGCAGTACGGACGGCGTGGACCGGCCCGTCCGGACGGTGGGCGCGGCCTGCCCACAGCCGGGGCTGGCCCGGCTCGGCGAGCTGGTGGACCGGGTCGAGGCGGCCGGCCTGCGCGCCCAGGTCCGGATCACCGGCACCGCGCGCCCCCTCCCGCCCGGCGTGGACCTGTGCGCGTACCGGATCGTCCAGGAGGCGCTGACCAACGTGCTCAAGCACGCCGGCCCCACCCGCGTGCACCTCGCGCTGGACTACCGCGAGCACGGGCTGACCGGCCGGATCACCGACTCCGGACCGCCGCCGGGCCGGCCGCCGCATCCGTATCCGAAGGCGTCCGGCGGCGGCCACGGGCTGATCGGCATGCGCGAGCGCGTCCGGGTCCACGGCGGTGAGTTGCACGCCGCCCCGCACGCTTCACGGGGGTTCGAGGTCCGCTTCACGATCCCGCTCGGCCCGACCCCGCGCGGCACGCCGGAGCCCGGCCCGGCCCCGGAGCCCGGCCCGGCTCCCGCGCCGGGAAGTACGCCCCCGGCTCCCGCGCCGGGCAGCACGCCCCCCGGCAGCACCGCCGGCCCGGCACCCCCGGCACCCCCGCCGTCTCCGTCGCCCCCGCCCGCACCGCCGCCCCCACCACCGCCGGCACCGATCGCTGCTCACCGGAGCGCGGGCTAAGGTCGTGGTATGGGAGAGCGACAGGTCGCGCCCACCGCGCCGCAGCTGGTTCTGCAGTCCGAAGGCGACTCGACGGTCCTGACCCCGGGTTGCGAGTACCACGTCGGCCGCGATCCGGTCAGCGAGATCCAGGTCGACGATCCCCGGGTCTCCTGGCACCACGCCGTCCTGCACGTCGACGACGGCCACTGGATGCTGGACGACCTGGGCAGCACCAACGGCACGTACGACGACGCCGGCCACCGGCTCGGCCACCTCGACATCGGCGCCGACAACGTGGTCCGCTTCGGCAGCGCGGGCGACGGTCCACAGTTCGCGCTGCACCTGGTGCTCCCGACCCCGCCACCCCCGACCCCGCCGCCCCCGTCGCCGGAGCCGCCCGCGGAGTCAGGGGCAGAGTCAGAACCGGAGCCGCGCCCGCCGGCCCGGCTGCGGCCCACGCTGCGCGCCCCGCAGCCGACCGCGCTCACCGCCCTCACCGGTTCGCTGCGGCCGCCGAGCAGCATCTACTCGCTGCCGGCCCGGACCGTGCGGATCGGCCGCTCCGCCGACAACGACCTGGTCGTCGACGACCTCGAGGTCTCCCGCCACCACGCCGAGCTGCGCCGCGGCCCGGACGGCCGGTTCGAGATCGAGGACCTCGGCAGCCACAACGGCACGTTCGTCAACGGCCAGCCGGTGCTCCGCGCGCGGATCGGCCCGGGTGATCTGGTCGATATCGGCCACTCGATCTTCTGCCTGGTCGGCGGCGAGCTCCAGGAGTTCGTCGACACCGGTGACGTCACGCTGGACGTCGAGGACCTGGTGGTCACCGTCGCCTCCCGTGAGGACGGCGGCGAACGCCGGCTGCTGGACGAGATCAGCTTCCCGGTCGGCCAGAAGAGCCTGCTCGCGGTCGCCGGCCCGAGCGGCTCCGGCAAGTCCACACTGCTCAACGCGCTGACCGGACTGCGGCCCGCCGACCGCGGCACGGTCCGCTACGACGGCCGCGACCTCTACCGCGACTACGCCGAACTGCGCCACCGGATCGGCCTGGTGCCGCAGGAGGACATCCTGCACACCCAGCTGACCGTCCGCCGCGCGCTCGGCTACGCGGCCGAGCTGCGGTTCCCCGGGGACACCGCGGCGGCCGAGCGGAACGCCCGGATCGACGAGGTGATGACCGAACTCGGCCTGCTCAAACGGGCCGATCTGGTGATCTCCAGCCTCTCCGGCGGCCAGCGCAAGCGGGTCAGCGTCGCGCTGGAGCTGCTCACCAAGCCCTCGCTGCTCTTCCTCGACGAGCCCACCTCGGGTCTGGACCCGGGCATGGACCGCTCGGTGATGCAGATGCTGCGCGCTCTGGCCGACGACGGACGGACCGTCGTGGTGGTCACCCACAGCGTGCTCAGCCTCGACCTCTGCGACCGGTTGCTGCTGCTCGCCCCCGGTGGACGGACGGCCTACTACGGGCCGCCGGAGGAGAGCCTGGAGTACTTCGGCTACCAGCAGTGGCCGGAGGCGTTCGAGGCGTTCGAGGCCGAGGAGGACCGCGACTGGGCGGGCCAGTTCCGCTCCTCGCCCGCCTACCGGCGCTACATCGCGCCGATGAACGCCCCGCTGAACCTCCCGGTGAACGCGCCGCCCGACCGGCCGGACGCCCCGCTCGGCACGCCGCTGAACACGCCGGTGCGCGAGCGGCCGGGGCCGGTGAGCCCGGCCCGGTTCGGCCTGCCGCCGCGGCTGGTCGAACGCCCGGTGCTGCCGACGCCCCGGCCGCAGCGCTGGCGCTCCCAGCTCGGCACGCTGGTGCGCCGCTACTCGACCGCGCTGGCCGCCGACCGGACCTTCCTGGCGATCATGATCGCGCTGCCGTTCGTGATGGGCGCGATGGCCCGGGCGCTGGCCGGCGGCGCGCTGACCCAGAGCACGGCGATGAACGCGCTGCTGCTGCTCTGCGTCGGCGCGGTGCTCACCGGCGCGGCGAACGCGGTGCGCGAGCTGGTCAAGGAGCGGGTGATCTACCAGCGCGAACGCGCCGTCGGGCTGTCCAGATCCGCCTATCTCTGCTCGAAAGTGGTCGTGCTCGGCACCGTGACGGTGCTGCAGGCGATCGTGCTCACGCTGGTGGGCCTGGCCGGGGTGAAGCTCAGACCCAACGGCGGCAGCGGGGTGCTGATGCCGCCGCTGGTCGAGATCACGCTGGCCACGGCGCTGCTGGCGTTCACCGCGATGATGCTCGGCCTGCTGATCTCCGCCCTCGTGAAGAAGGAGGAGGTGACGATGCCGCTGCTGGTGCTGCTGGCGATCGTGCAGGTGGTCTTCTGCGGTGCGGTGCTCAAGCTGAACGGCGTGATCGGGCTCAACCAACTCTCCTGGCTGGTGCCGTCGCGCTGGGCGCTCGCGGCGATGGCCGCCACCCTGGACCTGCACACGATCGTGCCCGGCACGCTGACCGCGGACCCGCTCTTCCGGCACAGCGCCGGGGTCTGGCTGCTGGACATGGGGATGATGGTGGCGCTCTCGGTGCTGTTCGGCCTGCTGGTCATGCGGCTGCTGCGGCGGCACGAGCCGGCCGTGATGCGGCGGCGGTGAGCGGTGGCGACCCGGCCGGCCCCGGAACCCGCACGGCCCGACCCGGCACGGCCCGAGCCCATGCGGCCGGACGCCGTACGGCCCGAGCCCACGCGGCCGGCGGCCGTGCGACCGGACGCCGGACGGCCGGACGCCGCGCAGGCCGGGGCCGCCGCCGGGCCGGCGCCCTTCGAGGCGACCCACATCGTGCCGCCCGGCGGCCTGCCGAGCTGGGCGGCGCCGGATCCGCAGCGCCCGACCGCGCCGCTGGACGGGCTGCTCCCGGTCCGGCTGGCCGAGCTGTTCGGCAACTGGGCCCGGGTGGTCTGCGCGAACGGCTGGACCAGCTGGGTGGACGGCCGGCTGCTGCTCGCGCTGCCGCGGACCCCACCGGGCGCGCCGGTCACGGTCGGCGAGGACCCCCGCCCGCTGCTGGCCCGGCTGGAGGCGGCGCTGGGGACCTACCGGCGGCTGCTCGACGAGCTCGCCGACGGCCGGGCCACGCTGGCCGACTTCCAGCAGCGAGCAGCCGAGCTGCGGCTGGGCGCGGTGCTGGACGGACCGAACGCCTGGCTGCTGGACCTCGCCGAACGGCGCTGGTACTACTGCGACGGCGCGCGGCTGCAACCGTACGCCGTGACCGCCCGACCACCCGGCCCCGACGGCGACGGCGACGGCCGTGACGGCGGCGGTGCGTGATGGCCACCGCGCCCGGTGACCTGGCCGGCCGCCGGATCGCGGGCTACCAGCTGCAGGACGAGGTCGGGCGCGGCGGGATGGCCGTGGTCTACCGGGCCGAGGACCTGCGGCTCGGCCGGACGGTCGCCGTCAAGGTGCTGGCGCCCTGGTGGGCCGGCGACGAGGACCTGCGCCGCCGGTTCGAGCGCGAGTCGCGGCTGGCGGCCCGGATCGACCACCCGCACATCATCCCGGTCTACGAGGCGGGCGAGGCCGAGGGCGTGCTGTTCATCGCGATGCGCTTCGTCGAGGGGCGCGACCTGAGCGCGCTGCTGGCCCGCGAGGGCCGGTTGCCAGTGGCCAGAGTGGCCCGGATCGCCGGACAGGTGGCATCCGCCCTGGACGCCGCGCACGCGCACGAACTGGTGCACCGCGACGTCAAGCCCGGCAACATCCTGGTCGCCGAGGGCACCGACAGCGAGCACCCCGAGCACATCTACCTGACCGACTTCGGCCTGACCAAGAAGTCGCTGACCCGCTCCGGCATCACCCGGATCGGCATGTTCGTCGGCACGCCGGACTACGCAGCGCCCGAACAGGTGGCCGGTCGGCCGCTGGACGGGCGGTGCGACGTGTACTCGCTGGCCTGCGTGGTGCAGGAGATGCTGACCGGGCACCCGCCGTTCGTCCGTGACGACCAGGCGGGCGTGCTCTCCGCGCACCTGTACGACCCGCCGCCGGGCACCGGGCACGGGGACGCGGTGGACGGCGTGCTGGCCCGCGCGCTGGCGAAGGAGCCGGACGCCCGGTACCGGACCTGCGCGGCGTTCGTACTCGCACTGCGGACGGCCGGGCGGCGGGTGCCGCTCGCGCCGCCGGTCTGGGCGACGGCGGTCTTCGTGCAGCCGTGAGCCACCGCGGGCCGCGCTGACCCGGCGCTGGTACGGGATGAGCCGTTCACCGCAGCACCGGTTGCGGGTGCGCCGCGGCGCGCGCAGAGAATGGGCCGTGCACGACGAGACGCCGTCAGACCAGGACCCGGGGACCGAGCCGCCGTCCGAGCCGCCGTCCGGCCCACCGGCAGGCCCGCTGGCCGGTTCCGGGGGATCGCGGCCACCGTCCGGGCCTCCGTCGGGGCCACCGTCGGGTCCGCCGTCTGGGCCTCCCTCGGGTCCGCCGTCCGGGCCCCCGTCCGGCCCGCCGTCCGGACCGCCCTCGATGCCGGCGATGCCCACCCCGACGGAGCCGGCCGCGCCGGAGCCCACCCCGACCGAGCCCGCCGCGCCGCCGCCGGGACCGGCGAGCGCGAGCCCGCCGACCGTGCCGCCCACGCCCACACCCACACCCACACCCACGCCCACGCCCACCGAAGTCGTCCCGCCCGGTCCGCCCGTCCCGCCCGGTCCGCCCGTCCCGCCCGGTCCGCCAGGTCCGCCGCGGACCATGGTCAGCCCCGGGCCCCGGCAGCCGTGGTGGCGCCGGCGCCGGTCGCTGGTCGCGGCCGGCGTGGTGCTGGTACTGGCGGCGGGGGTCGCGGTGCTGCTGGTGGAGCGGCAGCCGAAGTCGTCTCCGAGTGGCAGCAGCACCGCCGCAGCACCCAAGGTGACCCTGCAGGCCGCCGCGGCGCCCGGCCAGGACCCGTTCACCCCCTCGGCGGCCGTCACCACCTCGGGCACCCCGTCGGCCGCCGGGACCTCCCCGACCGTGCAGAGCGCAGCCGGCTCGCCTGGCGCCCCGGCGAACGCTGCGCAGACCGTCGACGGTGCGGCCGTCGGCCTCTACGGCGGCACCGAGCGGAACGGCAGCTGCAACGTCGACCAGCTCGCCGAGTTCCTCACCACGCACGTCGACAAGGGCCGGGCCTGGGCGGCCGTCGAGGGCATCCAGCCGGCCGGCATCCCGACCTACCTGCACTCGCTCACGTCCGCCGTGCTGCGGGTGGACACCCGGGTGACCAACCACGGCTTCGCCAACGGCGTGGCGACCAGCTTCCAGTCCGTCCTGCAGGCCGGCAGCGCGGTGCTGGTGGACGATCACGGCGTCCCGCGCGCTCGCTGCGCCTGCGGCAACCCGCTGCTGCCGCCGGTCGTGGACAGCTCGCCGCCGCAGTTCAGCGGCGACTCCTGGCCGGGCTTCCAGCCGCAGCAGGTGGTCACCGTGCAGCCGGCCGCCGCGCCGGTGACGCACCTGGTGATGGTGGACCAGACCACCGGGAACTGGTTCACCCGCCCGGTCGGCGGCACCGGCACGACGGACCGCGGCACACCCGCGCCGATCGGCGCACCGAGCAACGCGGCCGGCACTGCGACCTCCTCCGGCACACCGAGTGCCTCGGCCGGCGGCTCCACCGGCCCGTCCGCCTCGGGGTCGGCCACCGCCACCGGCTCTGCCAGTTCCAACTCGCCTACGACAAGCACGAGTTCATCCGGCAGTGCGACGGCCACCGCCGGCTCGACCGCGACCGAATCGGCTTCCTCCGCCTCGTCCGCGGCCTCCTCGGCGGCCTCGTCCGACTCCTCGTCCGCGAGCTCGCTCGGCCTGCCGGCCAACTCCCCGGCCGGCCTGCCGGCCGCGGGTGTGACAGGCGTGACGGAGTCGTAGTCGTACTCGTTGTCGCAGGTCGGTAGTCCGGCCGGTCGGCCCCGCCGCCCGGCAGCCCGTCGTGACGCTCTGGACCGGCGTTGTGCCGCGCGGGCCGCGTCGGCCGCGCGGGCTTCCCGTCCCCGCCGAACTCGACTCGGAAGTCGGCTGGTTGGCGGAGCCGGGGGTCAACGTCGCGCTGATCCACCGCCACTGACCCGACGTCAGCCGGGGTGATCCCGGCGGTGCCCCGCCCGTTCGTACGCCTGTCCCCGGCGTGCGGGGTGTGAAGATCAGCGCGCCGATACCGGCGCACCCCAGTGTGTCCCGTGTTTCCGTTGTGGCGACGTACACGGTGCGATTACATCTGACTGCTGAACGTGGCTGTGCCGTCCTGCCCCCCATGGCCGTCCCACCGCCTACGGCGGGTGCCGAGTGCTGTCTGCGGCTCGACGGCGTCCCGAACGGCCCAGCAGATCAGTCCAGATGAAGATCAGCGCAGATGACGAAGGTGAGACAGTCGATGACGATCGAGGCGGGTCCGGCCCCGACGCCGAACGCAACCGAGCAGCAGCAGCTCAGCCTGAGTACCGCGGCGGCGCGGAACCTGGCGACGACCACCAAGTCCGCACCGCAGATGCAGGGGATCAGCTCCCGCTGGGTGCAGAAGATGCTGCCCTGGGTGCAGGTCTCCGGCGGCACCTACCGGGTCAACCGCCGGCTCAGCTACGCGGTCGGCCGCGGCCGGGTGAGCTTCGTGCGCACCGGCGCCGACGTCCGGGTGCTGGCGCCGACGCTGCGCGAGGTCCCGGTGCTGCGCGACTTCGAGGACGACGCGCTGCTGGAGGAGCTGGCCGGCCGGTTCACCCAGCGCGATGTCGTCGCGGGGGAGTCCCTGATCGAGGCCGGCACGCCGATCAACGAGGTCTTCCTGATCGCGCACGGCAAGGTCAACAAGATCGGCACCGGCAAGTACGGTGAGACCGCGGTGATCGGCTCGCTGGCGGACGGCGACCACATCGGTGACGAGGCGCTCACCGCCGCCGACGCGAACTGGCCGTACAGCGTGAAGGCGGTGACCGCCGGCACCGTGATGGTGCTGCCCTGGCCGGCCTTCCAGAGCCTGGTGGACCGTTCGCAGGAACTGCGCGACCGGATCATGCAGTACATCGCCGACGCTCAGCAGCCGCAGAGCCGGCATGGCGAGCGGGCGATCGAGCTGGCGGCCGGTCACGAGGGTGAGTACGAGCTGCCCGGCACCTTCGTGGACTACGAACTTGCGCCGCGTGAGTACGAGTTGAGCGTCGCGCAGACCGTGCTGCGGGTGCACAGCCGGGTCGCCGACCTCTACAACCAGCCGATGAACCAGATCGAGCAGCAGTTGCGGCTGACCATCGAGGCGCTGCGCGAGCGCCAGGAGTACGAGCTGGTCAACAACCGGGACTTCGGGCTGCTGCACAACGCCGACTACAACCAGCGGATCCAGACCCACTCCGGCCCGCCCACCCCGGACGACCTGGACGACCTGATCAGCATGCGGCGCAACACGCAGTACCTGTTCGCGCACCCGCGCTCGATCGCCGCCTTCGGCAAGGAGTGCAGCAAGCGCGGCATCTACTTCGGCAGCGTCGAGGTGGCCGGCCACCACCTGCCGGCCTGGCGCGGCGTCCCGCTGCTGCCGTGCGGCAAGATCCCGGTCAGCGACCAGCAGACCTCCTCGATCATCGCGGTGCGTACCGGTGAGGACAACGAGGGTGTGGTCGGCCTGTTCCAGACCGGCATCCCGGACGAGTACGAGCCGGGGCTCAACGTCCGCTTCATGGGCATCGACGAGAAGGCGATCATCTCCTACCTGGTGAGCGCCTACTACTCGGCGGCGGTGCTGATCCCGGACGCGATCGGCGTGCTGGAGAACGTCGAGGTCCGGCCGCGTGCCTGAGCAGCCGCCTACGGGCCCGTCCGATCCGAGTCGGCCGACCACCTGGTACCTCCCGGGGATCAGCGGGCTGGGCAGCTCGGCCGCCCAACTGCTGCGGGCGCCGCACGAGCTGTTGGAGTCCTCGATCCCGTTCAGTTCCGGCTCGGTCCCCGGCCCTGGCCCCGGCTCGGTCCCTGGCCCCGGCTCGGGCCAGGGGCAGGGCCCGGCGCCGGTCGTCGCCCGCCGGCCGGACGCGCCACCCCGCCCCGGGGCCGTCCCGGCCGCACCCGGCCGCCGTCCCACCGCTCCTGCCGCTGCTGCCGCTCCTACCGGTGCCACCGCTGCTGCCGTCGGTGATGCCGGTCGCCCGCCCGGTCGCCGCCTGCCGTCGGGTCCGGGCCTGCCGTTCGGGCCGAACGCCCGGCCGGGCGGGGTGGGTAGGTAGAACCGGTCCACCCCGATCCCATGAATCCGAGCCGATAACGGACGGTTGACGGCCACGAGCCTCCGGGCCCGTGGCCGTCAGCCCGCCGCCGGGTGGGCTGACGCCCGCCGCGCGGCGGCCCGTTGCCCGGCGCGGCCCGCGACCTGACGCACTGCCGGTCCCGTCGGCTGCCGATCGCCCCGGCCGCGCCGCGTGTTGCCGCAGGTCGGCGGCGGACTCGCGGGCATTCCCGGCGGGGGAGTGAACCAGACCACAGCGACACCCTCTCCCTACCGGGTTGCGGATCATGGCAGAATGGCGGCAGTAGTAACGCAAGCAAGCAACAAGCAATGACGTTCAGCGCACTCCGGGGTCGGTGAAAATCCGAACCGGCGGTTACAGTCCGCGACCCGTCCGCAGCCAGCGGCCGGTTGACCAGGTGAAACTCCTGGACCGACGGTTAAAGTCCGGATGGGAGGCGTGCGCGACGGATCAGAGCAGTGCCACGGCACACCCTCCCGGGGGAGCCGTGATCAGGTGTGGCGGACGGTGTCCGGCAGGCCTCTCTCCGGTGACGGATGCAGAGCGCCCGCGACCCTTCCGACGCATCCCGGTACCGGTAGAGCCCGGTGCACCCGTCTCTCTTCCGCCGAGTCTTCCCATGATGTGCCGCCCCGGAGTCCGCGCCCCAGCGCGAGGAGGACTCGGGTGTTCACCGGCATCATCGAAGAGCTCGGCGAGGTCGTCTCCATCGAGGAGTTCGGCGACTCTTCGCGCATCCGCCTGCGCGGCCCACTGGCGAGCACCGGAGCCCGGCACGGCGACTCCATCGCGGTCAACGGCGTCTGTCTCACCGTGGTCGACACCCCCGAGGAACTGGCTTCCGGGACGGGCGAGTTCAGCGCCGACGTGATGGCCGAGACGCTGCACCGGTCCAGCCTCGGGGTGCTGCACGCCGGCTCCCGGGTCAACCTGGAGCGCGCGATGGCGCTCGGCGCCCGGCTCGGCGGCCACCTGGTCCAGGGTCATGTGGACGCGACCGGCACGCTGCTCTCGCGCAGCCCTGGCGAGCTCGACTCGGACGGTCTGCCGCGCTGGGAGGTACTGCGCTTCAGCCTTCCGAAGGGCATCTCCCGCTACCTGGTGGACAAGGGCTCGATCACCGTAGACGGCATCAGCCTCACCGTGGTCGAGGCCGCCGCGGACAGCTTCACGGTCAGCCTGATCCCGGCCACGCTCGCCCTCACCACGCTCGGCGCCAAGGCGGTCGGCGAGCCGGTCAACCTCGAGGTGGACGTGCTGGCCAAGTACGTCGAGCGACTGCTGGAGTCCCGGGAGATCCCCGGACTCGCCGCGCTCCCGATCCCGAGCTCCGCGCTCCCGACCTCGACCCCCGCTTCGAACCCCGCTGAGGACGCGTCGTGAACTGGCTCAACGGCATCGCCTTCTCCATATTCGGCGAGCACGTGAAGTGGACCGACATGATCGGCAACCTGATCGGTCTGGGTGCGCTCGCGCTCGGCTGGCGCCGCTCGGTGCTCAGCTGGCCGGCCCAACTCCTCTCCGGCGTGGTGCTGTTCGGCGCCTTCGCGTCGGGCCACCTGTCGGGCCTGGCGGGCAAGCAGCTGATCGTCATCGTGACCGCGGTCTGGGGCTGGATCCAGTGGCAGCGCGGCCGCCGCGGCACCGGTGAGGTCGAGGTGCGCTTCGCGAGCTGGACCGAGCGCGCGGTGCTCGTCGCCGGCACGGCGCTGGCGACCGTCGGGCTGGCCATGCTCTTCACCCACTACTCCTGGATGTCCTGGAGCCCGTGGTCCGACGCGTACATCTTCACCGGCACGCTCGCCGCGATGGTCGCCCAGGCCCGCGGCTGGGTGGAGTTCTGGATCGCCTGGATCGCGGTGGACGTCGTCGGCGTCCCGCTCGCCTTCAACAACGGCTACGCCTTCTCCGGCCTGACCTACAGCATCTACTTCGTGCTGGTGCTGGCCGGCCTGCGCGCCTGGTGGCTGCGCAGTCGCACCACCCGTCCGGTTACCGCCCCGACCCTGCAGGGAGCCTCGGCATGAGCATCAACAGTGACCTCACGCTCGACCCGGTCGAGCGCGCCATCGCCGACATCGCGGCCGGTCGGGCCGTGATCGTGGTGGACGACGAGAACCGCGAGAACGAGGGCGACCTCATCTTCGCCGCCTCGGCCGCCACGCCCGAGCTACTCGCCTTCACCATCCGGTACACCTCCGGCGTGATCTGCGTCCCGGTCACCCAGGCCGACGCCGACCGCCTCGAACTGCCCCCGATGACCCGGGTCAACGAGGACCGCAAGGGCACCGCGTACACCGTCTCGGTGGACGCCCGGGACGTCGAGGCGACCGGCATCTCCGCCGTCGATCGCGCCCTGACCGTCCGGCTACTCGGTGAACCGTCCAGCACCGCGCGGGACTTCACCCGCCCCGGACACGTCTTCCCGCTGCGCGCGATGGACGGCGGCGTGCTGGTGCGCCCGGGCCACACCGAGGCCGGGGTGGACCTGGCCCGGCTGGCCGGGCTGCCGCCGGCCGCCGCGATCTGCGAGGTGGTCAACGACGACGGCACCATGGCCCGGCTGCCCGAGCTGGTCGTCTTCGCCCGCGAGCACGGCCTGGCGATCATCTCGATCGAGGACCTGATCGCCTACCGCCGCCGCACCGAACTGCACGTGGACCGCGCCGCGGTCACCACGCTGCCCACCGCGTTCGGCCAGTTCACCGCGGTCGGCTACCGCGGCACCCTCGACGGCACCGAGCACCTCGCTCTGGTGGCCGGCGGCCTGGACGCGGACGGCCGGCTGCCGGACGGCGAGGACGTGCTGGTCCGGGTCCACTCCGAGTGCCTGACCGGGGACGTCTTCGGCTCGCTGCGCTGCGACTGCGGCCCGCAGCTCCAGGAGTCGCTGGCCAAGGTGGCCGCCTCCGGCCGCGGCGTGGTGCTCTACCTGCGCGGCCACGAGGGCCGTGGCATCGGCCTGGCGCACAAGCTGCGCGCCTACCAGCTCCAGGAGCAGGGCCGCGACACGGTGGACGCCAACCTCGACCTCGGCCTGCCGGCCGACGCCCGCGAGTACAGCATCGGCGCCCAGATGCTGACCGACCTCGGCGTCCGCTCGCTGACCCTGCTGACGAACAACCCCGAGAAGCTCGCCGCGCTCACCGACCACGGCCTCAAGGTCAAGGGCCGCGAGCCGATCCCGGTCGAGGCCGGCGAGCACAACCTCGCCTACCTGCTGACCAAGCGCGACCGGATGGGCCACGACCTGCCGTGGCTCGTCGGCTGAGCGTCGGCTGAACCGTTTCAGCTGCACCATCGCACCCCCAGTCCCCATCCAGCACAGCCAGAGGAGAACGATCGTGGCCGGCCACGGAGCCCCCGAACTGACCGTCGACAATGCCCAGGACCTGAAGGTCGCGGTCGTCGCCGCGCAGTGGCACACCCAGGTGATGGACGGTCTGCTGGACGGCGCCCAGCGCGCCCTGAAGGAGCTCGGGATCACCGACGCGACCGTGCTGCGGGTGCCGGGCACCTTCGAACTCCCGGTCGCCGCGAAGCGGTTGGCCGAGCGCGGGTACGACGCGGTGATCGCGCTGGGCGTGGTCATCCGCGGCGGCACCCCGCACTTCGACTACGTCTGCCAGGCGGCCACCGTCGGCCTCACCCAGGTCAGCGTGGACACCGGCGTGCCGGTCGGCTTCGGCGTGCTGACCTGCGACAACGACCAGCAGGCGTTGGACCGGGCGGGCCTGCCCGGCTCGGCCGAGGACAAGGGCCACGAGGCGGTCACCGCGGCCGTCGCCACCGCCGCCACGCTGCGCGCGCTGAGCTGAGCACTGAGCTGAACCAGGCGCGGCCCGGAGCCGCGTGTCGCGTCCCGGACCACCACGGTCATCGTGTCCAGCACGGTGTCCACGGTCCGGGACGCTTCGCACGTGGCGCGCGAGACCCCGTAAGGTGAGTCCCATCATGGCTTCCAAGACATTCGAGGAGCTCTTCACCGAGCTCCAGCAGAAGGCCGCCACCGGCGACCCCGCGACCTCCCGTACCGCGCAGCTCGTCCAGCAGGGCGTCCATAGCATCGGTAAGAAGGTCGTCGAAGAGGCCGCCGAGGTCTGGATGGCCGCCGAGTTCCAGACCAAGGAGCAGACCGCCGAGGAGATCTCGCAGCTGCTCTACCACCTTCAGGTGATGATGGTCGCCCGCGGCCTGACGCTCGACGACGTCTACGCGTACCTCTGATCCGCCCCTCACCAACACTCCGCACGTCCACGCCCCAAGCGAAGGATCTTCCTCTCATGCTGCGCATCGCCCTCCCCAACAAGGGTTCGCTCTCGGGTCCCGCGGCGGAGATGCTCCATGAGGCCGGCTACCGCCAGCGCAAGGACCCGAAGGAACTGGTCCTGGTCGACCCCGAGAACCAGGTCGAGTTCTTCTTCCTGCGCCCGCGCGACATCGCGGTGTACGTCGGCTCCGGCCGTCTCGACATCGGGATCACCGGCCGCGACCTGCTGCTGGACTCGGCCGCGGGTGCCGAGGAGGTGCTCGCGCTCGGCTTCGGCGGCTCGACCTTCCGGTTCGCCGGCCCGGTCGGCTCGCCGAAGGACGTCCAGGGCCTGCAGGGCCTGCGCATCGCGACCTCGTACACCGGCCTGGTCGAGCAGCACCTGGCCGAGCACGGCGTGCAGGCGACCGTCACCAAGCTGGACGGCGCGGTCGAGACCGCGGTGCAGCTCGGCGTCGCCGACGTGATCGCCGACGTGGTGGAGACCGGCACCAGCCTG
Source organism: Kitasatospora sp. NEAU-69 (assembly GCF_057158765.1). Classification (NCBI taxonomy): domain Bacteria; kingdom Bacillati; phylum Actinomycetota; class Actinomycetes; order Kitasatosporales; family Streptomycetaceae; genus Kitasatospora; species Kitasatospora sp. NEAU-69. The sequence continues at coordinate 104,321 of NZ_JBWXUE010000019.1, forward strand.
CGCAACGCCGGCCTGGAGGTCTTCGGCGACCCGATCCTGATCTCCGACGCCGTGGTGATCCGCCCCAACGGCGCCGGCGAGGACGCGGGTGTCGACCAGTTCCTGCGCCGCCTCCAGGGCGTCCTGGTGGCCCGCCGCTACGTGCTGATGGACTACGACATCCGCGCCGAGAAGGTCGGCGAGGCGGTCGCACTGACCCCGGGTCTGGAGTCGCCGACCGTCTCCCCGCTGCACACCGAGGGCTGGGTCGCGGTCCGCTCGATGGTGCTCCGCAAGGAGGCCCAGCGCATCATGGACGACCTGTGGTCGATCGGTGCCCGGGCCATCCTGGTCACCAACATCCACGCCTGCCGCCTCTGAGCCTGCCGTCCCCGGGAGCACCGCCGCCATGCCTGCCACTGACCTGCCCACCCTGCCGCTGACCTGGGCGCCGCGCCGCAACCGGCTGGTGCTGCTGCCGATCAGCGGGCTGCTGGTGGTGGTCTTCGTCACCATGGCGCTGGTGCTCCCGCCCAGTTGGCAGCTGAACGACCGGATCACGCTCACCTGCCTGGGCCTGGTCTTCGCCGGGGTGGGCCTGATGCTGGCCCGCCCGAAGGTGCTCGCCGACGCGGACGGGGTCACCGTGGTGAACTTCGTCCGCACCCGGCGGCTGCAGTGGGCCGAGATCGTGCGGGTGAACCTGCGCCAGGGCGACCCGTGGGTGACGCTGGACCTCACCGACGGCACCTCGCTCGCCGCGGTCGGGATCCAGCCGGGCGGCGGCCGCGAGCAGGCCGTCCGGGCGGCCATCGAACTGCGCGACCTGGCCGAGGCGCGCGGCGCTGCCAGCGAGCCCGCGACGGCCTGAGCACCGCACGTCAGTACCGCACGTCAGTACCGCACGTCAGCTCCACCGGCCGTGTGACGCAGTGCGGCGCTCCACCAGGGCTCATGTGGCGGCGGGCAATCGAACAGGTATCGTCTACGCTGGTAAAGGCGGGGCAAAGCCTGCCCGCCACCCGCCCCCGACCTGAGGAGTGACACCTCCCCTCGATGGACGATCCGTCCGGTAGTACCCCCGCCGCCTTTCTCCTGTCGTCCGGAGAGCAGGCGGCGCTGTGATCACCGCCTGGCTGCTGCTCGCCGCGGCCGTGCTGCTCATCCTCGCGAACGGCCTCTTCGTGGCCGCCGAGTTCTCCCTCGTGACCGTCGACCGGGGGACCGTCGAGCGGGCCGCCTCGTCCGGCGACCGGCGCGCGGCCGGGGTCGCCAAGGCCCTGCGCTCGCTCTCCTTCGAACTCTCCGGCGCCCAGCTCGGCATCACCGTCACCTCGCTGGTGGTCGGCATGCTCGCCGAACCGGCGCTCTCCACGCTGCTCGGGCCGGTCGCCGAGGCCGCCGGCGTGCCGTCCTCCGCCGCGACCGGTGTCGCGGTGCTGGTCGGCATGGTGCTGGCCACTGTGCTGCAGATGGTGATCGGCGAGCTGGTCCCGAAGAACTGGGCGATCTCCCGCCCGCTCGCGGTGGCCCGCGCGGTCACCGGTCCGCAGCGCGCGTTCACCGCCGCCTGCCGGCCGCTGATCCGCTGGCTGAACGGTTCGGCGAACCGGCTGGTCCGGGCGCTCGGGCTGGAGCCGACCGAGGAGCTGGCGCACGCCCACACGCCGGGTGAACTGGTCTTCCTGGCCCAGCACTCGGCGAAGGCCGGCGCGATAGAGGAGGACGCCGCGCTGCTCTTCGTGCGCACCCTGGGCTTGGCCGAACTGACCGCCGAGAGCGTGATGACGCCCCGGGTGGACGTCGCCGCGCTGCACCAGGACGCCACCGCCGCGGACGTGGTCAACCTGACCCGGGCCACCGGCTTCTCCCGGTTCCCGGTCTACCGGCACAGCCTGGACGAGGTCACCGGCACCGTCACGCTCAAGGACGCACTCGGCGTGCGCCCCGAGCGCCGCACCGAGGTGACGGTCGGCCGGCTGGCCGGCGCGCCGCTGCTGGTGCCCGAGACGCTGCCCGCCGAACGGCTGCTCGACCAGCTGCGGCGCCGCCAGCCGATGGCCATCGTGATCGACGAGTACGGCGGCACCGCCGGCGTGGTCACCATCGAGGACATCGTCGAGGAGATCGTCGGCGAGGTCCGCGACGAGCACGACCCCGGCGCCGCCCCCGAGCTGATCGCGCTGCCCGGGGCCGACGGCCGCCCGGCCTGGCTGGCCGATGGCCGCGCCCGGCTCGACCAGCTGGAGTCGATCGGGCTGAACGCCCCGCACGGGCCGTACGAGACGCTCGGCGGGCTGCTCGCCGACCTGCTCGGCAAGATCCCCGCGCCCGGCGAGCAGGCCGAACTGCCCGGCTGGACGCTGACCGTGCAGGAGGTGGACCGGCACCGGACCAGTCGGGTCCGGCTGGAGCACCGCAGCGAGAAGAACGGTGAGCTCGGATGATCGCCCTGCAACTCTTCGCGGCACTCCTGCTGCTGCTCGGGAACGCCTTCTTCGTCGGCGCCGAGTTCGCGGTGATCTCGGTGCGCCGCAGCCAGGTCGAACCGCTGGCCGAGGCGGGCAACCGCCGGGCCCGCACCGTGCTGCACGCGCTGAGCAACGTCTCCGCGATGCTGGCCGCCGCCCAACTGGGCATCACGGTCTGCTCGCTGCTGCTCGGCGCGCTCGCCGAGCCGACCATCGCGCACCTGCTGGAGGGGCCGTTCCACGCGATCGGCATCCCTGACGGGCTGGTCCACCCGATCGCGTACGCGCTGGCGCTCGCCCTGGTGGTCTTCCTGCACATGGTGATCGGCGAGATGGTGCCGAAGAACGTCGCGCTCACCGCGCCGGAGCGCGCCGCGCTCTGGCTCGGCCCGCCGCTGGCCCGGCTGGCCCGGGTGCTCGGCCCGGTGATCCGGCTGCTGAACGCGTTCGCGAACGGGGTGCTGCGGCTGTTCAGGGTGGAGCCGAAGGACGAGGTCGCCTCGGTCTACACCGCCGAGCAACTGCTCTGGATCCTCGCCGAGTCGCGCGCGGCCGGCCTGCTCGCGGCCGCCGAGCAGGAGCGCCTGGAGGACGCGCTGGAGCTGGGCCGCCGGCCGGTCGCCGAGGTGCTGCTGCCGCTGGAACAGCTGGTCACCGTGGGCACCTCGGCGACCGCCCGGCACGTCGAGCAGCTGGCGGTGGCCACCGGCTTCTCGCGCTTCCCGGTGGTGGACGGCGGCGGCGCGATCCTCGGCTACCTGCACGTCAAGGACGTGCTGGAGGTCGAGGACCCGGACGCCGCCGTCCCGGTCCGGCTCTGGCGCCCGGTCACCGTGGTGGGGGAGCGGATGCCGCTGGACGACGCGCTCACCGCGATGCGCCGGGCCGCCGCGCACCTCGCCGCCGTCACCACGGCGGACGGGCGCACGGTCGGGCTGGTCACGCTGGAGGACGTGCTGGAGGAGCTGGTCGGCGAGATGCACGACCCGGACCACCGCCCTGCGGCGGCCTGATCCGCCGGCTGCGCTGATCCGCGGGTCGTGCTGATCGACGGCGTTCTGTTCGACGGCGTTCTGTTCGACGGCCGGGCGGACTACCCCCGGCCGTCGATCAGTTCGCCGTACGCCTGCACCAGGTCCGGCAGCCTCAGTGTCACCAGGTCCTCCCGGCCGGGCAGGTCGCGGGCCATCGAGAGCCGCAGGTCGCGGTACGCGCAGGACTTCTCGTAGAGCGTCCTGATGAACCGCCCGTTGCCCAGCTCGTCTATCCAGCCCTCGCCGACCACGTGCGCGCAGATGCTGGCCAGCTCGTCCGCCGCGTCCTCGTCCCAGCCGTCGCCGTCCCGGGCGGCCAGCGCGCTGCCGATCGCGGTGAGTTCGGCCGGGCGATAGCTCGGGAAGTCCACCCGGGTGGTGAAGCGGGAGTTGAGCCCGGGGTTGGTGGCCAGCAGCCGGTTCATCCCCTCGGGGTAGCCGGCCAGGATCACCACCAGCCGGTCCCGGTTGTCCTCGGCCCGCTTCAGTAGCACCTGCAGCGCCTCGTCGCCGTACGCGTCGCCCTTGCTGTAGCCGGAGTTGGCCAGGCTGTACGCCTCGTCGATGAAGAGCACGCCGTCCAGCGCGGAGTCGATCAGCTCGTTCGCCTTCACCGCGGTCTGGCCGAGGAACTCGCCGACCAGGTCGGCCCGCTGGGCCTCCACCAGGTGCTCGCCGGAGAGCAGGCCGAGCGCGTGGAAGACCCGGCCGAGGATCCGCGCCACCGTGGTCTTGCCGGTGCCGGACGGGCCCGAGAAGACGAAGTGCCGCTTCGGCGGCTGCACCGGCAGGCCCTGGTCGGCGCGGAGCCCGGCCATCCGCAACTGCGCGGAGAGCGCGCGGACCTGGCGCTTCACCGGGTCCAGGCCGACCATCTGCTCCAGCTCCGCCAAGGCGGCGTCCAACCGGTGCCGGTCCTCGGCCGCCTGCGCCGCGGGGGTCCGCCGGCCGGTCTCCGGCCGCCCGGCCGCCGGGGGCCCGCTCGGTCGAGCCGGACCGGCCGGCGCCTGTGCGCCGGTCGCCCGCGGTACCGAGCCGGACGGCGGCACGCTGCTCTCGCCTGTACTGGTACCTGGGCCTGCACTGGTACCTGGGCCGGCACCTGCACCCGTGCCCGCACCCGAGCTCGCGCCCGCACCTGCTCCGTCGCCCTCGGCCGACTCACCGGCGCCGGCCCCCTCGCCGCGGCGCTCGGCCAGGCCGGAGCGGTCGGCGAACTGGTTCAGGCCGGCGCCCGGCGGCTGCGGGTAGCCGCCCTCCTCGCCGCCGGCGGTCACCTCCTCGCCCAGCCTCTCACCCAGGCCGCTGCCGAGCCCGCTGCCGAGCTCCTCACCAAGGCCGTCGCCGAGCCCGTCGCCCAGCCCCTCGCCGAGCCCGCTGCCGAGCGCGTCGCCCAGCCCCTCGATCAGCGTCTCGCCGGCCCCCAGGCCGAATCCGAGCCCGAGCCCCAGCCCTTCGCCCGCCCCGAACCCGGGCAGCTCCTCCAGCAGCCCCAGCCCGTCCTCGGCGGCGATCGCGGCCAGCCGGGCGGCGGTGTCCATGAACGCCGGGTCGGCCCGGTGCACCGCCCGGTACAGCGGCAGCGCGGCCGCGCTGCGCCCGGCGCCCTCGTAGGCCCGGCCCAGCCAGTAGCGCAGTTCCTTGCGCTGCGGCTGCTCGGAGCGGCAGCGGGCCAGCGAGGCGGCCAGCGGCGTCTGGGCCTGTGCGCACATGTCCAGCCGGACCCGGGCCATGCCGCCGAACAGGCCGGACTCGATGCCGAGCAGTGTGTCGTCGAGCAGCTGGTCGGTGTCCCGGATCAGCTGCTCCCAGTCCTTGAGCAGGTACGAGCGGCAGGCGTGCAGGAACCGGACCGAGCGGTCCTGTTCGACCGGCGGGCACTGCGCGAGCGCGCGGTCGAGCTCGTGCAGGTGGCGGCCGTCCAGCCAGTGCGAGGCATGGGCGAGGGAGAGGTCGCGGCCGTCCTCCAGCACCGGCTGGACCCACCAGCCGAGCCAGTACCAGGAGCTGAGCGGCCGCTGGTGGCGGCGGCGCTGCTCGCCGAAACGTTTCTTGTGCCGGTGCATCGCGAGCAGCGCGCCCGAGGTGTCGCAGCGCAGTGCGTGCAGGCCGAGCCAGGCGTCGGCCATGCCCGGGTCCAGCCGGACCGCGGTGCGGAACTCCTCCTCGGCTCTGGCGTACGCGCCGGCCGTGTAGGCGTCCATGGCACGCAGCCATGCCCGGTCGGCCGGTCCGTATGGGCCGGTGCCGCCGGAATTGTCAACAGTGTTCACTCACGCCCCCCGTGGTGTGCACCGAGGCCCGGTCGATGGCGGGTCACGCCGCGCACCCGGGACGCATATGCGCCTGTGAGGAATCGTACCGGCGCCGCGCTGATCCGGAAGGGGCCCGCGCGAGTTCAAATCGGCTGCGCGCGTTGACCGTTGGTATACCGACGGCTGATCGGCGAGCGCGGGGGCCGGTCTGCGGGAAGCAGAACGGCACCTCCGGCTCACGGGGGAACGAGCCGGAGGTGCCGAATCTGGTTGCGGGATCAACTAATCCCGGCGAGAGCGAACTTAGTAGCTCTCCGTAGCCTGGTCAAGCGGCCGCTTAGCCGCCTGCCGGGGCGGCGTCGCACCGGCGGGCGCGGTGAGCCGGTCGGCGAGCGGCTCACCGGTGCGCCCGTCCACCTTGAGCTGGGCGAACGGCCGGCTCGGGTCCGCCGCGAAGTGCGCCGCCTCGGCCGCCGACCAGTGCTCCCAGAACTCGGCGAGCGCCGGACCGTCCCGCTCCAGGCCGCGCAGTCGGGCGTCCGCGAGCGGCAGCTCCATCCAGATCAGCGCGGCGAGCCAGGGGCGCACGGCCCGTCGCCCGGCCCCGACGCCCTCGATCAGGATCACCGGCGCGGGCGCCAGCTCGCGCGCCCCCGCAAAGCGCCTCAGCTCCCAGTCGTAGACGCCGTACCGGGCCCGCTCGCCCCGGGCCAGCGGTGCGAGCACCTGCTCGCGCAGCCGGCCGTCCCACTCGAAGAACTCCTGGTGCGTCGCCAGGTCGTCCAGGTGCAGGACCGGTGCGCCGCCGAGTACCTCACTCAGCCGACCGGCGAACGTGGTCTTTCCCGAGCCTGCGTGGCCGTCCACGGCGACCAGCCGCACCGGGCCGCAGGAGGGGGCCAGGGCCCGCAACTGCGCGGCGAGGGCGGGCAGGCCGCCGGCGTGGTCCATGCGGCAACTCTACGGGCCGGTACGGCGTCCCAGGTCACAGCCGTGCGAAGGCTGCGCCCGGTGTCAGGCGGGATCGTGACGGACGGGCCCGGATCGGGCATACTCGCATCGCCAGATCCATGTGAACGCCCGTTCACCGCGACCCGGTACCCGGACGTCCACCAGCTCCCCCCAGCGCCGCCCCAGCACCCCGGGGCCTCAACGAGGAGGCGACCCACCCTCATGAACGCCGCACCCGCCAAGCCCGTGGAGCGTCAGCTGCCCAGCGACGAGGCGCGCGAACTGCTCGCCCTCACCCGTGACCTGGTCCAGCGCGAGCTGACCCCGCGGGCCGCCGAGGACGAGGCCGCCGCCCGGTTCCCGCGCGACGTCTTCGCGACCCTGGGCGAGGCCGGCCTGCTGTCGCTCCCGTACGCCGAGGCCTACGGCGGCGGCGGGCAGCCGTACGAGGTCTACCTGCAGGTGCTGGAGGAGCTCGCGGCGGGCTGGCTCGCGGTCGGCCTCGGCGTGAGCGTGCACACCCTCTCGTGCCACGCGCTGGCCGGTTTCGGCAGCGAGGAGCAGCGGCAGAAGTACCTGCCCGGCATGCTCGGCGGCGGCCAGCTCGGCGCGTACTGCCTCTCCGAGCCGCAGTCCGGCTCGGACGCGGCCGCGCTGCGCACCCGCGCCGACCGCGAGGGCGAGGAGTACGTGATCCGCGGCACCAAGGCCTGGATCACGCACGGCGGCCGCGCCGACTTCTACAGCGCGATCGTGCGCACCGGAGTGGACGGCGCGCGGGGCATAAGCTGCCTGCTCGTCCCCGGCGACGCCGCGCAGCTCTCGGCCGCCCCGCCGGAGCACAAGATGGGCATGAACAGCTCGCCCACCGCCCAGCTGCACTTCGACGGCGTGCGGGTCGGCGCCGACCGGCTGATCGGCGAGGAGGGGCAGGGCTTCCAGATCGCGCTCGCCGCGCTCGACTCCGGCCGGCTCGGCATCGCCGCCTGCGCGATCGGCGTCGCCCAGGCCGCGCTCGACCTGGCGGTCGAGTACGCGCAGACCCGTCAGCAGTTCGGCCGGCCGATCGCCGACTTCCAGGGCCTGTCCTTCATGCTCGCCGACATGGCCACCCAGATCGAGGCCGGCCGCGCGCTCTACCTCGCCGCCGCGCGCAAGCGCGACGCCGGGGTCGCCTTCTCCAAGGAGGCGGCGATGGCGAAGCTGTTCTGCACCGACACCGCGATGCGGGTCACCACGGACGCGGTCCAGGTGCTCGGCGGCTACGGGTACACCCAGGACTTCCCGGCCGAGCGGTACCTGCGCGAGGCCAAGGTGCTGCAGATCGTCGAGGGCACCAACCAGATCCAGCGCCTGGTCATCGGGCGCCACCTGACCCGCGGCTGAACGCGGGTGGCCGCCTGAGGATCTGACGATCCGACGGGTCGGCCCGGCCGGTTGCGCGACCGCCCGGTCCGACCCGTCGGCTCAGTGCCCGACCAGGCGGCTCAGCGCCTGACCAGGTGGCCCTGGGCCGGAACCCGGCGCCGAGCCGGGGCCGCGTGCCGCACCGGCATCGGCTGGGCCGGGATCAGCGCCGACTGCGCGGGTACCGAGGACGGCCGCGCCGCGTGCGAGAACGGCTGGGTGCGCCAGTCCAGTTCGGCGGGCAGACCGAGCAGCGCGGCGAGCGCGGCGGCCTGGTCCTCGTGCTGCGGCTCGCACTCGTCCAGCTCGTCGGCCGGCAGCCCCGAGCCGGGGCAGAGTGCGGGGGAGAACGGGTGCCAGGCGGTCCGCAGCACCGCGTGCTGCGGCAGCTGCTCCTCGTCGCCCAGCAGGGCGATCGGGCGCTGGCACTCCGGGCAGGTCAGGCGGACGATCTCCCAGGTCTCGGGCTCGCCGGGGTCACCCGGCGCGAGGGCGAGACCCGGGCCCGGATCCTCGCCGTCGGCGCCGTCCTCGGGTCCGTCAGGGTCGAGCGGGGCACCTGCGTGCGGGAGCCCGTCGAGCGAGGTGAGGGTGCTTTCGGGGCCGAAGGCGCGCTGCTCAGCTGTAGGCATGTGATCCCCCTTGGATCGGGCCGGGCCAACACGGCCAGGGCCATGACCAGCCCTTCCCGCCGACGGGCCGTCATAACCCTGCAGGTCGACGCAGGGTGATGCACGGGAGTGTGGCCTTCGCCACATTCCCCGGGCATGTGCCAACGGCGCCGCCGGAGCAGCCCGTCCGGGACGCGCCCGGCGCTCCTGTAGGTTTGCGCCTTGTGGAGGATCTAGACCAGCGCATTGTCCAGCTGCTCGTCCAGGACGGCCGGATGAGCTACACCGACCTGGGCAAAGCCACCGGCCTGTCCACGTCGGCCGTCCACCAGCGGGTCCGCCGGCTGGAGCAGCGCGGTGTGATCCGCGGCTACTCGGCGATCATCGATCCGGACGCGGTGGACCTCGCGCTGACCGCCTTCATCTCGGTCAAACCGTTCGATCCGAGCGCTCCTGACGACGTGCCGGAGCGGCTCGCGCCGCTGCCGGAGATCGAGGCCTGCCACAGCGTGGCGGGTGACGAGAACTACATCCTCAAGGTCCGGGTCGGCGCCCCCGGCGACCTGGAGGACCTGCTGGCCAGGATCCGCACCGCGGCCGGCGTCTCCACCCGGACCACGGTGGTCCTCTCCACGCCGTACGAGGCCCGCCCGCCCAAGCTCTAGCCCGGGCCGGTGTCCGGTGGGTGGACGCCAGGGGTGCAGACTTGGGTTCATGACCGAACGCACCACCTCCCGCACCGTGCTGCTGCGCGGCGGCGACATCTACAGCCCGGCCGACCCCTTCGCCACCGCGATGCTGATCGAGGGCGAGCAGATCGCCTGGGTGGGCAGCGAGGGCGCCGCCGACGCCTACGCCGCCGTCGCCGACGAGGTGGTCGATCTGGCCGGTGCGCTGGTCACCCCGGCGTTCGTGGACGCCCACGTGCACGCCACCGCCACCGGCTTGGCGCTGACCGGCCTCGACCTCTCCGACTGCACCTCGCTCGACCAGGCGCTGGCCCGGATCGCCGGCCACGCGCGCTCCACCGGCGGCGTGCTGATCGGCCACGGCTGGGACGAGACCCGCTGGCCCGAGGGCCGCCCGCCCACGCTGGCCGAGCTCGACGCGGCCGCCGGCGGCGCCGCGCTCTACCTCTCCCGCACCGACGTGCACTCGGCGCTCGCCACCAGCGCGCTGCGCGCGCTCACCCCCGCGCTGGCCGAGCTGCCCGGCCACCACCCGAGCGGCCCGCTCACCCGGGACGCGCACCACGCGGTGCGCCGGGCCGCGCTCGCCGGGCTGACCGAGGAGCAGCGCCGGCACGCCCAGCTCGCCACGCTGCGCCGGGCCGCCTCGCTCGGCATCGCCGCGCTGCACGAGTGCGCCGGCCCCGAGATCTCCTCCGAGCAGGACCTGGCCGCGCTGCTCGCGCTCGCCGCCGAGCAGCCGGGCCCCGAGGTCTACGGCTACTGGGGCGAGCTGAGCGAGCGCGGCGGCGTCGAGACCGCGCGCCGGCTCGGCGCGGTCGGCGCGGGCGGCGACCTCTTCGTGGACGGCTCGTTCGGCTCGCACACCGCCTGCCTGCACACCCCGTACCAGGACGCCCCGGCCGACGACCCGCAGCAGAGCGGCGCCGCCTACCTGACGGCCGAGCAGGTCGCCGCGCACGTGGTCGCCTGCACCGAGGCCGGCCTCCAGGCGGGCTTCCACGCGATCGGCGACGCCGCCCTCACCGCGGTGCTCGCCGGCGTGCGCGCCGCCGTGGACCGGCTCGGCCCGGCCGCCGTCAAGGCGCTGCGGCACCGCGTCGAGCACGCCGAGGCGCTGGACGACAAGGCCGTCGCGGCCTTCGCCGAGCTCGGCCTGACCGCCTCCGTGCAGCCCGCGTTCGACGCCGCCTGGGGCGGCCCGGACGGCATGTACGCCGCGCGGCTGGGCGCCGAGCGGGCCGCCGGCCTCAACCCGTTCGCCGCGCTGCTGCGCTCCGGTGTGCCGGTCGCCTTCGGCTCGGACGCGCCGGTCACCCCGCTCGACCCGTGGGGCACCGTGCGCGCCGCGGCGTTCCACCGCACGCCCGAGCACCGGATCTCGGTGCGCGCCGCGTTCGCCGCGCACACCCGCGGCGGCTGGCGGGCGCTGGGCCACGACCACGAGGGCGTCCTGGTCCCCGGCGCGCCGGCCACCTACGCGCTCTGGCGGACCGGTGAGCTGGTCGTCCAGGCCCCCGACTCCCGGGTGGCCGGCTGGTCGACCGACCCGCGCTCCGGCACGCCCGGCCTGCCCGATCTGACCCCGGGCAGCGCGCTGCCCGAGTGCCTGCGCACGGTGGTCCGCGGCCGCACCGTCTTCGAGGCTCGACACGCGGCCTGAGCTGCGGATTCTCATCGCACGTGACTACCGGACGACGGCCCCGCACGGTACCGTCGTCGGATATCCGACTGCCCGCCGCGGTGCTGAACCGACGGCGGGAGCCAGCCAGAGAGATTGGTGCTCAGGTGGCATTGCCCCTCGACGCGGCCCCCCGAGCCGGTGGACCCTCGGAGCCGGAAGGCCCGCCGGACGACGCCGCTGCCGCGCCACTCGGGCAGCCGGCTCGCCAGGCCGGGCGGCTCGCCCGGCTGGCGGCCCGGGTGCGGGTCGGCTGGCGCCGCTCGGCGCTGGCCGCCGGCGCCGGCCTGCTGCTCGCGGCGTCGTTCCCGCCGTACGGCCTGTGGCCGCTGTCGATCGTCGCGGTCGCCGCGCTGTCGCTGCTGACCCGCGGTCGCACGGCGCGCCAGGGCGCGTGGACCGGTTTCGCGTTCGGGTTCCCGTTCTTCCTCTGGCTGCTGGACTGGATCCGGGTGGTCGGCTCCGACGCCTGGGTCGGCCTGTCGGTGGCCGAGGCGCTCTTCGTCTGGGCGCTCGGTGCCGGGCTCGCGGTCACCTCGCGGCTGCGCGGCTGGCCGTTCTGGGCGGCCTGCCTCTGGGTCGCGCAGGAGTGGGCGCGCGACCGGCTGCCGTTCGGCGGCTTCCCGTGGGGGCGGCTCGCCTTCGCCAACACGGCGAGCCCGTTCACCCCGCTGGCCGCCTGGGGCGGCGCGCCGCTGGTCACCTTCGCGGTCGCGCTGACCGGGGCGCTGCTGGCGTACGCGGTGGTCACCGGTGTCGCCGCGGTGCGCCGCAGGCCGGCGGTGACCGTGGCCACCCTGACCGCAGCGACCGCCACGACCGCTGCGACCGTCGATGCTGCCGACGTCAGCGATGCTTCCGACGTCGCCGACTCCGAGGCGATCGCCGTCACGTTCGCCCCAGCCCCGCAGGCCGCCGACACCCGGCCGGCCGCGCGCCGGTTGGCCGTCCCGGTGCTGGCCGGCGCGTGCGCGCTGCTGGTCGCCGTCAGCGGCTACGCCGTCCCGGTGCCGACGGCCGGGGACCAGACCGTCAAGGTCGCGCTGATCCAGGGCAACGTCGCGCAGCCCGGCATGGACTTCCTGGGCCGGCCGATGATGGTGCTCGACAACCACGCCACCGAGACCGAGCGCCTGGCCGCCGCGATCAAGACCGGTCAGGCGCCCCAGCCCGACCTGGTGATCTGGCCGGAGAACTCCTCCGACATGGACCCGTACAGCGATCCGCTGGCCTACCAGCGGATCGACCAGGCGGTGAAGGCGATCGGCGTGCCCACCCTGGTCGGCGCGCTGGTGGACGGCCCGGACAACCAGCACGTGCAGAACGAGGGCATCGTCTGGGACCCGGGCACCGGCCCCGGCGCCCACTACACCAAGCAGCACCCCGTGCCGTTCGGCGAGTACGTGCCGTTCCGCTCGGTGCTGATGAAGGTGATCACCCGCCTGCAGCGGGTCGCGCGCGACTTCTACCCGGGCAAGGGCACCGGCGTGATGCAGCTCGGCCCGGCCCGGATCGGCGACGTGATCTGCTTCGAGGTCGCGTACGACGAGATCGTCCGGGACACCGTCAACGACGGCGGCCGGGTGATCGTCGTGCAGACCAACAACGCGACGTACGCCGAGAGCGGCCAGCCCGACCAGCAGCTCGCGATGTCGCGGCTGCGCGCGGTCGAGCACGGCCGGGCCGTGCTGATCGCGGCGACCAGCGGGATCAGCGCGGTGATCGGCCCGGACGGCAAGGTCCAGCAGCACACCGCCGAGCTGACCGCCGCCGCGCTGAGCGCGGACGTCCCGCTGCGGGACGGCAAGACGCTCGCCGACAAGGTGGGCGCCGCTCCGGAGTGGACGCTCTCCATCCTCGGGCTGCTGGCCTGCGGCGGTGCGGTGCTCGCCGGTCGCCGTCGCCGCCGGCAGGGCGGAACACCCGAGCAGGCTCAACCGTTGTCCACGGTGGCGCCCTGACCGCTCGGGACCAGCTCAGCGGTGCGCGCGGGCGCTGCCGATGGAGTGATTCAGACCGTGAGCCAGCACGTTGACCCGACCCGAGCACCCGGCGCCGCGAACGGCCGGCCGACCGGTCGCCGCAGTCTGCTGCGCCGGGTGCTGCCACTGCTGATCGCCGCCTGGCTGGTGCTGGAGATCTGGCTGGTCGTCCAGGTGGCCGACCGGATCGGCTGGCTCCTGGTGCTCCTGCTCCTGGTGCTCGGCGCCGTGCTCGGTGGCCGGCTGATCAAGCGGGCCGGGCTGAAGGCGTTCCGCGCGGCTTCTGCCTCGTTCGAGCAGGGCACCATGCCGCCGGCCGGCGCCGCCGAGACCGGCACCAGCCTCACCGTGCTGGCCGGGCTGCTGCTGATCCTGCCGGGCTTCCTCTCCGACCTGGTCGGCCTGACGCTGCTCTTCCCGCCGACCCGGGCACTCTGGCGGGTGCTGGGGCGCCGGGTCGCGAGCCGGGCGCTGCGCGTCACCCCGGCCGGCGGTGACCCGCTCGCGGACGCGCTGCGCCTGCAGGAGCAGCTGCGGATCCACCGCCCGGACGGCAAGGTGATCCCGGGCGAGGTGGTGGATCCGGCCGAGCCGCGGCAGCCCTGGACGCCTGACGACGAGAACCGCCCGCCGCTCTCGCGGTAAGGGCGCCGGGTAAAACGTGTGGGGCCCGATCCTTGCGGATCGGGCCCCACACACGTTCTGTACTGCTTTTGCCCGCCTACTTCTTCAGGTCAGGCACTCTTACGGGTGTCCCGCGGGTGTACCGCGAGGTTCATCCCGCCGGAGCGGAGCACGGCCAGCCGCTCGGCCAGCACCTCCTCCAGCTCCTCCCGGGTCCGGCGCTCCATCAGCATGTCCCAATGGGTTCGGGTCGGCTTGGTCTTCTTCTCCTCCGGCTCGTCGCCGTCGAGCAGGACTGCTTCGGTGCCGCAGAAACGGCACTCCCATACCGAGGGGATCTCCGCCTCGACGGAGAAGGGCACCTCGAACCGGTGTCCGTTCTGACATGCGTACTCGACGGTCTGGCGCGGGGCCAGGTCAATGCCACGGTCGGTCTCGTAGCTAGTGGCGCCGAGTCGCGTGCCGCGGAGAGCTCGCTCGCTCATGAATCGTGCCTCCAGGGCTTATGGCCCACAGGACTAGTTGGGGTCGCTGTCTTCGTCGTTCGGTCAACGCTCGGCCGTCGACGAAGATTCCCGTCCGGGGACATGCGTCGTCTGTCGTGCCGCCCCTGTTTGTACCCATCTCCGTCCGATTTGTCACATCTGGACAGAGATATCACCCTGAGTGCGAGTAATTTCGCACTCGGTGACCGATTCGGCTTTCTTTCCGGAGTGCGGAGCGCGGCGGCCCTCGGGAGCGTACTGGTGGGCCGATGGAATTGGCCATTCGCACAGCTCATCCGGGCTGCCGCGGGCGGTGCGGCGGCCTGTGGGGTGCGTCACATCTGGGCCGCGCCGCGTCCGGCACGGTCCTTGTGGAGCTCGACCCGGGCGGTCGGCGACTCCTCGGTGCCGGCCGGAACCTGTGGCAACCGCTCGGGCATCGGCGGCGCAACCGGCGGGGCGGCCGCCTCCGTCCGGGTGTCCCGGTGCGGGAGCAGCGCGATCACCGCGTCGCGCAGCCGGGGCGGCGCCTCCTCGTCGAGCGGGTCGACGGTGGCCGGGACCTGGAGCCGCGCCGCCGGGTGGTTGCCGATCCTGGCGTAGCCACGTCCTGGCGGGGTCTGCGCGGCGGGCGCCAGGTCGAGCGGGACGCCGAGTCCGACCTGGAGGTCGTACGGGGTGTGCGCGCCCAGCACCACCCGGGCCCGGGCGATGCCGCGCACGGTGGGGGAGAGCCGGTCGGCCGCCTCCAGCGCCTCGGCCACCACCACGGTCACCCGGGCGGCCCGGCCGTGCCGCAGCGGGACCTCCAGCAGCTCCTGGGGGTCGGGGCGGCCCTCGGCCTGGGCGAGCTCGGAGAGCTCGGTGGGGTGGTCGAGCAGCAGCCAGAGCGGACGGGTGACGTCGGCCGGTGCCGGTTCGCCGCGGTAGCGGGCGGCGTTCAGCGCGGCCAGCCGGCGCTCGGTCTCCTGGGCGGCCCAGTCCAGCGCGGCGAGCGCGCCGTGCAGGCTGGTCTCGACCGTGTGCACGCCGGGCCGGTTGACCAGGCAGGCGTGCTCGCCGGTGCCCGCGCCGTCAATCACCAGCAGGTCGCCGTGCACCAGGGCCTGGAGCGCGACCGTGCGCAGCAGCGTCGAGGTGCCGGAGCCGGCGGAGCCGAGCGCCAGCAGGTGCGGCTCGGCCGAGCGCGGGCCGGTGCGCCAGATCACCGGCGGCTGGTGGCCCGCGCCGCCGTCCTGGCTGACCGGGATCATCCGCTGGGTGGCGAGGCTGTCGGTGAAGCCGAGCACGATCTCGCCGGGGGCCGTCACCCAGTGCTGGGCGGGCACGTCGACCGGGAGCGGGGCGAGCGCGGTGACCTGGAGACGGTTGCACTCCTCGTCCCAGTCGAAGCGGTACTCCCTCGAACGGCCGGCCTTGCCCTGCACCACCTGCTCGATCCGGGCCCGGGCGGCCGGCTCGGTGTCGGTGAAGTACGCAGGGTAGCCGATCTCCAGTGCGGCGATCCGGCCCTCGGCGTCGAACTGCCAGCCGGTGAACGCGTCCTGGTAACGGCCCTCGGGCCCGTAGAGCGGGCAGGGGTCCTCGGGTGCGGCCAGGTAGGGCGTGAGCGCGGCGTACAGCGAGGGCAGCTTGACGTCGGCGGGGTCCGGCACCGGCTCAGGGGCGGGCTTCGGATCACGGCCGGTCCACGCGGCGCTGGCCACCAGCGCGGTGATCGCGAAGAGCGGGCCGTGCGGCAGCAGCACGACTCCGGCCAACGCGGCGGCGGTGAGCAGCAGGGTCGGGCCGCGGCGCTCCTTGGGCGTGGCGGCCCAGCGGGACCTGGTCCAGTCGGCGTGCCGGCGCAGGCCGCGGCCGATCAGGGTGAGCGGCGCGAACATGTCGGCGGCGTGGTCTCCGGCGGTGCGGGCGAGCTCGCGGCCGCGAACCAGCTGGTCGCGTCCGCGGGTCAGATGGCGGTAGCGGGACAAGGGCACTCCCCGGGCTGCTGGGACGGGCGGGAGGGGTGGGGGTGAGAGCGGTGAGGGTGAGGGCGGTGAGGGTGGTGAGAGTGAGGGCTGTGTTTCGGTCGGCGCGGACACGGCGGACGGCCCGGGGCGGTGGGATCCGCACCCGGGCCGTGCTCCGGGTGCGCTCAGAACTTGATGCCGCCGAGCAGGTTCGCCAGGCTCGCGCCGCCGGCCTGGATGCTCGGTGCGATCGCGGTGCCCGCCAGGTAGAAGCCGAACAGGGCGCAGACCAAGGCGTGCGAGACCTTGAGCCCGTCCCGGCGGAAGAAGAGGAACGCGATGGTGCCGAACAGGACGATGCCGGAGATGGACAGGATCACGGGGTCTGCTCCTCGGTGAGGCGGGGACAGGGGACCACTGCCGTGCGATGGCATCGGCGAGGGCGTTCCGCGAGGCCATACAGGGGGACAGTGTCACGGAGAGTGCCCTAATCCTGACAAAAAGTAATAGATGATGGAACTTGGCAAATGGGTGGACTTCGGCCGAAGCCGCAGGCCGGAGGTGGCGTCGCCGGTGCGGTCCGGGCGGTGCGGGGCGGTGCCCGTCCCCGTTTTCCGGCCTTTTCGCTGAGGGGCAGCCTTGTGGCTGCTGTGACTGGTGGGGCCAGAGGGGCGTCAGCACACTTTGCGGAATTCGCTCGAACGGAGGCGTAACCGTGCTCCTGATGTGTCGTCCGGCGGTGCCGACCGCGTGGGTGCCTGGCGGCCGGATGCCGGCTGGTCAGCTGCCGGGCGGCCGGATGCTGGACGGACGCTGGCTCACCGGCCCGGCCGCCCGTTACCGTGCGAGGGCACCTGACCCTCCGTTCGGAAAGGGCCGCAATGGCCGAGTCCCACGAGACCCACGAGTCCCAGCCGTCCGCCGCCGGTGAGCCCGCCGAGGCCGAGCTGATCGAGCTGGCGGGCCGCATCTTCGACGCCGCCCGGTGCGGCGACGCTGCCGCGCTGGCCGCCTTCCTGGCCGCCGGCGCCCCGGTGAACCTGAGCAACGACCGCGGTGACACGCTGCTGATGCTGGCTGCCTACCACGGCCACGCGGCGGCCGTCCGGCTGCTGCTGGAGCGCGGCGCGGACCCGGACCGGGTGAACGACCGCGGCCAGACTCCGCTGGCCGGCACCGTGTTCAAGGGGAACGACGAGGCGCTCGACGCGCTGCTGGCCGGCGGCGCGGACCCGAAGGCGGGTCGGCCCTCGGCGTTCGAGACGGCGCAGATGTTCGGCAAGGACGAGCTGCTGGCCCGTTTCGAGGCCCGCTCCGCCTGAGTACGACGAAGCCTGAGCGCGGCGAAGCCTGATTCAGGGCATACGGCGGCCCGATCACCAGATGATCGGGCCGCCGTATGCTTGGCGTCCATGGAACTGCGCACCACGGGCTACGACCACCCGCACGCCGAGCTGCTCACCGCCGAGGTCCAGCAGGAGTACGTCCGCCGTTACGGCGACATCGACACCACCGAGATGCACGCCGAGCACTTCGTCGAGCCGCACGGCATCTTCGTGGTCGCCTACCTGGACGACGAGCCGGTCGCGTGCGGCGGCTGGCGGGTGAAGGACAGCTCCAGCGCGTTCCTGCGTGACGGCGATGCCGAGCTCAAGCGGATGTTCGTGCTGCCGGCGGCCCGCGGCCGCGGTCTGGCCCGCACCCTGCTGCGCCACCTGGAGGTGGCCGCCGTCGCCGCCGGGCGCCGCCGGCTGGTGCTGGAGACCGGCACCGAGCAGCCCGAGGCGGTCGCGCTGTACGAGTCCGAGGGATATCTGCCGATCACCAAGTTCGGCGTCTACCGGGACCACCCGCAGAGCATCTGCCTGGGCAAGGAGCTGCCGGCGGCCGACGGCCAGTCGGTCTAATTCCCGTACGGCGTCCGGTAATACGTGCAAATTGTGCGCAGGGGTGCCGCCGATTGGCTGGTCACGTGACTGGTCACGGTGAATTCTGCGTACTCCGGACGTGGGGTCGTACCCCGTTCCTGTGCATAAACGGTGAATAGGGCCCTTGGGCTGGGCTAGCGTCGTGCTCGCTGCGTCCGAGGGCGGCTCCGGCGGAATCCGGGGCCGCTCGTCCCTGCCCATCCGCTATTTCCCGGGAGACACCGTGCACGACAATTGCCAGCCGGAAAGCCGCGCGGTCACCGCCGACAGCCTCCAGCTCGCGGTGAACGCGCTTGCCGACTTCCCCGTCCGGGCCGGGGCCGGAAACATCACCGGCCGCATCTCCGCCGTCGCCGAACTCTGCCGCGCGGTCGATGGCGCGCTGGACGCGCTGGTCGTCCGGACCGCGGCCGAGGCCGCCGAGGAGGGCTGGACCAGCCGCCGGATGCTGGCCGCCGACGCCGGCTACCACGCCCGGCTGCAGCGCGCGCTGGCCGGAGCGGGCCTCAGCGCCGATCCGGCGCTGACCGTTGCCGCCGACCGCCCGACGCAGGCCTGAGGAGGCGGCATGACGACGCACCACGGCACGACGGTGCACCACGGCCCGGCAGCGCACCACGGCGCGACGAAGCACCACAACGCCCACGTGCTGCACTGCCCGACCCGGTGGAGCGACGTCGACGAGAACGGGCACATCAACAACGCCCGGCTGGTCGGCTACATCCAGGAGGGAATCTACGATCTCTTCCACCACCACGCGCAGGCCGCCCGTGAATCGCTTTTCCCGGCCGGATTCCTGATCGCCCGGCACGAGATCGACTATCTGCAGCAGTTGCACCACCGCCCCGACCCCTTGCTGGTGCGGCTGACGGTGGAGCGGCTCGGGCGCAGTTCCGCGCATGTGCGGGTGGACGTCTGCCGAGATTCGTACACGTACATGAGTGCCCGAACAGTCGTGGTGGCGCGGGACCGGGCGTCCGGGCGGTCGCGCAAGCTCAGCCCGGCCGAGCGGGAATTTCTGTCCGACTATCTGATGATGGCGCCGCCGCCGGCCCAGCCCTGCCTGGTGACCTGGGGGCACCTCCAGCTCCAGGCGCGGCTGCAGCAGCTCGCCCACCAGGGCGGGCGGGTGCCGAAGCCAGGCGGTGCACCGCGCCGGGTGACGCCCAACCTGATGCCGAAGCGCCGGCTGACGGGGCTGCGCCCGGTCGCCCACGGCAGCGCGCTCGCCCACGGCGCGCCGGCCGTCCACGGCGCCCCGGTCACCGCCGTGCCGGCCGGTACGGTCCCGCCGCCCAGGGTGCCCGCCCGGGCCAGGGTGCTGCTGCGGGCCTGACGACAGGCCCTAGCGTTCGTGCGGGGTGCCCGGCCTGCCGGGCACCCCGCAGCGAACCGTTTCGGTGCGGGCGCCGGTCAGCCCACGACGGCCTGCGCGTCGATCTCCACCAGCATCACCTCGTGCGGCAGTTCGACGAAGACCGTGGTCCGGCACGGCTTCACGCCGCCGGCCGGCACGTTCGCCTCGATGAACTCGGCGTAGGCCTCGTTCATCGCCGCGAAGTGCTCACGCGTGGTCAGGTAGACCCGGAACATCACCACGTCGTCCACCGAGGCCCCGGCGGCCTCGACGATCGCCTTGACGTTCTCCAGCGTGCGCCGGGTCTGCGCCTTGACGTCGCCCGGGTACAGGTAGGCGCCGGTCGCCGGGTCCTGCGGGCCCTGCCCGGAGACCTGGACGATCGGGCCCTTGCGCACGCCCTGGGAGAACAGCCAGGCCGGGGCCGGTGCGCCCTCGGTACGGATCTCGATCTTCTCGCTCATGATCAGCGGATGCTAGAACGGCAGCGGTGACATGCGCAAAGGTGACTGCGTAAGGTGCAACTTCGCGCCCGGAAACGGTGCGACTTCGCGCCCGGAGGTGGAGCAGTGACCAGGTCGGCAGAGTCCGGAATCGACGCACAGCGTGTGGCGGACCTCGCGCAGGAGCGGTTGGACTGGCGGTTCAAGGCGGTGCCGCCGGCCGCCTGGGGCCTGACCGTGTCGGAGTACCTGGCCACCGGCCCGACCCTGGGCGAACTCGGCACCCCGCTGCTCACGCTGGACGCCGCCGCCCTCGCGCACAACGACCGGGCGATGGCCGACTGGTGCGCCAAGGCCGGTGTCCGGCTCGCGCCGCACGGCAAGACGACCATGGCCCCCGCGCTCTGGCAGGCCCAGCTCTCGGCCGGCTCCTGGGGCATCACGCTCGCCAACTTCGCGCAGCTGCGGGTCGCCCGGGCGTTCGGGGTGCGCCGGGTGGTGGTCGCCAACGCGCTGCTCGACCCGGGGCAGCTCGGCTGGCTCGCGGCAGAGCTGGCGGCCGACCCGCTCTTCGAGGTGAGCTGCTGGGTGGACTCGGCGCAGAGCGTGCGGCTGATGGACGAGGCGCTGCGCGCGGCCGGCGCGAGCCGCCCGCTGGACGTGCAGGTCGAACTCGGCGGCGACGGCGGGCGCACCGGTGCCCGCGACCTGCCGACCGCGCTGGCCGCCGCCCGCGCCGCGCACGCCTCCCCGGTGCTGCGGCTGACCGGAACCGCCGGCTACGAGGCCGCGCTCGCCAAGGACGCGAGCGACACCGGCCTGGCCGCCGTCGAGCACTACCTGCGCCGGCTCGCCGAACTGCACACCGCGCTGTACGCCGAGGGCCTGCTGGGCCAGACCGACGAACCGGTGGTCTCGGCCGGTGGCAGCGCCTACTTCGACCAGGTCACCGACCTGCTCACGCCACTCACCGCGAGCTGCCCCGGCACCGCCGTGCTGCTGCGCTCCGGCGCCTACCTGGTGCACGACGACGGCTTCTACGAGGGCATCTCGCCGCTCTCCCGGGGCGCCGGCGAACCGCTGCGCGCCGCGATGCACGGCTGGGCCCGGGTCGCCTCGCACCCCGAGCCCGGCCTGGCACTGCTGGACGGCGGCAAGCGCGACTTCCCGTACGACCTGGGCCTGCCGGTCCCGCAGGCCGTCCGGACGAGCACCGGGCTGCGACCCGTGACCGGCACCGTGACGGCGGTCAACGACCAGCACGCGTTCCTGCGCGACTGCGAGGCCGAGCTCGGCGAGGTGGTCAGGCTCGGCCTCTCGCACCCCTGCACCGCCTTCGACAAGTGGACGCTGATCCCGGTGCTGGACGACGCCTCGGCCGCCGAGCCGCGAGTGGTGGACCTGGTGCGGACGTTCTTCTGATGGGCGCCTCACGGTCGTTGGCGCCTGCCCCGCACCCGCGCGGGGCCACCGTACTGTTCCGCGACGCCACCGTGATCGACGGCACCGGCGCCGACCGCTACCGCGCCGACGTGCTGGTGCGCGAGGGCCGGATCGCGGCACTAGGGACCGGGACCGGCCTGAGCGCCGCGCGGGTGATCGACGCGGACGGCCTGGTGCTCGCGCCCGGCTTCATCGACATGCACGCGCACTCCGACCTGCAGCTGCTGGTCGACCCGGCCCACCCGTCCCGGGTCACCCAGGGCGTCACCTGTGAGGTGCTCGGCCAGGACGGGCTCTCCTACGCGCCGGTGGACGAGGCGACGCTGCCGGTGCTGCGCCGTCAACTCGCGGGCTGGAACGGCGATCCGGCCGGCTTCGACTGGAACTGGCGCACGGTCGGCCAGTACCTGGACCGGCTGGACGGCGGCATCGCGGTGAACGCCTGCTACCTGGTCCCGCACGGCACGCTGCGCGCCCTGGTGCTCGGCTGGGAGCGCCGGGCGCCCGATGCCGCCGAACTGCGCCGGATGTCCGAACTCCTCGCCGAGGGACTGCGCGAGGGCGCGGTCGGCCTGTCCAGCGGGCTGAGCTACACGCCGGGGATGTACGCCGACACCGCCGAACTCGCCGCGCTCTGCGCGGTGGTGGCCGCGCACGGCGGCTACCACTCGCCGCACCAGCGCTCCTACGGCGCGGGTGCGCTGGCCGGGTACGCCGAGATGGTGGAGATCTCCCGACGCTCCGGCTGCCCGCTCCACCTGGCGCACGCCACCATGAACTTCGGCGTCAACCGGGGCCGCGCCGACGAGTTGCTCGCGCTGCTGGACGCCGCGATCGCCGAGGGCTGTGACCTCAGCCTGGACAGCTACCCCTACCTTCCGGGCTCCACCACGCTGGCCGCGCTGCTGCCGAGTTGGGCTGCCGAGGGCGGTCCGGCGGCGACGCTCGCCCGGCTCGCCGATCCAGCCGCGCGGGAGCGGGTCCGCCGCGAGCTGGAGGAGACCGGCAGCGACGGCTGCCACGGGGTGACGGCGGACTGGGCCACCGTGCAGATATCCGGGGTGCGTTCGCCCGCGCTCTCGGCGATGGTCGGCCGCACGGTGGCCGAACTCGCCGCCGAGCGCGGCACTTCCGGGACCGAGCTCTTCTTCGAGCTGCTGCGCGCCGACGAGTTGGGCAGCACGATCCTGCAGCACGTCGGCCACGAGGAGAACGTCCGCGCCATCATGCGCCACCCGGCGCACACCGTCGGCAGCGACGGGCTGCTGGTCGGGGCGCGCCCGCACCCGCGCGCCTGGGGCACCTTCGCCCGGTATCTCGGCCACTACGCACGGGACTTGGGAGTGCTCACGCTGGAGCAGGCGGTGCACCGGATGACCGGCCGACCGGCCCGCCGGCTGCGGCTGGCCGGGCGTGGGCTGATCCGTCCCGGCTACCACGCCGACCTGGTGCTCTTCGACCCCGGGACGGTCGGCGACGCGGCCACCTTCGAGCAGCCCCGGCGGCCCGCGACCGGGATCCAGCACGTCTACGTCGGCGGCACCGCGGTGCTGCGCGACACCCGCCCCACCGGCGCGCTCCCCGGCCGCGCGCTGCGCAACCGGGGGCGGCACGTGGACTGACCCGGACCGGCCCCGACAGGCCGTAAGACCGGCGGGCGGGTCAGATCTTCGACAGGAAGGCGTCCGCCATCTCCTGGTAGCCCAGGTCGTTGGCGTGGATGTCACCGCGCGCCATGTTGGTCCAGCTCAGGATCCGGGCCACGTCCTTGGGCACCTTCGTGCCGTTGAACGGGACCTGCTGGGTGAAGTCGTCGGTGGCGAAGGTGCACGCCACGTCGGCGGTCGGCACCCCGAACGCGGCGTCGACCGTCTCCAGCGTCGTGTTGAGCGCGCCCGCCAGCGGCAGCGAGAGACCGGCCAGCACCTTGCCCTGGTCGCCGGTGACCCAGGCGGCGAGGAACGGGTCGTACAGGTTCATCCCGACGATCTTGGTGTTCGGGCCGGCCGCCGCCTTCAACTTGCCCAGGATGAAGCCGAGATCGCGGCCGGCGGTGGCGATGCCGGTGATCGCGCAGGCGGCGTTCAGACTGCCGCCGGCCGCGCAGCCGTCCACGTCGTTCGCGCCGATGTCGAGCGTCACGAGGACGTGGTCGTGGTGGTGGGCGGTCAGGTAGGCGACGGCGGCGTCCAACTGGGCACCGCCGTACGGGTGCGGGTAGGGGCAGCCGCCGGTGATCATCGAACCGCTGGTCTCACCGGGGCAGCCCAGATCGGTGAACGAGAACGGGTGGCCGCCGTCCCGCTGGGCGCGGGCCGCCAGGGTGGTCGCGAGGTCCTGCGCGTACCCGTGGCCGACCTCGCTGCCGCCGCCCGGCAGGGTCTGGTAGCCGGCGGCCAGCGAGTCGCCGAGCGCGAGGTAGTACCGCCCACCCGGCGCGGGCGCACTGGCCGAGGCGGGGCCGGCGCAGATGCCGACCAGGGTCGCGCCGAGCACGGCGGCGCTGAGCAGCGGGCGGATCCGGCGGCGGAGCTTGATCGAACTCATGAACACCCTCCCGGGGCACCCGCGGGCCGCCCGGATGGCGGCGCGCGGATGACGCGGCGAGGCTACTGGGTGGTAGCCGCCGAGGTAAGGGGTGTGACGGAGGAGAAAAAACCTGCCGCCGTGGAGAGGCCGCTACGGCAGCGAGATCAGCTCCAGCGCGAGCAGGTCGGCCAGCGGCTCGGCGACGCTGCAGGTGCCGAACCCGGTGAAGGCCGCCCGGGCCGCGCTCACCTCCTGCTCGCTCAGCCCGGTCAGGCCGCCGGCGAGCACCTCGCCGGCGGTCTGACCCAGCACCGCCGCGAGCTCGCCGTGCTCGGCGCCGCCGAGCGCCGCGTGGGTGGCCAGCAGCACGTTCAGGAAGCCGTGGTGCTCGAAGCCGGTCTCCTGGTCCTGGTGCCGCACCGCGTGGTGCAGGCCGGCCGTGCACTTGAACGGCAGGCGGCGGGCCGCGCACGCGTACAGGAAGGAGGCGACCTCCAGCTCGCCGGGGAACATGCCCGCCACGATGCCCCCGGTGCGGAACTTCGCCCGGTACGGCGTGCCCTCCAGCTCGTCCAGCGCGAAGAGCAGGTTGTCGCCGCGGGCGACCTCGACCGCGACCGGGATCCCGGGCGCCGCGTACTCGGGCAGCAGCTTGTCCAGCGCCTCGCGGGTGGCCCGCACGCCCTCGGCGTCCACCCCGCCACCGTCGGCGAGCACCTCCAGGCCACCGAGCCGCAGGCGCGGCTCGGCCTGCACGGCGCGCAGGGCGGCTTCGAGGCCCTTGCTGCCGTCGGGGACGATCAGGCCGACCGCGAGGCCGCCGTCGGCCGGGTGCTGCGAGGTGGGGTGGTGCGGGGCGGGGTGCTGGGGGGCGGGGTGCTGCGGCAGGTGCTCGGCCAGCTGCTCCCCGAGCACCTGGATCTTCGAGGCGGGGCAGAGGAACGGGCCGACCAGCTCCGCGTACCAGGCCGTGCGGTGCGCGAGGTGGGCGGGAACCGCCTGCGGCAGGGGGAGTTCGCCAGGCGGGAAGATCGCCGCATCGTCGCAGAGCCCGGCGAAGAGCGGTGGGACAACGCTCTGGGGGATCTGAGGGCTCGTCATCGGTGGTCTTCCTTCAACGCTCGGCGGCGGGGGCACGCCGTCGTGCCCCTCGGCCCGAGCCTGCCCCAGGCCGCCCGGCTCGGGCAAGGGGCTCCGGTCGCGGACCCGGGACTCGCCGCCGAACGGGTGAGAATGCGGGGCTTCGCCCCCGGGAAGCGATAGCTCTATGCGCGAACACCGTCACTGGAGGTAGTCGTGCGACTCCGTATTGTGCTGGCCGGCGCCGTGGGCGCCCTTCTTCTCTCCGTCGCTGCACCGCTCGGCCTCGCCGACGCGGCCGGCGGCGCCGCCGTGACCATCGATCCGACCGGCACCGTCACCCCGGACGGCACGGTCACGCTGACCGGTCAGTACGTCTGCTCCTCGGCGGGCACGCTGGTCAGCAGCAACCTCAAGAGCGGTCAGACCACCTCGGGCGTCGGGAGCGCCCAGGCCACCTGCGACGGCCAGTGGCACGCGTGGCGCAACAGCGGCAAGCCCGGCTTCGTCTCGACCGCGCCCGGCCCGGCCCAGGTGGAGGCGACGCTGATGCGGCTGACCTTCTCCGGACTGATTCCGATCCCGACTGTGTTGGCGGACCAGCAGCAGGGCATCACTCTTGTGTCGGAGGGCAGTTGACGGCACCTCAGCCAGCCTGACGGCCTGTCGGCCGATCACTGGGCCGCCCCGGACGATTGTCGCCCGGGGTGGCCTCGGCATTTCGGCGGCCCGAATTCGTGGGGCGCCGTCCGGTCGGCGGTCGCGCTGCATCACTATGCAGGGTCAATCAAGGCTATGACAACTCCGGGGGAGCATAATGCGACCTTCGGCCCAAAAGCTCAAATGAAGCTCAAATATTGGTACGGACTTGGCGGGGGTGTAAGTGGCCAACTGCCTTGATGGTTCTGACCTGCGGTGATCCGGGGTGGCGCGCCGGAGGCGCGGCTTCCGAATTTCAATGCTAAAGCCTTCGGAAGAACATAACTATTCGGTCCTGGGGTCTTTGCAGATACCTAATCGACCGCTAGCGTTCACCGCACTCTCACTCCGCCATCTTTGAAGAGGGTCCCCACACATGGCAGTTGTTGACAAAATAGGTTCGTCGTCCGTCGGTGGTGCCAAGCTCCGGCGCGATATCGGACTCATCGGCCTCCTCTGGGCCTCGGTCGGTTCGATCATCGGTTCCGGCTGGCTCTTCGGAGCCAAGAACGCGGTCATGGTCGCCGGTCCGGCGGCGGTCATATCGTGGGGGATCGGGGCCGTCGCGATCGTCTTGCTCGCACTGGTCCACGCTGAGCTCGGCGGGCTCTTCCCGGTCTCGGGTGGTACGGCGCGCTACCCGCACTACGCCTTCGGCGGCCTGGCCGGCATGTCGTTCGGCTGGTTCTCCTGGCTCCAGGCGGCCACCGTGGCGCCGATCGAGGTCGAAGCCATGATCGGCTACGCGGCCTACTGGAAGAAGTACTTCAGCTTCTTCGGTCACCTCCAGCACACCGACGGCACACTGACCGTCACCGGTTTCGTCACCGCGGTCGTGCTGATGGCCGTCTTCGTGGCCGTCAACTTCCTCGGCGTCCGCCTGCTGGCCCGCACCAACAGCATCGCCACCTGGTGGAAGGTCGCCGTCCCGCTGTTCGTGATCTTCGTCCTGGCGCTGACCAACTTCCACCCGTCGAACTTCACCTCGCACGGCTTCCTGCCGTACGGCGTCAAGGGTGTGCTCGGCGCGATCAGCGGCAGCGGCATCATCTTCTCGCTGCTCGGCTTCGAGCAGGCGATCCAGCTCTCCGGTGAGAGCAAGAACCCGAAGAAGGACATCCCCCGCGCCGTCATCGGGTCGGTCATGATCGGCACCCTGATCTACACCCTGCTCCAGGTCGTCTACATCGGCGCGCTGCCGGGCAGCTCCATCGTCCACGGCTGGGCTAACCTGGCCTACCAGGGCATCGAGGGTCCGTTCGCGGGCCTTGCGACCATCGTCGGCCTCGGCTGGCTGGCGCTCATCCTGCGCATCGACGCGGTGATCTCCCCCGGAGGCACCGGCCTGATCTACACCACCTCGACCTCCCGGATCTCCTACGGCCTGAGCCGCAACGGTTACACGCCGAAGCTCTTCGAGAAGACCGAGAGCCGCGGCGTGCCGTGGTTCGGCCTGATCATGGCCTTCGTCACCGGTGTGATCTGCTTCCTGCCGTTCCCGAGCTGGCAGGCACTGGTCGGCTTCATCTCCTCCGCCAGCGTGCTGATGTACGCGGGTGCCCCCCTGGCGCTCGGTGTCTTCCGCAAGCGGCTGCCGAACCGGGAGCGCCCGTACGTGCTGCCGGCCGCCGAGATCATCTCCCCGGCTGCCTTCGTGATCGCCGGTCTGATCATCTACTGGTCCGGCTGGGAGACCCTGTGGCGCCTGGGCGTCGCGATCGTCCTCGGCTACGCCCTGCTCGGTTCCTACGCGGCCTACGCGATCACGAAGAACCTGCCGGACGCGCCGAAGATGAACTTCAAGGCCGCGCAGTGGCTGCCGGTCTACCTGGTCGGCCTCGGCATCATCTCCAAGCTCGGCGGCTTCGGCGGCCTGAACGACATCCCGCTCTGGTGGGACATGGTCGTCGTCGCGGTCTTCTCGCTCGGTATCTACTACTGGGCCCGCGCCGTCGCACTGCCGACGGAGGAGATCGAGCACAACATCGGCACGATCGAGGTCGTTGACGAGGGCGGCCACTGACCGTCCGCCGCTGAACGCTGCGACGTCTGAGCGTTGCGATCGCTGAACGCCGTCGGGCGCGCCCCTTCCCCCAGGGGCGCGCCCGACGGCGTTGCCGTGCAGCGGGTTCCCCTGCAACGGCGGTGCCGCGCAGCGGTTTACCGCCACGTAGCATGCCCGATATGAGTACCCATCAGATCCCCGAAGGCGTAGGCCGGACCGCGATCGGCGTGGCCAGGGCCCGTGCCGCCGAGAGCAGCCGCCCTGACCGCCTCTTCGACGACCCCTACGCGGCCGCCTTCGTCGCCGCCGCCCACGCCGGGGAGCCCGAGCGCCCGGCCGGCACGCCGTCGGCCGGCCTGACCGAGATGGCCCGCTACCTCGCGGTGCGCACCCGCTTCTTCGACGACGAGCTGCTCGCCGCCGCCCGTGCGGGCTGCCGGCAGGTGGTGATCCCGGCGGCGGGCCTGGACACCCGCGCCTTCCGGCTGGACTGGCCGGCCGGTACCCGGATCTTCGAGCTGGACGTGCCGCCGGTGCTGGCTTTCAAGGAGCGCGTGCTCGCCGAGCAGGGCGCCGTCGCCGCCGGCCCGCGCGCCGTGCTCGCCACCGACCTGCTGCGCCCGGGCTGGACCGACGTGCTCACCGGTGCCGGTTTCGATCCGGCCGGGCGCAGCGTCTGGCTGCTGGAGGGTCTGCTGGCCTACTTCTCCGACGCCGAGGCCGCCGCCCTGCTCGGCACGGTCGGCTCGCTCGCCGCTCCCGGCAGCCGGCTCGCGCTGACCCACGGACCGGGCCGGCGGGAGCGCGAGCAGGCCGCAGCCGAGGGCAACGCAGTGGCGGCCCGGGCGCCGGAGCTGGCCGCCGTCGCCGCGCTCTGGCAGGGCGGCCTGGACGAGGACCCGGTCGAGTGGCTGAACGCGCGCGACTGGCGGGCCGGTTGGCACGACCGGGCCGTGGTCGCCGGGGGCTACGGCCGGCCGGACTGGTACTTGAGCTCCCGGAACACCTTGGTGACGGCCGAGCGCCTCTGAACCGCACCCGGGTGGCCTCCCGGCGGCAGGCCCCAGGGCCCCGGCGCACACCATCCGTGGCCAGGCGTGTGGTCCGCCCACATGGGTGCCCGGCCGGGGCGGGCCTAGCCTGACGGGCGCGGGCCGCTCGGGCCGCGCGGGCAGGGGAGGCATCATGCGGATACGCGGTTGGATCATGGCGGTGGTACTGGCGCTGGCGGGCGTCTGCACGGGGGCGCTGCCGGCCTCGGCCGACGTGCCCGGCTACCTGAAGCTGGAGGCGACCTACCCGACCGTCGCCAACGGCTGGGACCACGTCGAGCGCTACCTGGACACCACCACCGGCTTCCACCAGGAGCAGTACCCGCCGGACGGCCGCGGTGACCAGGACGGCCAGCGGCTCACCTTCTTCGGCGGCGTCAAGGAGCCGTACTCGGGCCGCTTCCTGCTCTACTCCGCGCCCGGCTGGAACACCGGCTCGCACCAGGTCCCGGTGCTGCTGGTGCACGGCGCGAACGACAATCCCGACCGGGCCTGGGCCAACCCCGGCGAGTCCGGCGGCTACGGCTGCGGCGCGGCCGTCTGCCCGGACACCGGCCTGATGCAGGACCTGTCCGGGCAGGGCTACCGGGTGTTGGCGATCGGCTTCGCGCAGAAGCAGGGTGACAACCTGATGCAGGCCCAGGAGGTCGGCGACGCGATCGCGCTGATCCGGGCGAAGCTCGGCGTCCCCCAGGTGGACCTGATCGGCTGGAGCAAGGGCGAGATGTCGGCCCGTGCCTACGTCTCCTCGCTGAAGCCGAGTTGGGGACGCGGCTACGCGGGCGACGTCCGCAAGCTGATCACCCTCGGCGGCCCGAACGGCGGCTACGACTACCCGTACGCGCACGGCTGGGCCCACGACTTCAGCATCTGGCCGGAGTGCGGCGGCACGGTCAACGCGCCCTCCCCGCACCTGGACATGACCTGCTACGGCACGTACACCGCGCACCCCGAGTTCTCCTTCACCCCCACCGGCGGCTATGACGACTACCCGGGTCAGCGCCAGATGCTGGCCCGCTGGGACGCCACCTTCGGTGTGGACGAGACCCAACAGGACTGGTACACCACGTACTACGGCGGCCAGGGCGTCTACACCTACGGCACCGGCATCCAGGCCGCGATCAACGCCGGCTCGCTGGTGGTGCCGCTCCAGCAGGCGGGCGTCCCCGCCTCGATCAGCAGCTACCTGCTGGCCGGCGGCACCCCGAACGTGCTCGGCATCTTCAACGAGGACCGAGGCCCGAGCGACGGCGTGGTCTTCGAGGCCAGCGCGCTGGACACCACCGGCTTCGGCAAGGTGGCCGGCACCGCGCTGATCGCCGGCGCCAACCACCTGGAACTGGGCTGGAACGCAGCGGCGGCCGCGCAGGTCTCCGCCTGGCTGAACTAGAGGAGTGTCACCCTTGCACCGCATCATCCACTCCCGGCTCGACACCGCCCGACTGTCCGTCAACTATGCCGAGATACCCGGGCGTTCGGGCGAGCCGGTGGTCCTGCTGCACGGCAACGTCTCGTCCTCGGCGTTCTGGCACCGGGCCATGCACGACCTGCCCGAGCGCTACCGCCCGATCGCTCCCGACCTGCGCGGCTTCGGCGCCACCGAAGCACTGCCGGTCGATGCGACCCGGGGCCTGCGCGACTTCGCCGACGACCTGACGGCGCTGATCGAGGCACTGGACCTGGGCCCGGTGCACCTGGTCGGCTGGAGCATGGGCGGTGGCGTGGCGCTCCGGCAGCTGCGTGACCGGCCGGACTCGCTGCGCTCGGTCACCCTGGTCAACCCGGTCTCCCCGTACGGCTTCGGCGGCACGCACGGGGTGGACGGCAAGCTCAACCAGCCGGACGGCGCCGGCTCGGGCGCCGGCGCGGTGAGCCAGGAGTTCGCGGAGCGGCTCGCGGCCGGCGACCGGGGGGAGGCGTCACCGTTCTCGCCGCGCAACGTCTTCGCCGGCACCTACGTCGCCGCCCCGGTGCCCGGCACCGAGGAGTACCTGGCCGCGATGCTCACCACCAGGTGCGGCGAGGACAACTTCCCCGGCGAGGTGCGGGTGACCGAGGCCTGGCCGGGCGTCGCACCGGGCGAGCGCGGCGTGCTGAACGCGATGGCGCCCACGTACCTGCGCATCGACGATCTGGAACGGGTCGAGCCGAAGCCGCCGGTGCTCTGGATCCGTGGCGCGGCCGACGTGATCGTCTCGGACACCTCGCTCTACGACCTGGCGCACCTGGGCGCGATCGGCGCCGTCCCCGGCTGGCCGGGCACGCCGGCCCAGCCGATGCTCGCCCAGACCCGTGCCGTCCTCGGCCGCTACGCGGCGGCCGGCGGCAGCGTGCGCGAGGTGGTGATCGAGGGCGCCGGGCACAGCGTCCACGTCGAGCGGCCGGCGGAGTTCGCGGCGGCGCTGCTGGAGCTGCTGGAGTCGGCCTGACTTCACGTCAGCCCCCACAACAGCCGGTAGTACGCAGTCCGTTCCGGGTCCGGCCCGATTCCGTAGGCGTCGAGCAGCGGCTGCTCCCAGCCGGGGCCGTAGTTCCACGTGGTGCTCCAGGTGGCGACGGCCAGGTCGGCCCAGCGGTCGGCGAGGCCGAGTGCGCCCAGGTCGACGTGCCCGCTGAAGCTGCCGTCGTCGGCGATCAGCGTGTTGGGGGCGCAGGCGTCGCCATGGCAGACCACGAGCCGGTCGACCGGCGGCACGGCGTTCACCACGGCCAACGCGCGCTCGACCGTGCCGTGGTGGCGCAGGTCCGGGTGCCAGGTGGCCGGATCGGTGAGGCCGGCCGCCGCCCGGGCCCGCGCCGAGGCCACCCGGGCCTCGGCCGACCAGCTGAACGGGCAGTCGGCGACTGGCAGGGCGTCGTGCAGCGTGCGCAGCCCGGTGCCGATCGCGCGCACCGCAGTGGCGGGATCGCGCTTCCAGTGGTCGTCCACCGCCATCCGGCCGGGCAGGCCGGCGGTGAGGATCCAGTGGCCGGTCTCGTCCGCGCCCTCGTCGAGCACCTGCGGCACGGTGGCGAACGCGGCCGCCCAGCGCAGCCGGGCCACCTCCGCCGACAGGTCGATCCCGCTTCCGGCGGGTGTCCACTTCGCGAAGCGCCGGGTGTCCCCGGTGGTGATCTCGAAGGTCAGGCCGCCGAGCTCGTTGCGCCAGACAGCGCGCAGCGGCCGCCCGCCAGCGAGCTCCGTGACGGCCTGCGGAACGGTGACCGGGCCCTGCGGTGACATGGCGACCATGGCGCCGATTGTCGCAACGCCCGCCCGGGCCCGGTCAATCGCTTTTCCGCCGCTCTTCCGTCCGCCGAGCGGACAGCCCTCA
This sequence comes from Kitasatospora sp. NEAU-69, assembly GCF_057158765.1. Classification (NCBI taxonomy): domain Bacteria; kingdom Bacillati; phylum Actinomycetota; class Actinomycetes; order Kitasatosporales; family Streptomycetaceae; genus Kitasatospora; species Kitasatospora sp. NEAU-69. The sequence goes on from NZ_JBWXUE010000019.1 coordinate 136,292, forward strand.
CAGGCCGAGCCCGCCCGGCATCGGGCGCTCCGCCTCGACCAGCTGCTTGAACCGGCTCAGGTCCTCACGCACGGTGTGCTCGATCGCGTTCGACTGGGCGAAGCCGTGCGGGCCGCCGAACGCGGTGCGGACCGCGTCGGGGTCGTACTCGACGCGTACCTGGACCTGCGTGTGCCCGGCGTCCAGCGGGCGCAGGGCGAAGGCGCCGCGCAGGTGGGCGCCGTCCAGGGTCTGCCAGGTCATCACCTGGTTGCCGCCGCGATCGGTGATCGCGGTCTCGAACGCCCGCTCGTGGCCGTCCACCTCGATGTCCAGGCAGGCACGGTGGGTGCCGTGCGCGTGGGCGTGCAGCACGCCGTCGACGAACTTCGGGTACTGGTCGATCCGGTGCAGCTGCTCCCAGGCCACCTGGACCGGAACGGCCACATCGATCTGCTCTTCGAGGGTGCTCATCGCGTGCTCCGATCACAGGGGTCCGGGCCGACACAGCCAGACCGAGACAAGGGGGCTTACTCCGCGTCCTCGATGGGTTCGCCCTCGGCGCGGGACTCGTCCTGGGCGTGCAGGACCTGCTCGGAGGTGACGCCTTCCTCCGGGATCTCGTCCTCCTCCGGGGCGGCGGCCGGGGCCGGCTGCTCCGGGTTGATGGTGGACATCAGTGGCCTCCCTCGGGTTGTGGGCCGGTCGGGGCCGGTTCGCCGCCGACCCGCCGACCTCTCCAGCGTGCGCCCATCGGTCAGTAGCAGGCAACCAGAGAGGGCGGAGCGACCGCAGTGGCGCCGGAGCGCCTGCTACGCCAGCCCCAGTCCGGGGTCGTCCTCGGCCGGGGCCGCCGGGTGCAGATCGGCGAGGGTGCTCCAGAAGAGCTGCTCGTAAGCCTGGAGCAGCCGCCCGTACCGCCGCCCCTCGGCCAGCTGCTCGGCCAGCTGCTCGGGGCTCAGCCCGCCGGCGGCGACCACCGCCACCGCCTGCTCGTCCAGCTCCGGGGCGGGCTCGGCGAAGAAGTCGAAGAACGCGCAGGCGGCGTCCGAGAACCCGTAGTGCTCCCGCAGCGCACGCGCCGTGATCGCGCAGTAGCCGCCCCAGGCGGCGAAGTTCGCCGCCAGCGCGAGCACGATCGCGGTCGGCTCGCCGTTGAGCGCCTGCCAGGCCAGCTGGCCGGGGTAGGCCTGGCAGCCGGGCAGCGGTTCGCGCTCGCGCAGCGCCGCCTCGTCCAGCCCGCATGCGGCCGCGAACGCGGTGAGTGCGGTGAGCGCCTGCGACTCGCCGTCGGCCAGCTGCGCGAAGTACGTACCGGCGGGCGTGTCCGCGCAGCGCGCGGCGAGCACCAGGAAGCTGCGGCGGTCGCTGCGGATGATCCGGTGCTGCTGGGCGGCCAGCTCGCCGAGTACCGCGAGCGGCACCCGGCCCTCGGCGATCAGCGGCATGAACCGGTTCTCCCGCTCCGCCGGGGCGAGCTCCCGGCGGATCGTCAGCAGTGCCTCGCGGGGTGTCAATGCCTTGTCGGATGTCAGCGCCTTGTCAGGCGTCAGGGCCTTGTCGGGTGTCGGGGTCATCGGCAGCCGCTCCTCGGGTCTCGGCCGGGGTTCCGGCCCGGCGAGCCCAAGGTAGCCGGGCCGGCACGGTCCGTGCCGGTCGACGGCCCGGGGCGGCGCTGACGTGTCGTCAGAAGACCGACCAGCCGGTGGCCGTGGTGAAGGCGTCCAGCGCGGCGACGGCGCCGACCGAGTTGCCGGCCCGGTCCAGCGCGGGCCCCCAGGCGCAGAGCGTGCCACGGCCGGGGACCACGGCGAGGATGCCACCGCCGACCCCGCTCTTGCCGGGCAGGCCGACCCGGAACGCGAAGTCGCCGGCCGCGTCGTACGTCCCGCAGGTCAGCAGTACCGCGTTGATCCGCTTCGCGTCGCTGCGCGAGAGCAGCCGGCTGCCGTCCGCGCGTATCCCGTGGCGGGCCAGGAAGAGCCCGGCGAGCGCGAGGTCCTGGCAGCTGGCCGCGATGGCGCAGTGCGCGTAGTAGTGGTCCAGGACGGCTTCGACCGGGTTCTCCAGGTTGCCGTAGCTCGCGATGAAGTGGGCGAGTGCGGCGTTGCGGTGGCCGTGGGTGGCCTCCGAGGCGGCGACCTCGGGGTCCGTGTCGAGCAGCGGGTTGCCCGACTCGGCGCGCAGGAACTCGCGGACGGCGTGCCCGGCGTTCCCGGTCAGCGTGAGCAGCCGGTCGGTGACCACGACGGCGCCCGCGTTGACGAACGGGTTGCGCGGGATGCCCTGCTCCGACTCCAGCTGGATCAGCGAGTTGAACGGGGTGCCGGACGGCTCGCGGCCGACCCGGTGCCAGAGCGGCTCGCCGCCGGTGGCCAGCACCAGCGCCAGCGTGAACAGCTTGGAGATGGACTGCACCGAGAACGGCTGCTGCCAGTCGCCCGCGCCGTACACCTCGCCCTCCACGGTGGCCAGTGCGAGCCCGAAGGAGTTCGGGTCGGCCGCGCCGAGCGCCGGGATGTAGTCGGCGACCCGGCCGGTGCCGAGCACGGGGGTGGCCGCATCGACGGCGCGCTGGAGTTCGAGCTGATAGTCCATATAAGCAGATTGTCATGGCGCGTCTCTGCGGACCAGCGGCCCCCCACCAGGCAGAATAGGAGGTATGCCCGAGTTGCCCGAAGTCGAAGCGCTCAGCGTGTTCCTGACGGAGCACTTGCTGCACCGCGTGATCGGGCGCATCCACCCGGTGGCCGTGAGCGTGCTGAAGACCTACGATCCGCCGCTCACCGCGCTGGAGGGGCGGGCCGTGACGGCCGTCGGGCGGCGCGGCAAGTTCCTCGTGATCACGGCCGGTGACCTGCACCTCGCGATCCACCTGGCCCGCGCCGGCTGGCTGCGCTGGCGGCAGAACCTGCCGCCGGAGCCGCCCCGGCCGAGCAAGGGCCCGCTGGCACTGCGCCTGCGGCTCGCCGACCCTTCCGACACCGGTTTCGACCTCACCGAGGCGGGCCACCAGAAGCGGCTGGCCGTCTACTGCGTGCACGATCCGCTGGAGGTGCCCGGGATCGCCCGGCTCGGCCCTGACCCGCTCGACCCCGCCTTCACCCGCGAGGTGCTGGCCGGCCTGCTGAACGGCGAGCGGCGCCAGCTCAAGGGCGTGCTGCGGGACCAGGGCGTGCTGGCGGGCATCGGCAACGCCTACTCGGACGAGGTGCTGCACGCCGCCAGGCTGTCGCCGTTCAAGCTCGCCGCCAAGCTGACCGAGGCGGAGCTGGACACGCTCTACGCGGCGATCGAGAGCACGCTGCGCGACGCGGTGCAGCGCTCGCAGGGCCTGGCGGCAGGGGAGTTGAAGGCGGAGAAGAAGGGCGGCCTGCGGGTGCACGGCCGCACCGGCGAGCCCTGCCCGGTCTGTGGCGACACGATCCGCGAGGTCTCGTTCGCGGACTCCGCGCTGCAGTACTGCCCGACCTGCCAGACCGGCGGCAAGCCGCTGGCCGACCGGCGGCTCTCCCGGCTGCTGAAGTAGAGAGCGTCCGTGGTCAGGTGCGGTGGTTCAGACGCTGCCGGGATGAACGCTTCCGGCATGAGCGTGGATGCGCTTGGGTAGCGGTGGCCTGTCCCTGCCAGCCACCAGGAGCCCTGATGACCGCTGCCCCGAGCCGCACCGCCGGCCCCACCGAGACACCGCTGCTGACCGAGACCATCGGCGCGAACCTGGACGTCGCGGTCGCCGCGCACGGCGACCGCGAGGCGCTGGTCGACGTGCCGAGCGGACGGCGCTGGACGTACCGTCAGTTCGCCGCCGAGGTGGACGTGCTCGCGCACGGCCTGCTCGCGCTCGGCGTCCGCACCGGGGAGCGGGTCGGCATCTGGTCGCCGAACTGCCCGGAGTGGGTGCTGCTGCAGTACGCGACCGCGCGGATCGGCGCGATCCTGGTCAGCATCAACCCCGGCTACCGGACGCACGAGCTGGTGTACGTGCTGAACCACTCGGGTGCCCGCACGGTGGTGGCGATGCCCTCGTACAAGACCTCCGACTACGCGGCGATGCTCGCCGAGGCCCGGCCCGACTGCCCGGCGCTGCGCGAGGTCCTGCTGATCGGCGGGGAGTCCTGGTCGGAGCTGCTGGCCGCGGGGGAGCGGGCGGCCGGCCCGGAGGCGATGGCGGAGCTCGCGACGATCGCGGCCGGGCTGCGCCCTGACGATCCGATCAACATCCAGTACACCTCCGGCACCACCGGATTCCCGAAGGGTGCGACGCTCTCGCACCGCAACATCCTGAACAACGGCTACTTCGTCGCCGAGCTGTGCGAGTACACCGAGCAGGACCGGATCTGCATCCCCGTGCCGTTCTACCACTGCTTCGGCATGGTGATGGGCAATCTCGCGGCCACCTCGCACGGCGCCTGCATGGTGATCCCGGCGCCGACCTTCGACCCCGCGGCCACCCTGGCCGCCGTCGCCGCCGAGCGCTGCACCTCGCTCTACGGCGTGCCGACCATGTTCATCGCCGAACTGAACGACCCGGGCTTCGCCACGCACGACCTCTCCTCGCTGCGCACCGGCATCATGGCGGGCTCGCCGTGCCCGAGCGAGGTGATGAAGCAGGTGATCGAGCGGATGCACATGCGCGACGTGTCCATCTGCTACGGCATGACCGAGACCTCGCCGGTCTCCACCCAGACCAGGACCGAGGACGGCTTCGAGCAGCGGGTCTCCACGGTCGGCCGGGTCGGGCCGCACCTGGAGGTCAAGGTGATCGACCCGGCGAGCGGCGCGACCGTGCCGCGCGGCACGACCGGCGAGCTCTGCACCCGCGGCTACTCGGTGATGCTCGGCTACTGGGAGGAGCCGGCGAAGACCGCCGAGGCGATCGACCCGGACGGCTGGATGCACACCGGCGACCTCGCGGTGATGGACGAGGACGGGTTCCTCGCGATCACCGGGCGGATCAAGGACATGGTGATCCGCGGCGGCGAGAACGTCTACCCGCGCGAGGTCGAGGAGTTCCTCTACACCCACCCCGACGTGCTGGACGCCCAGGTGATCGGGGTGCCGGACGCGAAGTACGGCGAGGAGCTGATGGCCTGGGTCCGGCTGCGGCCCGGGGCGCCCGAGCTGACCGTCGAGGCGCTGCGCGCGTACTGCACCGGGCGGCTCGCGCACTACAAGATCCCGCGCTACCTCCACCTGGTGGACGCGTTTCCGATGACCGTCACCGGCAAGGTGCGCAAGGTCGAGATGCGGGAGCAGGCCGTGCGCATGCTGACGGACCAGGGGTAGTCGGGGGCGCGGGCTGAGCTGGGCTTCTATGTGTGCGATCATGCGACGCGCAGGTGCGAAGGTCGCACGGTCGAAGTGGTGGGGAGCCCCGAGTATGCAGCAGTCCGAGACGGCGTTGGCGGAGTTCACCGGAGGGGAACTGCGGGAACTGACGGCCGACGGCGCGGCCCGGGTGCTGGCCCACGTGCCCGCCGAGACCGACCGCTGGGGCTGGGCGAACTGCGGCCTGATCGTGGACGGCGACCGGGCGCTGCTGATCGACACGCCGTACACCCCCGCGCTCACCGAGGGGGTGCTGGCCCGGGTCGAGCAGCTGCTGCCCGGCCTCACCATCGAGGCCGCCGCGCTCACCCACGCGAACGGCGACCACTGCTGGGGCCTGCAGGTGCTGCCCGAGGAGCTGCCGGTGATCGCCACCGCGGCCACCGCGTACGCGATCTGCCACGAGCCCTCGCCCGAGCAGGTCTCCACGCTGCTGCGGCAGAGCGACCCGGACGCCCCGCTCGGCGCGTACTTCCGGGCCAAGTTCCCGTTCGACTTCTCCGGGGTGCGGCTGCGGCAGGCGACGGAGACCTTCACCGGCGAGCGGGTGCTGCACGTCGGCGGCCCGGACGGCACCGAGGTGCGGCTGATCGGCGTCGGCCCGGCGCACTCGGTGGGCGATCTGATGGTGCACGTGCCGAGCCTGGCCACCGTCTTCACCGGCGACATCCTCTTCGTCGGCCACCACCCGGTCACCTGGGCCTCGCTGCCCGGTGTGATCGCCGCGCTCGACCTGGTGCTCGGCCTGGAGCCGGAGATCGTGGTGCCGGGCCACGGACCGGTCTGCACGGTGGCCGAGGCGCGGCTCATGCGCGAGTACCTGGAGCTGCTGCGGCTGCACGCCGAGCGGTGCCACGCGGACGGCGTGGACGCGCTGGCGGCGGCCCGCAGCTTCGCGGTGCCGGACTTCGCGGCCGACTGGCTGCTTCCGGAGCGGATGGTGATCACCATTGCGACCCACTACCGCGAGCTGGCCGCGGACACGGCGGCGCCCGACATGGTCGCGCTGGTGGGCCAGTGCGCGCAGTACTGGGCCGAGGCCGGCGGCGAGCGCTGATCCGCTCGGGGAGCAGGGCGGGGCGCCTCAGTGCGCGTCGTCCTGCTCCGCCTTGGCCGCCTTCTCGGCCAGCGCGTGCGGCATCGGCTCGTAGCGCAGCGGGGACCGGGTGAACGAGCCGGTGCCGTGCGAGAGCGAGCGCAGGTCCACCGCGTATCGGGTCAGTTCGAGCTCCGGCACCTCGGCGTGCAGCAGGCTGCGCCCCGGGCCGGCCGGTTCGGTGCCGAGCACCCGGGCGCGGCGGACGGACAGGTCGCTGAAGACGCTGCCGAGGTAGTCGTCCGGTACCAGCACGCCGACCCGGGCCACCGGTTCGAGCAGCCGCAGGCCGGTCTGACCGGCCGCGTCGCGCAGCGCCAGCGCGCCGGCGGTCTGGAACGCGGCGTCCGAGGAGTCCACCGAGTGCGCCTTGCCGTCCACCAGCGTGACGCGGACGTCGACGAGCGGGTGGCCGTCGCCCACGCCGTGCTCCAGCTGCGCGCGCACGCCCTTCTCGACCGACGGGATGAAGTGCCGGGGCACCGAGCCGCCGACCACCTTGTCGACGAACTCGAAGCCGCTGCCGCCCGGCAGCGGCTCGACCAGCAGCTCGCAGATCGCGTACTGGCCGTGCCCGCCGGACTGCTTGACCAGCCGCCCGTGCCCGGTCGCCGGTGCGGCGAAGGTCTCGCGCAGCGCGACCCGGTACGGCACCTGGTCGACCTGGACCCCGTGCACCGTGCCCAGCTGGTGGAGCACCACCGCCGCGTGCGCCTCGCCGGTGCACCAGAGCACCAACTGGCGGGTGGCGGCGTTCTGTTCGAGCCGCACCGTCGGGTCGTGCGCGATCAGCCGGGCCAGGCCCTGCGCGAGCTTGTCCTCGTCGCTGCGGCTGTGGGCCTCGATCGCCAGCGGCAGCAGCGGCTCCGGCAGCGGCCAGGGCGCGAGCACGGTCGGTGCGGCCGGGTCGGAGAGCGTGTCGCCGACCCGGGCCGAGCTCAGCTTGCCGACGCAGACCAGGTCGCCCGCCACCGCCTCCGGCACGGCGCGCTGCTGCTTGCCGAACGGGCTGGTCAGACCGGCGATCCGCTCGTCCACCGGTTCGGGCGCCGGCTCGTCCGCCGGATCGGGCGCCTCGGGCGGTGCGCCGGCCACGTGCACCAGCAGGTCCGGGTGGAGGGTGCCGGCGAAGACCCGGACCAGGCTGAGCCGTCCGACGTACGGGTCGCCGGTGTTCTGGACCACCTGCGCGACCAACGGCGCGGCCGGGTCGCAGGGCAACGGCTCGGACCCGCCCGCCGGGACCGGACCCGGGCGGTCGGTCGGGGCGGGGAACGAGGAGACGATCAGGTCGAGCAGGTCCGGCACGCCGGTGCCGTCCTCGGCGATCGGCAGCACCGGGTGGATCGCGTCGTGCAGCACCGCGCCGCGCAGGCCGCGGGTGAGCGTGCCGGGGTCGAGCTCCTCGCCGCCCAGGTAGCGCTCCAGCAGCTCGTCGTCCTCGCCCGCGATCGCCTCGACCAGGCCCTCGCGGGCGGGCCCGGTGTCCGGCGGTGACCCGGCCTCGCCGTGGGTCTCGCCGGAGATCAGCTCGACCGTGCCGCTCAGCCGGCCCTTGCTGCGCACCGGCAGGTCCAGCGGCTGCACGGCGTCCGGGTGGCCGTTGCCGAACGCCTGCCGGGCGACGGCCAGCAGCTCGTCGAAGTCCGCCCTGGCCGCGTCCATATGGGTGATGGCGATGGCCCTCGGCAGGCCGGCCGCCGCGCACTCGTCCCAGAGCGCGCGGCCCGGCCCGGTCACCGGATCGGCGGTGGCGAGGTCGGTGGCCGAGACGGTGAAGACGGCGGCGTCCGCCGCGTGCAGGGCCGCGCGCAGCTCGCCCGCGAAGTCGCCGTGGCCGGGCGGGTCGAGCAGGTTGATCTTGACGCCCTGCCACTCGATCGGCACCAGGGAGAGCCGGACCGAGCGCTGCTGCTGGTGCTCGATCTCCTCGTGGTCGGAGACCGTGCTGCCGTCGGTCACCCGGCCCGCCCTGGTGAGCGCGCCGGCGGCGAACGCCAGGGACTCGGTCAGCGTGGTCTTGCCGGACCCGCTGACGCCGACCAGGACGACGTTGCGCAGCTGCTCGGGCCCGGCCACGGCGGGCGCCCGGCCGGCAGCCCCCGCCCGGGACGATCCTCGCTCGGACATCGCGGCGCTCCTCGGGTGGCACGGGAAAGCTGGTGCTTCGAGCTTTCCACCGCCGTTCGGGATGGGCCAACGCGGACTCGCCCGGCTGGCGGACTGCGCCGCTCGCCGGCCTGGCGGGCGGTGATCACGCCTCCGGCTGCATCAGCCCGTTCACCTCGGCGTACGGCAGGGTCTCGGCGGTGAAGGAGAACCCGCCCTTACCCTGGATCTCCTCGGCCGCCCGCCGGACCGCGGCCAGGGCGAGGCGGGGGAGCGCGGAGCCCAGGCTGATCCGGCGCACGCCGAGCTCGGCGAGCTGGGTGACGGTCAGCTCGGCGGCGGCGCCGACGGCCAGCACGTTGACCGGGCGGGAGACCGCGGCGCAGACGGTCCGGATCGCGTCGGCGTCGGGCAGGCCGGGGGCGAAGAGCACGTCGGCACCGGCCGCCTCGAAGGCCTGCAGGCGCCGGATCGTGTCGTCGAGGTCCGGGCGGCCGTGCAGGAAGTTCTCGGCGCGGGCCGTGACGGTGAACGGGAAGTCGAGCGAGCGGGCGGCCGCGACGGCCGCCTCGATCCGCTCGACCGCGGTGTCGAAGGAGTGGATCGGCGCGGCCGGGTCGCCGGTGGCGTCCTCGATCGAGCCGCCGACCAGCCCGGCCGCCGCGGCGAGCCGGATCGTCGTCGCGACCTCCTCGGTCGTCGCGCCGAAGCCGTTCTCCAGGTCGGCGGCGACCGGCAGCTCGGTGGCGGCGACGATCTCGCGGGCGTTCGCCAGCGTCTCCTCCCGGCTGACCAGGTTCGCCCCGTCCGCGCGGCCGAGCGAGAAGGCCAGCCCGGCGCTGGTGGTCGCCAGCGCGTGGAAGCCGAGCCCGCCGAGCAGCCGGGCACTGCCCGCGTCCCACGGGTTGGGGATCACGAACGCGCCTGGGGCGGCGTGGAGTTCGCGGAACACGGTGCCGCGCCGGTGCTGGTCCGCTGCGGAGAGCTGCATGACGGTGGGTCCTTCCGGATGACGCATCGCGAATGATCGGGCAGGAGCGGTCGGGCAGGTGCTGAGCGGTCGGGCGCCGGGCGGGGGTCAGTCGCCCTGGCGAGGGGCCGGGAGTGGCAGGGTGAGGTAACTCGCGCGGCCGGTGCGGCGGGCCTCGGCGACCGCCTCGACCAGTGCGAGCCGGTTCGGGCGCAGCTCGGTGCGCCACTCGGTGAGCGGGCGGACCGCGAAGTCGGTGTGCTCGGCCGGGTCGAGCCGGATCGCGGCGAGCTGAGCCGGCGAGAGCGACCCGCCGTCGAAGACCACGCCGACCTTGAACGGCCACGGCTGCGACTCGGCGATGAAGAGCAGCGCGAGCAGCGGCGGCACCGGGTGCGCGGGCAGCACGAGGCCGGTCTCCTCCTGCACCTCCCGCCGCGCGCACTCCCACGGGTCGCTGCCCGCTTCGAGGTTGCCACCGGCGAACTGCCAGACGTCCGGGTCGTAGACCGACTTCAGCAGCACCGGATGGCCGCTCTCGTCGGTGAAGTGGACGGTGGTGAACAGGATGCCGTGCGGGAGGCTGCGGATGTGCTCGTCCAGCGGCAGTTGCGCCACGTCGTCTCTCCTCGGTTCCGGGCCGGTCGCTCTGCGCGCGCGGTCTCGGTCAGTCCTCGCTGATGACGCCGTCGAGGTAGACCCAGGCGCCCTCGTGGCGCAGGAAGCGGCTGTTCTCGTGCAACGCGCCGGGCTCGCCGTGCTCGCGGTAGTGCGCGCGGAACTCGACCGTGCCCTCGGTGTGGAACGGGCCGCCGTCGGTGCTGCCGAGGATCTCCAGGCGCACCCAGCGCAGCTCGGGCGAGAAGTCGATGGCAGGCGGGCGGGTGTCCGGGTGCCAGCTGCGCAGCAGGTAGGGCGCGTCCTGGACGGCGAAGGCGCTGAACCGCGAGCGCATCAGCTGCTCGGGCGTCGCTGCCTGAGCCTCGCCGCGGTGCAGCCGGCCGCAGCAGTCGCCGTAGTTCGCGGGCAGGCCGCACGGGCAGGCGGCGGTCGGCACGAGGCCGGGGCCGGAGCCTGAAGTGGTGGGGCGGGGCCGGGGCGAGCGGTTGGTGCGTCGGGACATGGGGCCATTGTGACGGATCGTCCGATGCGCTGGCGTCGAGGCCGGCCCTGGCAAGGACCGACCTCGACGCGTGTGGCCCGGTGTCAGGAGAGGTGCAGCTGCTGGCCGGGGAGGATCAGGTCGGGGTTCTGGCCGACGGTGCCGAGGTTGTCCTGGTACAGCTGCTGCCAGCTGCCGACGTGGTGGGCGCTGGCGATGTCGTACAGGTTGTCGCCGGACTGGACGGTGTAGGCGCCGGGCGTACCGGCCGCGGGCGCTGGGGTCGCGGGTGCCGGTGCCGGTGCCGCGGGTGCGGTCGGTGCGGTGGTCGGCGCGGGGACGGGTGCGTCCGGGTAGCTCGGCACCGCCGGGGCGGGCGCGGGGGTAGTCGCCGGACCGAACACGCTGAACGCGTTGAGCATGATGCTCGGCGAGAGGACCGGTGAGGTGGTCGGCGCGCTGGGCGTCGGGGCCGGGGCGGACGGCGCGGTGGGGACGGCGCTCGTGCCGGGGGTGGTCGTGGGCGCCGCCGGCGTGGTGGTGCTGGGCGTGGCCGGTGTGGTGGTGGCCGGGGGCGTCGTCGGTGCGGCGGTGGGGGTGCTCGGCCCGGCGGAGGGGGTGCCGGGGGTACCCGGCGTGGTGGTGGCCGGGGGCGTCGTCGGTGCGGCGGTGGGGGTGCTCGGCCCGGCGGAGGGGGTGCCGGGGGTACCCGGCGTGGTGGTGTTGGCCGGCGTGGTGGTGGCGGCGCTGGGGGGCTGGAGGCCCGGGGCCGCCGGGGTGGTCGCCTGGGTGGGCGTCGTGGCCGGGGCGGCCGGCTGAGCCGGCGTGGTGATGCCGGGCGCGGTGGCCGGCGGCGTCGTCGGCTGGCTCTGGGGCTGCTGCGGCTGGTTCGTCAGCGTCTGGGTGGGAGTGCTCGGCGCGGCCGTGCTCTGGGTGGGAGCGCTCGGGGCCGCACTGCTCTGGGTCGGGACGCTCTGGGTGGGAGCACCCTGGGTCGGGGCGCTCTGAGTCGGAGTGCTCTGAGTCGGCGGGGTCTGCGCGGGGGTGCTCGGCGCGGACGTACCCGGCGTGGGAGTGCTCGGTGCGGGGGACGGCGTCGTCGGTCCGGTCTGGCCCAGCCCCGCCGTCGTCGCGCAGCTGCCCCAGGCATTCGGCCCCTCGGCGGCCAGGATCCGCTCGGCGACCGTGATCTGCTGGCCCCGGCTCGCGTGGTCGGCGTCGGAGGCGTACTGGTCGCCGCCGTTCGCGTCCCAGGTGCGCTGGGTGATCCGCAGGCCGCCGTAGAACCCGTCGCCCGCGTTGGCGCTCCAGTTGCCCCCGGTCTCGCACTGCGCGACCGCGTCCCAGGTGGTGGGCGTGGCGGCGTGTGCGCTCGCGGCGGTCAGCAGCGGCAGGGCGAGGCCGACGCTCGCCACGCCCGCGGCGGCGACGGCGCGGTCGGCCTGGGACGGGCGACGGTGGCGGCCGGAACCGGAAAAGACCATGGAACGTACCTCTCCGCACGCCTTCGAGGTGAGCTGTCGGGTTCGGACCGGGAGGTGGCCCGGCCGCCGTCGCGGATCGCTCCGCTGGGCGGCTTCACCCCTAGCCGAGGGGAGTCGGCACTGAACCTGGGTCCCCCGCTCCTGCCCCGAGGTCGTGGTCGAGGTCCCGTAAGACGCGGTGGGCAGGATTCGGCGTACCGCGCTCGGGCGCCCGCTACAAGCGAGCTGCACGGAGACTAGACGGATCATCACACTGATAACAACCCCGCATCGCCGACATCACATGCGAATCACGGCAGCGCAGCGGTCCTCCGTGCAGACACCTCCGATCGCGGGAGGCGTCTCCAGTCCCGGCCGCCGCCTCCGGTCGGCATGGTTGCCACCGGCCACGGGAGACGCGTTCCGTCCGGCCCGATCCCGCCCGCCGATCCCCGCCCCGCCCGCTACTGTGGCGACAGAGCGGGGGAACAGAGCAAGGCGCGCAGCAGTTCAAGGCGCACAGCAGTTCGGTGACAGACCAGACAGATCCATCCATGACCTGGAGGGGACCATGGCGGACGACGCCGCGATCCGTGATCTCATCGCTGCCCGCAACGCCGGGGTGCTGGCCACCCTGAAGCACGACGGACGGCCGCAGCTGTCCAACGTGAACTACCACTACGACCCGGCGCGCGACCTGATCCGGGTCTCCACCACCGCCGACCGCGCGAAGGCCAGGAACCTCGCCCGCGACCCGCGCGCGAGCCTGCACGTGACGAGTGAGGACTTCTGGACCTGGGCGGTGGCCGAGGGCACCGTCGAACTCACGGCGGTCGCCGCCGCGCCGGACGACGCGGCCGTCGAGGAGCTCGTCGACCACTACCGCGCGGCCCGCGGCGAGCACCCAAACTGGGACGAGTTCCGCTCGGTGATGGTCCGTGACCGCCGGCTGCTCGTGAAGCTGCACGTCGAGCGCCTCTACGGTCAGACCGGCTGAGGCGGAGCCGAGCCTGATGCCGCGCTCGTCCTGAGCCTGACCTGAGAAACCGGTCAACGCCCTTCCGGCAGCCCGCAATCGTGGGTTTGCCGGATTGCCGGACACCGCACGGCGCGGCGCAGCACGATAGGGGTTGCGCACCACGACAGCTCACGACAGGAACCGCGGTGCGCACACCAGGAGTGAGGTGTGCTGTGCACGAACTGGAACCGGAGGTCGAGGCGTCGCAGGGCGATCCGCGCTGGTGGTGGGAGGTCGACGCCGCGCTGATGGGAAACGCCGCCGCGTTGGACGTCTCCATGCACTGGGCGCTCGGGCTGACGCTCTGGTCCGCCTCCCACGATCCCCGGGTCGCCGGGGCCGATCTGGACGCCGTTCGCGCCCTGGTCGGCCTCGCCGTCTACCGGGCCGCGCAGGGCGAGGGGGTCACCGACCCGGGCCGGATCCCGACCCTGCTGGCGATGATGACGCTCTCCCGGGGCGAGGCCAGAGCCACCGCCGAGACCCGCCCGCTCGGTTACGGCGACCGCGGCCGGTTGCGCCTCGACGACCGGGCCCGGCTGCGTGCGGCGCTCGCCGATCCGGACCCGGCGGTGTTCGAGGCGCTGCGCAAGGAGGCGGTGCTGGTCCTGGTCTCGAACACCGACCACGCCCGGGTGCTGCTCTGCCGGCGCGAGAACGATCCGCAGGTGTGGAAGGACCGCCCGCTGATCACCATCGCCTCGCGCGAGGGCCAGGTGCCGGATCTGGGGCTCGACTGGGACTGGTACAGCACGGCCTGAACGGGCGCGGCGTCACGGCCCGTCGAGCGACTCGGCGAGTGACGTGTCGAGCGACTCACCGAGGTCCAGCAGCGCGGCGTACCGCGCCTGGACGTCCCGCCGGTCGGCCGGCTCCGAGACCGACTCCTCGCAGCCGCGCCAGATCATCGCCCCCTGGTCCAGCAGCACCTGGCGGCGCCCCGGGTGCTCGGTCTGTTCCAGGACCCGGCAGAGCGACTCCAGTTGGCGGATCATCACGGCCGGCATGCCGGCCGAGGACTGCCGGATCTTCTCGAAAGCCCGCTGCACCAGCCGGTCGTAGGCGGGCTGCGCGGCGATCACCCGGATCCGGCCGGCCCGGTCGCGGTGCACCCGGCGCGGGTGCCAGCCGTGCGTGATCCGGCACAGGCAGTCGCTCAGCCAGTCGATGCACGTCAGCGCCGTGAAGGTGTCGTTGACGGCGGGGGAGAGCGCCCGGATGGCGATCTCCACCAGCTGGTCGACGCCGAAGGAGACGTCCTGGGTGAGCGTCCGGTACGGGCCGGTGACCTGCAGCCGGGCCAGCCGGCCGGTCAGCGCGGGCGCCGCGGAGGCCGGCCAGACCACCGCCAGCGGCCGGCCGCGGACCAGGAAGTGCCCCGGCCGGTAGGGGAGATGGAGCACCGCGTCGGCCTCGGCCGCGAGCGCTATCAGCTGCTCGTGCTTGAGGTACTGGAGGTATCCGCTCTCGGGCGTGGGGATCACCGCGCCGGTCCGGTCGATCAGCCGCAGCAGTTCGGCGGCGTCCGGCCCGCAGTCGTATCCCGGTGGCGGACCGCTGTCGCCGCCGCCCTGCTGCTCGATCGCGCCGGCCAGATCGGTCGCCACCGAGGCCACCACCTGGGGGAGTTGGATCAGCGTGGCGATGTGGTGGATGAAGTAGACCAGGACGGCGAGGTCGACCGCGGTCAGCCCGAGCGTGATGGTGATCGACAGGTGCGGGACGAAGTCCCCGTGCCCACCGGGACTCACCGCGACCAGCACCAGGACGGTGTAGAGGAAGCTCGCGACGAAGGTGCCGAGCGTCAGCTGGGTGCCGCGATCGCGGATCACGTTGCGCAGCATGCGGGGGCCGAACTGGGTTGAGGCGAGGGTCAGTACGACGATGGTGATCGAGAAGACGAGTCCCACGACCGTGATGATCGCGGCGGCGACCGTGGTCAGGATCTGCCGCGCCGCATCGGCCGTCCCGCTCAGCAGCCAGTCGGAGAGCCTGATCCTGCCGTCGTACGCGGCCCGGTCCACCGCGATGGTCAGCCCGAACAGCGCGACGGCGGCCACCGCCTCGGCGGCCGGGACCAGCCAGAGGTTGGTGCGCAGTGCCTCGCGCCGCCAGGCAGCGCCGCCGGGCGGCCGGGGGCCGGTGGCCGAACGGGCCTTGTGTGCGGCGGGGTTGGCGGTGCTGCCGGTCTCTCCGGTCGGACCCGGGCTGCTGGACGTGGCGTTGCGGGTGGTGGCACCGCGGGTGGTGGCGGGGGGCATCGGGCCTCCAGGGCACGTGGGCATGGTCGACGCTGCACTCGATGCCGACCAGGCTTCCCGGCTCACCAGCGAACGAGCCTAGCCGATCGGACCCGATCGACCCCCGCCGCGTACCGGTTCGCCGTGCACTGCGTCAGGAGCCCGCCACCGGCCGTGCGCCTGCCACCGCCCGTCCGCCGTCCGCGTGAGCGGCGCTCCTCCGGACGGGTGGCGGTGCGGGTCCGTCACCGCGTGGAGTACTGACGCCCGGTCCGATCTACGGCAGCGTCAGGTTGCCCCTCGTCAGCCCGGCGAGGCCCACGTCAGCTGGAAGAGACCACGCCATGGCATCGGCCGACCCGTTGTCCACCTCTCCGCCCAACGGCCCGCGGCACGCGCTGCGCCGCGAGGTCGGGCTGATCGGCCTGCTCTGGGCCTCGGTCGGAGCGATCATCGGCTCCGGCTGGCTGTTCGGCGCCGAGAAGGCCGTCACGGCCGCCGGGCCCGCCGCCCTGCTCTCCTGGGGCATCGGCGCGGTGGCCATCGTGCTGCTGGCGCTGGTGCACGCCGAGCTCGGCGGCATGTTCCCGGTCGCCGGCGGCACCGCGCGCTACCCGCACTACGCCTTCGGCGGCTTCACCGGCATGTCCTTCGGCTGGTTCACCTGGCTCCAGGCGTCCACCATCGCCCCGATCGAGGTGCAGGCGATGATCGGCTACGCCCGGCACTGGTCCTGGGCCGACGGCTTCCAGCACAAGAACGGCACGCTGACCACCTCCGGATTCTTCGTCGCGGCGCTGCTGCTCGCGCTCTTCGTGGCGATCAACTTCCTCGGCGTCCGCTGGCTCGCGCACACCAACAGCGCGGCGACCTGGTGGAAGGTCGCGATTCCGCTGCTCACCATCCTGGTCTTCGCGACCACGGAGTTCCACGGCAGTAACTTCACCTCGCAGGGCTTCGCGCCGTTCGGCGCGCGTGGTGTGCTGACGGCGATCAGCACCAGCGGCGTGATCTTCGCGCTGCTCGGGTTCGAGCAGGCGATCCAGTGGGCGGGGGAGAGCACCCACCCGCGCCGGGACATCCCGCGCGCCGTCCTCGGCTCGGTACTGCTCGGCAGCATCATCTACATCCTGCTCCAGGTGGTCTTCATCGCAGCGATGCCGGCCGCCAGTTTCGCGCACGGCTGGGGCAACCTCAGCTACACCGGCATCAGCGGCCCGTTCGCCGGTCTCGCGACGCTGATCGGGCTGGGCTGGCTGGCCTCGCTGCTCTACATCGACGCGATCATCTCGCCCGGCGGCACCGGCCTGGTCTACATCACCTCCAGCTCCCGGATCACCTACGGCCTGAGCCGCAACGGCTACGCCCCCAGCACCCTGCAGGCCACCGACCGGCGCTCGGTGCCGTGGCTCGGCCTGCTCATCGCCTTCGTCGCCGGTGTGCTCTGCTTCCTGCCGTTCCCCAGCTGGCAGCAGCTGGTCAGCTTCATCACCTCCGCCGTCGTGCTGATGTACGCAGGCGCCCCGCTCGCCTTCGGCGTGCTGCGCAAGCGGATGCCGGACGCCGACCGCCCGTACCGGCTCCCGGCCGGCGAGATCATCTCGCCGATCGCCTTCGCCATCGCCAGCCTGGTGATCTACTGGGCCGGCTGGAACACGCTCTGGCGGCTCGGCCTGTCGATCCTGATCGGCTACCTGCTGCTCGGCTCCTACGCCGCGTACGCGCAGGCCAAGAACCTGCCGGGAGCGCCGCGGATGGACTTCCGGGCCGGCCAGTGGCTGCCGGTCTACCTGGTCGGGATGGGCCTGATCTCCTGGCAGGGCCAGTTCGGCGCCGGCGCGACGAAGAACCTGCCGCTCTGGTGGGACATCGCGGTCGTGATCGTGCTTGCGCTCGTCGTCTACTACTGGGCGCTCAGCGTCTCGCTGCCGCTCGCGGAGATCGAGCGCAACATCACGGACGTCGAGGTCATCGACGCCGGCGGCCACTGACGGACCGCACCGCACATGGACGAGCAACGAGGCTCCCAGGCCGGCCGGTTGAGACGTGAGACACATCTCGCCCGACCGCCTGGGAGCCTCGTTGCCGGTTGATCCCGGTACCGGTGGCCCTACTGGTGAATGCTCAGGTCGAGGGGCTTTCTCGCGGGCGTGACGGCCTTGTGCTGCGCGCGGCCGGCGCCGCGTTCCGCGCAGGCCTCCTGCTGGAGGAGGACGGCGATCTCGTCGACGTCGTCGTTGGTGTTGAAGAACCCCTGGATGTCCGGCGCCGCCGCGCCGTTGACGCCGATGAAGAAGGTGTAGAGGTGGCCGTCGTCCGCCTGCAGGTAGCCCGCGTACGTCTGCGCGTTGATGGCGATCTGCTGGTTGAGCAGGTCGCCGCCGATGATGGTGCCGGGCTTGGCGAAGACCTTGCCCTTGGCCGGGCAGTCGGTGGTGCAGAAGAGAGCGCCCGTGCCGGACACGCCGAGGATCGGCAGTGAGGTGCGGAACGCGTCCGCGTCGGGGGTGCGCAGCCAGTAGGTGAGCAGCTGGTTGAGCCCGGTGGGCGTGACGCGGTCGACCGGAACGTCACCGCGGCCGTCCGCCATCTGGAACTGGGTCGGGTCGACGTTCGCCGTGTTGGCGAGGAAGTCGTGGATGACCGGGAAGCCGTCGAAGCAGTCCTTGCTGCCGCGGTTCGTGGCCATGTTGCACAGGGCCAGGTTGGCACCGAGGTTGTGACTGACGTTCAGGATCAGCTTGGCGTAGTCGCGGTACGGCGGTGAGACGAAGGCGGCCACCTGGGGATCGCCGGCGTACGAGGCGGGCAGCGTGCTGTTGTCCGGATTGGGCCCGGTCGGCGGGGCGGTGACGGTGACCCCGGCGCGGCCCAGGGCCTCGATCAGGGCGGTGCGCCCGAAGGCGTTGGGGTCCTGGATCTGGGAGATCTTCAGGGTGGGCTGGGCGTCGGCGGCGATCGTGCCGGAGAGCGTGATCGCCGTGCCGTCGGGCGACGTCGTGACCTCGATGTCGGTGGTGCCGCCGGCGGCCACCGTCCGGACGTTGGAGGTGACCTGGTACGGCGCGACCTGGGGGCGCCAGGTCAGCTGGGCGGGCTGGCCGGGGGAGGTCGGCGTGCTCAGCAGGTCGATGACGTTGTCGTTGATGATCAGGGGCGTCGGCTGGGGGGTGATCGGCGGGGGCGTGAACAGCCGCGAGTCGATGACGACATCGCCGTTGACCGTGGTGATGCCCGAGTCGTGGACCTGCTGGGCGATCTGGTCGAGGCCGGCGAGCGGGTCCTCCGGCGTGAGGGTGGCGCCCGGGATGTCGGCGGCGTAGGTGTGGTCGATGGGGGTGAAGTCGACCGACCCGTCCGGCTTGGTCCGGCCGCCCATGGTGAGGTCGCCCTGGGCGACGAGCGCCAGGTTCCCGGTGAGGGTCGATCCGTCGAGGTGGCCGATCGCGTTCACCGGCGTGGTGAAGCGGTGGTCCGGGCCGAGTGCGTGCCAGGCACCGGAGATGGTGATCAGCTTGATGGTCGAACCCGGCATGAAGAACTGGTCGGGGTACATGGAGTGGATGACCCGCCCGCTCTCGGGGTCGGTCTCCAGCAGACCCCACTGCGCGTTCTTGTACGCGGGCTTGTTCATGATCGCCGTGATGTCGGGCCCGAGGCCGCCGTGCGGGCTCTCGGCGGGTGCGGCGGCAGCTGTGCCCGCCACGACCGCGACTGCGACACTGACGGTGGCCCAGGCCCGAAGCCGACCACGGATCCTTGATCTCATTCACTCAGCCGTTTCTGGAGTCGGAAGCCCCGATTTGCAGGGCACTCACGGCGCATCATGGTAAGTACACGGAATCCGGCAGGGGCCTTCTGCGCGGTGTGCTGACGGCGTGGGGTGTGAAAGTCATCCGATCGGTCGAATGCGCGTACCCATGGGAATCGTTCTCGTGCGTGTCGCCCGGCTCGTCCGGTGCCGGGAATGCGGAACTGATGAACTGGACGGCAGTGGGCAAGGCGGGCACGGCGGGCACGGAGTGGGCCGGCCGCGGACCGGCCTGCCGGATGCGGCGTGCGAAGGAGATACGGCCATGACGGAGACGACAGCGACGTACGGCGACCTGCGTGCCCTCGTCATCAACTGCACGCTCAAGCGGTCTCCCGAGAGGAGCCACACCCAGGGACTGATCGACCTCAGTACCGGCATCCTGGAGCGCCAGGGCGTCGCGGTCGAGGTCCTGCGGGCGGTCGACCTCGACATCGCGACCGGTGTGTGGCCGGACATGACGGAGCACGGGTGGGAGACCGACGAGTGGCCGGTCATCTACTCGAAGGTCATGGACGCGGACATTCTCACGTTGGTCGGTCCGGTGTGGGTCGGCGGAACACTCTGTCAGCCGGAAATGCGTGCCATGATGGCCCGCCCCGAACGGAAGCCGAGTGATGTCCGACCTGCCGTGCGTCGACCTCTACCTGCGCAAATCGCGCGTGGTTCGCCATGAAGACCCCCGAGACCTGACCTCCATCCAGGCCCAGGAAGACAGTGGTCGCGCTTGGGCCGCCCGCGAGGGCTACCGCGTCCGCCACGTATGGGTGGACAACCTCTCCGCCTGGAGCGACGTCGAACGACCGGAGTTCGACAAGGCGCTCGCCGCGGTTCTGGCCGGTGAGGTGCCCGCCCTCTGGTGCGCATACCTGGACCGTTTCACCCGTAAGGGCATCGACGACATCGGGCCGATCCTCGGCAAGGCCCGGGTGATCTTCGACTACGACGGGCTCGACAGCTCGGTCGAGCGGGACCGACGGTGGATCATCGACCGTGCGGAGCAGGCACGTGAGTACTCCGTGCGGCTCTCGTACAACGTCAAGTCGGCCAGGGCGGCGGACCGGGCCCGGGGCAAGTGGACACAGATGGCGCCGTACGGCCTGCGTGCTGACAAGGCGCGAAAGCTCCACCACGTCCCCGAGGAGTGGCGGATCGTGCTGCACATCGTGAGCTGCATTGCTGACGGATTCTCGCAGCGGGCCGTCGCGAAGGGGCTCAACTCCGGTCCGAATCCGATACCGGGCCCCAGCGGAGGGGGATGGCAGGCGAATGCGATCTGCCGCATCCTTCGTAACCCCGTGTACGAGGGTTGGCAGGTGGCCCCGCGACGGCACGAGTCGACGCAGGGGCGCTTTCAGGCATACCGGGACAGTGAGGGAAACCGCGTCGGCGTGTTCGCGGATGGGGTCGAGCCGATTCCGCACGATCTCCTGACCCGGGCCCGGCAGGTGGCTGCTGGATTCGCCTTCATGACACCCGACCAAGCCGCGCGCAAGGGGGCTGTGCGGAAACTCCTCACTGACGCGGTGAAGTGCCACGGCTGCCACAGCGGTGCAGCGGCGGACTCGAACAACTACCGGTGTTGGCGGGCGGTGCAGGGCGATCACTGCCCAGCTCCGGTTTGTGTGGACCGCGACTGCGTTGAGGCATACGTCACGGAAGCCTGGTTCTCCCGGATGAACGTGGCCGCACCGGACGATCCGCTGCTGTTGATCGCGGCTGAACGGTGGGCAGGCCTGCAGCAGCCGGAGAACGCGGCTGCACTCGCGGACGCCATCGCAGCGTTGAAGACGGCGGAAGCCGGCATCAAGCGGTTGGCGGAGCAGCAGGCATCCGGGCTCTTCGACCCGCCGTTCGACACGCATCTGCCGAGGCTCCAGCTAGAAGCGCGAGCGGTGCTGGAGAACGCGAAGAAGCGGGTAGCCGAAGCGACGCCGAAGCGTCTGGATGTCAACTTCCTTACCGAGGACTCGCAGATTCGGGATGCCTGGGAGAAGGCTGATCTCCCGCTTCGCCGTGATCTGCTGCGGTTGGTGATCCGGCGATTTGTCGTGACAAAGGGCCGCCGCGGCTACAACACGTTCGACGGGCCCAGCCGGGTGGAGATCCACTGGCTCGACCAGCCCGACCCGTGGGTGCCCGTGGTCGACCAGGCTGGCTTCGACCGAGCGGCCTGACGTGGTGGGCGGCCTGCGAACTGTGGGTCGTGGGTCGCCTACCCGCATTTCGCGGCCGCACCAAATCGTGGATCTCCCTGGATGCTTGGACCTCCCATTGACCGGCAAGCGGAGGTCCCATGTCATCTGCCTCGATCACGTCCGCAACCGAAGCCAAGGATACGAAGGCAGGCGCGCCGCAATCCGGTTCAAGTCGCCACGGCCAGAACAATGATGAGCTCGGAGGGGTAGGCGCGGGCCGCACATGGAGCTTCACGGTTGCGACCCGGGACATCGCCGAACGGATTGCAGCTTCGCTCGGCGACCCGACTACGTCACGGCTGGTTTCGGCGGGCGAGAAGTACCAGGTAGCCACTGAGCGGACCAGCCTGTCGATCGTGCTCGATGGCCCGGAATCGCTCTCCTTGCGGATGGTGAGGCGAGGAGCACGCGGCTTCGATCACGTTTGCGATGGCGGTCGCTTCATCCGGCCCGCGAGCCGATCTGCGCTGCCCTGCGGATGTGGCACCACCTGGCCCGAGAGGAGGGCAGCGGCGAGGACGGGTGTCGGCCCGAAGCCGGACATCGGCATCGTCTTCCGCCTGGCCGGCTTGCCCAGCGCCGGCCGGTTCGCTTTCAGGTCTTCGTCATGGGATCTGGCGGAGATGGTCTCGCCTCTGGCAGAGGCCCTGCGGGGAACCGACGAGTCGGTTGGCTGTCAGTTGAGGATCAATCCCGTCAGGTTGCTCATGGCCGATGGTCGCGACGTGAGCTACCGGTCCATTGTGCTGGAGCGAGACGGCACGGGTGGCGGACGGATCAGGCAGGTGGCCGAACGCGCCGGGCGGAGACGTTCGAGTTCTGCTCGACTGGGAGCCACAAGCCGGCAGAAAGGCCGTGGCAGCTGGTGCTGGACACTGCGACCCGCGGCCAGGGGCTGATCGATCTCGGTACCGGCATCCTGGAGCGCCAGGGTGTCGCGGTCGAGGTCCTGCGGGCGGTCGACCTCGGCATCGCGACCGGTGTGTGGCCGGATATGACGGAGCACGGGTGTGAGACCGACGAGTGGCCGGTCATCTACTCGAAGGTCATGGACGCGGACATCCTGTCCGCGCCCGGTGATCAAGGTTGATGTGCGGGCCTGTGGGCTGTGATGTGCAGTTATTTGGGCGGGCTGGGGGACGGTGGGTGGTCGGTTGGTGGGCTGAGGTGGCCTGATGGGAGGGGGCGTGCAGATGTACTGGTCGCTGCTCAGGTTCATTGGGCACCGACAGTCGGCCGAAGCGCGGGGAGGGGAGGCGCTGATGATGCTGTGAGCCGGCTGCGAAGCGGAATCACGGTCACTTCTTGTGTCGTACTCGATGCGTACAGGTGCCCCGTCCGCACAGACTCCTCCCTGGGCTCCCGACGGGCGGGAGCAAGGATGGGGGGAACAGCATGCGACTTGGAAAGCGCCTGGCGACCAGCGCCGCCGCGCTCGGTCTGGCCAGCGTGAGCGTCATCGGCTTCGGGGCCACGGCGGCACACGCCGACGGCTGTCGGGGGTACGGGACCACTTACAAGGCGAGCGTGGAAATGTGCCTCAGCAGCGACAATGCGTCGTTGATCAGCTGGAGCTGGAGCGACACCCACGGCAGCACGGACGAACGGATGTACTTCCTCGTACAGACGGACTGCGGCGGCTCCTGGCACGCCGTCTACGACCAGAACTTCAACGACGAGAACCAGAGGACCTCGGATAGCGGCCAGGAATACTGTCCTTACGGGGCGGCCAACTGGATTTTCGCCTCCTACGCGACCGAGTCCGGAGGCTGGACCGGCGGGAATACCGTCTGAGCATCGAACTGGTGATCACTGTCTGAACTGGCCCCCGGCGGAGTTCCCCGCCGGGGGTCGCAGACTTCCAGCGAGGGGGCACCCGTGGCTGCCGCTGAATCAGCGGAACACTTCGGCACTGGGGTGGGCCTGGCGGTCACCCTATCTGGACCGCCGGTCTAGAATAAGCACGCTGCTGTTTTCCTGTGCCTTTCAACTTTGCACCTGCATTCCTCCTTCAGTAGCCCATCAGACGATTCCAGGCAATTGCTGGTGCGTACTGAGCGGACTTGTTTGCCGCCGGCTTCGGGTAACCTCCACGGCCTACGAGAACACCTCGGACACTGATGGCTAAGGCCCGTAGGGAATCAACGTGTTGCTTCCCTGTCGGCGGCTCGTGGACGTGGTATGCGCATCTCCGAATCGGCCCGTGACCAACTCGCCCTGAAGTTCGACGTGTTGTTCCCGCACCTCGATGAGCGTCAACGACGTCTGCTCATGGCGGCCGAGGCCCGGCTGCTCGGCCCTGGCGCGGAACGAGTCGGCGGGCAGCCGCAGCGGCGGTCGCGACCTTCCCGGTCCCGCAGGCTGCGACGACCTGCCCCCGCAACCCGTCTCTCGGGATTCTCTCGCCCGGGGGTCGAGTCCGCGCACGATCGCGTCGACCGCCTCGATCTGATGGGCCCGCAGTTTCATCACCGGCGACCTGCCACCTCCACGCCCATGGTGGTGGATCACGGGCCTGTCCGCACGTGCTAAGGGTTGTCTGCTGGAGGTGCCCTGTGCCCGTAGCGTCCACTGGCCTGCCCGTAACGCTCGGCGAGACCTCTTCCCGGACCAGACCGCCGCCGCCCTCGGCTTTGACGAGGGCGCCGTCCGGCAGCCGGTGGCCCGTTTTCGGCTGGCTCGGTCCCTGTTCTCCCTGGTGTCGAGACGCCCTGGCACGCAGCGGACGGACGGACGGGCTGGCGAAGGCGGTGCCCGGACGTGCCGACGGTACGGCCGGGGTTCGCGGCACTGGAGCCGGTGTTGCTCGCCGTGCTGTCAGGCCGTGTTCGTTTTGGCTCGTACGGTGTCGGCTGTCGGGTCTCCGCGTTGTTCGAGGATGGTGTGGGCCTGCTGCCAGGCCTGGATCGCTTCGGCGGTTCGGCCTGCCGCTGCCAGGGCGTCGCCCAGGCCGTCCAGGCTGGTGGCCCGCCCGAGTTCGTCGCCGAGGTGTTCGCGCATCTCGATCGCCTCGCGGAACCGGTGGGCGGCTCCTTCGGTGTCTCCGAGCGCGGCACGGGTCTGCGCCGTGCTGTCCAGGACGCTGGCCAGGACGAAGGGCTTCGGGTGGCGGTGCAGGGTGTCGATGGCCTCCTCGAAGCACGACGTTGCTTCCGAGTGTCGGCCGAGGCGTTGGAGCGTGCATCCGAGATTGTTCAGGCTGGACGCGAGGAGCCCCGGTGCGGCCCGCAGGTCGGGGATCGCCCGCCGGTACAGCGTGGCGGCGGACTCGAGGTCGTCCGTCAGATTGCAGCTGTCGGCGTAGTGACTCGTGCTGACCGCAATCGCGAGGGGCTCGCCGACCGCCATCGCGAGGTCGAGCGCCTGGCGGGCCAGGACGCGGGCCTGGGGGAGCCGTCGCTGTCCGCGGGCCGCCCCGTACAGGCCGAAGACCATCCGACGCTGCGCCTGGACGTCGCCGAGGCGCCGGGCCGCCTCCAACCCGAGGTCGTGGACCCTGTTCAGCTCGGACCAGTGCCCCGCCTGCGTCTGGAACGAGAAGAGCAGGCTGGGCAGCTGCCAGGTCGCCGCTCGGGGCTCGCTGCTACTCCACTCGGTGACGGCGACCATGTTCGCGTGCTCCAACCGGCACCAGCCGAACGCCTCCGGGCGGTCGGCGAACGACAGCGCGCTCGCCGACGGCGGGACCGCGGCCAGGTAGTCGGTCGACTTGTCGGGGTTCATGCGCAGCGCGGCGGCCTTCATGCTCTGCAGGTACCAGGTAAGCAGGCGTTCCATCGCGCTCCGGCGCTCGCCCGCCGCCACTTCCGCCTCGGCGAGCTCGCCGGCGTAACGGCGGATCAGGTCATGGAACTGGAACCGGCCGAAAGCCGCGCTCTGCAGCAGACTCTCGTCCTGAAGCAGCTCCAGACACGCCCGGGCCTCCTTCAGCGAAATGCCGGCCAGCGCAGCCGCCGCGGGCGCGGTGAAGTCGCCGGCGGGCAGCAGACCCAATAACCGCAGCAGACCCCTGGCCTGATCCGGCAGCTCACGACACGACACCTCAAGGACCGGCCGCAGCCTGCGACCGTCGATGGCCATCGTGTCCAGTCCCTCGGCCCGCAGGCGCCCCGCCAACTCGGCCAGACTCCACACCGGCCGGGACCGAAGCCGAGCCGCGACCAGCGAGACCGCCAACGGCAGGTACCCGCACAGCGCGACGATCTCCGCCGCCGCCTCCGGCTCCAACCCCACCCGCTCGACCCCCGCGATCCGCGCGAGCAACTCCACCGCCTCACCGGGCTCGAACACATCCAGCATGTGCAGCGACGCACCCTCCAAACCGGCCAGCGCACGCCGACTGGTGACCAACACCATGCACGTGGAACTGGCCGGGATCAGGTCACGAACCTGCTCCTCACCGGCCGCGTTGTCGAGCAGCAGCAGCGCCTCCTTGCCGTGCATCCGATCCCGGAACATCGCAGCCCGCTCCTCCAGACCCGCCGGGATCTGCTGCGCCGGCACCTCCAACTGCCGCAGCAGCGCGTCCAGGACAGCCGACGGGTCGGCCGGAGAGTGATCGGGGTCGAACCCGCGAAGGTTCACGTACAACTGCATATCGCCGTAGCGCCCGGCCCGGACCAACGCGTGGGCGGCGTGCACGGCCAACTGGGTCTTGCCGACCCCGCCCATGCCCTCGATCGCCGAGACCACCACGGTCACCGGGCCCCCACCACCAGCCGGCCGACCGGCATCCAGCAGCCTCGCCAGCTCTCCACCGCGCCCGGTGAACGTCGCCAAGTCCGCCGGCAACTGCCGCAGCACCCCACCGGGGTCTGCACCCTTGGCCCGGGCGTGTACGCGCACGCACGCCGCTCGCCACCGGTCGACCGCCTGCTCGTCCACGCCCAGTGCGCGGACGATCGCCGTGACCAGGTCGAAGTCCAGGCGCTGGCGGTGGGGTTTGAAGACGTCGATCACCGTCGAAGCGGACACCACCTGCGGAACCGGCAGGAGCGGACCTGCGCGCTTGGCCAACGTGCGGTAGGACGGCGCCCCGGCCCACAGTCGCAGTCGCCCCAGCGTCTCGATGAAGTCCCGCAGGTCAACGACCCTGTCGGGTTGTGGCATAGACCTGTCATCAGGCACGGCAAACCCCCCCCCAAATCGATTCACGACATCCCCCTGACACCCCATTGATCAGTCTAGGGGCGGTGCGTGGACTTGCGTGGAGTTCTTGGTGCACGCGGTTCGGACACGGCAACGTTGTCCGCGCCGCCACGAGGGCGGCCCGCCCGGACGACAGCCACTTGTCGACACCGAGGACGGTGCCCAGAACACCCGCCAGTCAGGAGACAGCAACCATGCTCAAGCCCCGCAAGCCCGGACGCGCCATCGCCGCCGGCAGCCTCTCCGGCAACCTCGTGGAGGCCTGACCGTGAATCTCCGGCGCTCCCTCACCAGCCTGGCCGCCCTCGGCCTGTCCACCACCGCCCTCGCATGCCTGGGTGCGACCTCGGCGCACGCCGACCCCACCCAGTGGTGCTCCAACTGGGCGGGTTCCCGCTACGGGGCCCCATACCGAATCTGCATGACCGATTACGGCAACCAGGTTGCGATCCACTGGGACGTCAACGCCTCCCGTACCAGTACTGACGAGCGCTTCTACGTCCGGGTCGCGTCCTCGTGCGGCGACCGGTTCAACACCGACTGGAACGACTGGCAGGACAACGGCTCGAACAGCGGCGACGCCTGGTCCGGCACCTGCTCCACCGGCGGCTTCGAAGCGCAGATCTGGCCGACCGAGTCCGGCAGCCAGGACGGCCCCACCATGACGATCGGCTGACAATCCCAAGACCGCACGACAGCTGAGGTACGACGGGATGTCAGCCGTCGCCTGACACGCAACAGGGCCAGCACCTGCAAGGGCCTGGTCATCCACGTCTGCTGACCGTCTCCTCCAGCGAGTTCTCATCCCCTTGACGAAGAAAGAGGATCTGATGCGTCTTCGTACCATCGGCGCCACCGCCGCGGTAGCGGCCACACTCGTGCTCGCCGCCGCCGGAACCTCCCAGGCCGCCATCTCCGACGGCTGGTCCTGGGCGGGCGACACCGGCCAGGGCGCAGCCGTGATGATTCACGGTGGTCTCAACAGCAGCGACTTCGAGTACACCTTCGATCTCTCCCACGCGCGCACGGACGAGCGGGTCTACTTCGTCGTGTACACCGACTGTGGCTCCTTCACGCCGGCCAGCGTCAACACCTTCGCGCAGACCTATGGGTACGGCACCGACGGCTGCAATGTGACCCGGGTGATCTGGACGGCCACGGAATCCGGGCACTCCTCCGGTTCCGGCCAGGCCGTCTTCACCTGAGCCACCACCCCCAGCCCGGCGGCTCCCTCCCTTTCCTGGGTTCGGGAGCCGCACTCTCCCTGCTCCAGCGGCGCGCAGGCCGACGATGCGGCCACCACGCCTGCCGCCGTCGCGGCCGCCGCCGGTCAGCGGCGGGACGGCGTACAGACCCGGCACGGCCAGCAGGTCCTTGTCGGTCGACCAGGCGTGCGAGCTGACGGTCGGTGTGCAGGTCCGGAACGGCGTAGACGTGCAGGACGCGGCCGACGGCGGGCCAGGGCCCGCCCTGGAACTTCGGAGTGAACTTCTCCATCGTGGACTTCTCCCTCACATGCGGTGCGGGCGCCCCCGTGCCGGGCGGCACGGGCGCCACGGTGGTCAGGACTGGCCGAGGCGCAGCTGGTGGACGCGCTCGAAGGTGTAGCTGTTGAGGTCGGGGCGTTGGCGTTCCCATACCAGCCACACGCTAGAGACGGTGGCCCGGGCGCGGATCGCGGGCCGGATGCTTTTGCCGATCTCGGAGGCGAACTGGTCTGATCGGGCCCCCAGTTCGGGAGTGTCGCTGTCCTGGTTTGGCGTAGGCGATGGAAACGTGCGGGTAGTAGACCGGTGGGATGCGCGGGAACCGGTCGGTGGTGATCTCGGCGGTGGCCTGCGAGGTGATCTCCCACAGCCTGCGGGCCGGGGCGCCGGGCCGGGCACTCCAGCGCGACCGTGCCGACACCGGGGCGGTCCAGCAGCAGCTCAACGGGGCGAAAGCCTCGCACTGCGCGCCGACGCGCTCGACGATCGCGGAGATCTCGCCGGGCGCGACCTCTTCGACCGGGGCGGAGTGCAGCACTGTGGCGTGGTACCAGGAGGGCTGGACGGGGATGAGGCTGTCTCGGTGGGTCAACTCACGGTAGGGCTCGAACAATGCGGTCCGGGTGATCTCGGGGTCCGGCAGGAAGTGCCAGTGGTAGGCCTCCCGACCGGCGGGCCAGCGGCGGATGACGGTCTTGAAGAAGCTGTCAATCGTGCTGTCCTTCGGGGAGCCGGGTAGATGGGCGGGTGTGGCCTGTGGTCAGGGCGCGAGCGCGTTGGCGGGCTGGTCGGTGTCCTCGGCTTGGTGCGGGACGGTGCCGATCTCGTACTGGCTGGCCTGAAGCAGGTACGCCTGGCTGTAGCGGGTGGCGGGCTGCTGGGCCATCAGCTCCTCGTGGGTGCCCTGTTCGATGAGTCGGCCCTGGTCGAGGACGTAGATGTGATCGGCCTTGGCGGTGGCGGCCAGGCGGTGGGTGATGAGTACGACGGTGACGCCCAGGGCGGTGAGCTCCCGGATCCGTTCGAACGCGGCGACCTCGGCGCGGGCGTCGAGGGCGGAGGTGGGTTCGTCCACGATGACCAGGTGCGGCAGCCGGCCTGCGGGGCCTTGGGTGGTGACGCGCAGGTGGGTGCGGGCGAGGGCGACTTTCTGCCACTGCCCGCCGGACAGGTTGACGCCGCCCTCGAAGCCCTTGTAGACGAGGGTCCGCCAGCCGCGCCGCAGGTCGCCGATCACTGCGGTCAGGTCGGCATAGTCGGCGGAGGCGTCCAGTTGTTCCTGTCCGATGGCCTGCTCGGGACGGCCGAGGAGCAGGTTGGCCAGCATGGTGAACTGCCAGCGCTGGAAGTTCTGCGCGAACAGCGCGACCGAGGCGAACAGTTGGTCGCGGTCGGCGGTGGCGGTATCGACGTCGTCCCACATGATCCGCCCCTGGTGCGGTTGGTAGACGCCGGAGAGGAGGTTGACCAGGGTGCTCTTGCCGGAGCCGTTGTCGCCCACCAGCGCGATCACCTTGCCCCGTGGGATCTCCAGGGAGACCTTGTCGAGGGCGGGGGTGTCGCGGCCTGTGTAGGTGAAGGAGACGCCCTCGACGCGGATGACCTTGGGGCGTTGGGGAAGTTCGGTGCCGCCGGTGGGGATGGCCCGCTTGGCGCCCTCGTGGCGCAGCGTGTCCAGGTCCCGCACGAACAGCGCGTCCTCGTACAGGCTGTTGACCTGGGCCACCAGGGTGCCGATGCTGGCGGATCCGCTGCGGATCGCCAGGACCGCGGTGCCGGCCACGGCCAGCGGCATCGAGCCGCCAGTCACCAGGAAGCCGAGGAGTGCGTACGCCCCCACCAGCGCCAGGCCGGCCAGCGTGGCGGTGAGTACGTCGGTGCGGGCCTTCGCCCCGGCCAGGCGTCCCTGCTCGCGCGCGGCCTCGTGCGCCATGGCCACGTAGTGCCGCAGCACGAACGGGCCCGACGCGTGGACCCGCAGCTCGGCCGCCGACCAGGGGTGGACCAGCATGTCCGCCAGCAGCAAGGCCGCGCGCGAGTGCTGCAGCCAGGCCCTGCGCGAGGCGTAGCGGCGTCGGGCGGTGCGCACGGCTCCCCAGCCGCGCGGCGCGCAGATCAGCAGCAGCATCGGCAGCAGCGCGGGGTGCAGGACGGACAGCACGCCGGCGACGGAGACGAGGCTGAAGCTGGAGGTGAGCACGCTGGTGGCCTGGCCGACCAGGCGCTGGACGGAGAGCGCGCCGAAGCGGGCGGAGTCTACGGCGGACAGGAAGTCCGGGTCCTCGATGGCCTCCAGTTCGGTGCGGCTGACGATACTCAGGAAGTCGGCGGTGGCCTGCTCGAAGACGGCCGGCTCCAGGCGGCCGGTCGCCCAGCTGGAGGCGGCCAGCAGCAGTGCGGACAACCCGGCGACGGTCGCGGCCGCGATGATCGCCGGCAGCGCGGTGTGCAGCGCGTGGTGGACGGTGCCGGCCGACAGCAGCGCGCGCAGCGCCCGGTTGGTGGCCAGCAGGCCAACCGCCGCAGCCAGGCCGCGCAGCAGCTCGGCGGTCAGCAGGGTGATCAGCGCGGTGCGGTCCGCCCGCCAGGACAGCCGTCCGGCCAGGCGCAGCATGCCGGGCAGCTGCCGGACGATGGCCAGGAACGTGACGTCACCGCTGGCCAGTTCGTGCTTGGCCCAGCCGTAGTCGTAGCGCATCGGGCCGCCGAACAGCAGTTGCTCGCTCTCCGATCCGGGGTTGTCGGCCTCAGGGTTGTCGGGGGCGGTGTCGTCGGGGGTGGCGGTGCTCACGCGGTCGCTCCTGTTCGTTGTGATGGCAACGGTGGGTGTTGGTGCGCTACCTGTGTCCGGGCGAGGGCCACTTCACGGCGAGGAACTGCGGGCCGCTGTGGAGGTAGCCGGTGAGTGCGGCCGTTGTGCCGGGGAACATCGGCGCGGGCAGGGCGTCGATCGGGGACCAGCGGACGTCCTCGTGCTTGTGCGGTTCCCGGTTGATTGGCTGGCCCTGCCAGCGGTCGGTGGCGAACTGGAGGTGGACGAACTGGCCTTGGCCGTCCCCGCCCTGGGCGACGTGCAGGACCCGGTCCAGGCGCAGGTCGGCCAGGTCCACGACCAGGCCGGTCTCCTCGCGGAGTTCACGCACAGCGGCCCGATCCGCGCTCTCACCGGGCTCGACCTTGCCACCGGGCAGCGTCCAGATCGGCTCCGGACTCCAACTACGGGCTCCATAGAGCACGGTGACGATCCGGTCCAGATCGCGGTCGTGGACGACGACACCGACCGTCAGTCGGCTGGTCATGGTGTTCATGCGCTCCTCCTTGAACTCGCGGACGGGCACACTTGGTTGCGCAGCAGGTCAAGTGCGCGGCGGGCGTAGCCGTGGATCTCCGGGTCGCGGTGGTCGGTGGCCCACTTCAACGCGGACGGGCAGTCGATCGCCGCCCACGCCCGGCAGGCCGCCTCCTCGGCTGCAGTCAGCGGGCGGCCGTACCCGTCGAAGAACGCCTCGGCCAGCGCGGGCCGGCCGGCGGTGACCTGATAGACGATCCGCATCAGGTCGTGGCAGGCCGCCTCCTCGATCGCCGTCCGCTCGAAATCGATGACACACAGCCGCAGTTCACCACCCAGTCCGATGATCCAGTTGCGGGGGCTGAAGTCGCCGTGACACAGCACCATCGGCAGGCTCGGCGGGGGCTCGGCCGAGGCGGCGGCCAGCACCCCGACGTCCTGCGCCGACAGACCCAGGTCCATGGCCGAGTCGAGGGCCTTCGCCCGCTGCTGCGCCCACAGCGGCGCGTACCGCTGCGGGTCCGGCTCCGCGGTAAGGGCGTGCATGCCGGCCGCGACGACGCCGGCTTGCCGGAACACCTCCACGGTCTGCCGCGGGCTCAACTCCGCGCGGCGCAGCGGGAGACCGTCCAGGCCGCGGGTGACGATCAGCCGGCCGTCCGGGTCCCGGTCGGCGATCCAGGTTGCGCGCCGCGGGCCGAGCGCGTGCACGAACTCGTCGTAGGCCCGGCATTCGCGCCGGTGGAGCAGGTCGTTCCAGTGGCGCTTGGCGAACCAGCGGCGCCCGGCCCTGTCCCCCACCTCCCAGACCGACGGGGCGCCGCTGCGGTCACGCGAGCGCACGCCGATCAGGTGCCACGGTCCGATGGCCCGGTCCAGCAGCAGCTCGACGTCCACCGGCAGTCCCATCACGGTGCCCGCGCTCACCTCTAGAATCCCCTTGCCTGGAACCCCCTGGCCGACAACGGCTCGTCCCGGGCGATCGCGTCCAGGGCCTGGACGGTGTAGCCGACCACCGGCTCCGGCAGTGCGCCGAGCGGCCACCAGCGCAGTTCGTGGCACTTCTGCGGCTCGGTGTTGGTGATCTCTCCGGTGTACCGGGTGGGCCGGAAGAACAGCTGGAGCCGGCCCGCGCCGTCGTCGGCGTCCAGGTCGTGCAGGGTTTGCACCAGCTCCAGCTCTTGCGGGTCGATGCCGATACCCAGCTCTTCGCGGGCTTCCCGGGCGGCGCCCTCAGCCACGCTCTCGCCGCGCTCCAGGTGGCCGGCCGGCAGGTGCCAGGTCTGGTCGGCGTAGGCGGCGCTGCGGCGCAGCCCGAGCAGCACCAAGCCGTCCTCCACGAGGACCAGGTGCACGCCGATCACCGTTCTGTACGGCATAAGACCTCCTGAGGGCATGAGATTTGGCGCGGTCCGTCCGGCATTCGGGCGGGCTCGGAGCGACGATCCTGGCAGGGCCGACGGACAGTCGGCGGCGTGTCGCCTGAGGCTTCACTCGATCAGGCGAGTGTGTGTTCGGGTGGGCTGCGCTGGCTCGGCCACGGGCGTTTCAGTCACAGGGCGGCTGCTGCTGCGGCGATGAGCTCCCGGGCGGGCTGCCCGTACACGGCGGAGCGCGCCAGGCTGTCGAACGCTCGTTGGAAGCTGGTGACGAGGTCCGGGCTGGTGACGGTCTCCGGTCCCTTGTAGCTCTCCAGTTCCACACGGGACCCGTCGTGGATCGAGAACGCGTCGCTTGGGTAGACGGTCAGGCGGGCCCAGGCCGGGATAATCCCGAGCCGCAGTCCGGGTAGGTCGAAGGCGGCTTCCAGGCTCTGGAGTTGAAGGTGAATCACCTGTGGTTCGGCGACGCCGGTGAGCAGGGCTTGCTCGCCGAGCAGCAGGTGATGGGTGCGGCCGACGTCTCCGAGGTACTCGCTGCGGGCCACGCGTTCGGCGACGGCTTCGGCCACGTCGTCAGGCAGTTGGTGATGGTCAGCGACCAGGCGCAGGACGGCGGTCGCGTACTCCTCTGTTTGCAGGAGCCCGGGGATGAGGTACGGGCTGTATTCGGAGTAGTGGATGGTCGAGGCGGTGAGGTCGCGGAAGGCGCGCTGCACGCGGGCAGTGCCCTGCTGGAGCAGGCCGTCCATGGCGGCTGGGGGCGACGGCGGGGTGGTCATGATGCTGCTCGCTCTCGACGCTGGTGGCATGGGTCGATGGCAGTGTCGGCCTGTGGGGGTTCGGTTAGAGGGCCCGCAGGACGGGTGTGCCGGGCGCCCCGAGGGTGAACGGCAGACGGGCGCCGAGCCGGACGACGTGGCCAGTGCCGATCATGAGGACGGTGTCGCCGGGGGCTGCGAGTTTGGCGATCAGTTGCTCGACGCCGGCGGCGGCGAGGTCGTCGCCGGGCAGCTCGATCGTGTGTACGTGGGCGTCCAAGCCGGCGATGGTGGCCGCGCGCGCGACGGCGTCGCTGCTGGTGGGCATGCCGGGATTGTCCACGCGGTGTCGGCCGTATGGCGGCAGGAGGATCAGCTCGTCGGCGACGGCGAGCTGTGCGCCGATGGCCTTGGCCTGGGCGCCGGTTCGCGACGAATGCGAGGGCTCGTAGACCGCGACGATCCGGCCGGTGGGGCTGATGGCGCGGGCGGCTTTGAGGTCATTGGCGATTTCAGCGGGGTGGCGGGCAAGTGAGTCCAGAACGGTGATGCCGGCTTGGCGGCCCCGGACGGTCAGGGATCGCTCGATGCCCTGGTACTGCTCCAGGCCCCGGCCCAGCTCACCGGGGTCGGCACCGAGCGCGAGGCCGACGGCCATCGCGAGAGCGGCCGACGTGGCCGCGTGGCGGCCGGGCACCGCGATCCGCAGGGCATGGGTCCGGCCGGCGCTGTCGTACAGGGTGAGAGCACTGCCGCTTCCGCCCTCGATCAGCTTGACGATCCGCGCGTCGCTCCCATGTCCCTGGCCGACGCTCACCACCCTTAGGGCTTGCAGATCATCAACTCGCAGTCTTGATCTCTGCCGGAAGAGTGATGCCTTGGGTCGTGGCGAGCTTGTAGAGGGCGTCCAGGTCGGACAGTTGGGCTCCGGCAGGCTCGATGGTGTGGCCTG
>NZ_JBWXUE010000020.1:0-81984 GCF_057158765.1 Kitasatospora sp. NEAU-69
AGGTGCGTGCTCTCGGCGTGCCGGGCGCAGGCCCTCGTACTGGACGTACTTGGGCCTGTGCCCGGTGCGGCGAGAGTGCGTGCATGGCGTCGCCGAGCAGAAGGGGGTTTGACGACAGGCCCTAGCGTCCGTCCGGGCGATCCTGCCGGGCGAGGCGGGGCCGATCAGGGCCGGTCAGCCGCGGGGGAGTTCGCCGAGCCGCAGCGCGGCCACGAAGGCGGACCAGGCCGGGAAGCCGAAGACCAGCGCGGGACCGTTCGGATCCTTCGAATCGCGGATCGGCCGCAGGTCGCGGTAGCCGTCCGCGACCTCGACGCAGTCGCCCTCGCCGCTGCTGAAGCTGCTCTTGCGCCAGCGAACGTCCCATATGGCATCCATGCCCCCTGCCCTTCCCGCTCGACTGCCCGGAAAACACGTCAGGTCCGGCGTTCCGGCCGGACCTGACGACAAATTCGCCGCAAGGGCTGCTCATGCCACGGCGGGCTCCGCATCGAGAACCGCGTCGATCTCGGCCAGTTCCTCAGGGGTCGGCACCCACTGCCCCGCGGCGGCATTGGCGCGCACCTGCTCGGCGCTGGTCGCCCCGGCGATGACCGAACCACAGCCGGGCCGTGCGGCAAGCGCCCCCACGCCGATCTCGAGGATGCTTCGGCCGTGCGC
This sequence comes from Kitasatospora sp. NEAU-69, assembly GCF_057158765.1. NCBI lineage: Bacteria > Bacillati > Actinomycetota > Actinomycetes > Kitasatosporales > Streptomycetaceae > Kitasatospora > Kitasatospora sp. NEAU-69. The sequence goes on from NZ_JBWXUE010000020.1 coordinate 661, forward strand.
CTCGCCCCAGGCCGCGAGGCGTTCGACCGTGTCGAGGCCGGCCTCGGTCACCCGCTCGGGCCGCGACGCCAGCCGCGAGCCTGCGGGCACGCCCGTGGCACGGCGCACCTTCCCGGTCAGCATGCCGTTGGCGAGGGGGTAGAACGGCAGCACGCCGAGGCCGTAGTGCAGAGCCGCGGGCACCACCTCCCGCTCCGCGCCGCGTTCGAGCAGCGACCACTCGTTCTGGGCCGAGACGAACGGGACGGCCCCGATCTCCCGGGCGACGTGCGCGGCCTCGGCGATCTGCCAGCCGGCGAAGTTGGAGTGCCCGATGTAGCGCACCTTGCCTTCGCGTACCAGCTCGCTGAGCGCGGCCAGCGTCTCGGCGATCGGTGTGCGCGGGTCGGGGCTGTGCAGCTGGTAGAGGTCGATGTGGTCGGTCTGCAGGCGTCGCAGCGACTCCTCGACCGCGCGCCGGATGTAGGCCCGACCGCCCTTCGCGCCGGCTGCGGGCCCGTAGCCCAGGTCCGCCCGCTGGTAGCCGAACTTGGTGGCCAGCACGACCTCGTCGCGCCGCCCCTTCAACGCCTGGCCCAGCAGCCTCTCGGAGCCACCCCCGCCGCCGTACATGTCGGCGGTGTCGAAGAGCGTCACCCCGGCGTCGAGCGCCGCGTCGACCACCGCGACTGTCTGCGCTGCGTCGAGCCGGCCGCCGAAGTTGTTGCAACCGAGCCCGACCACGGAGACAAGGAGCCCGCTGTTACCGAGCGTTCGATAGTCCATGGGGTCACATTAGTTCTCGTCTGGTGAGTCCCGGGTGATCAGTGGCAGCAGCAGCGCCGCCGACCAGCTGAAGTTGCTGGAATTCAGCGCCGCGCCGGTCAGCGGGTCGTAGTTCTCGTGGATCGGCTGGTCCGACAGCAGGCCGGCCGCGTTGGTCAGCAGCCGGTCGGTCAGGGCGGTCGCGTCCGCGTCGTAGCCATAGCGCCGCAGGCCCTCGATGCCGAAGTAGGCCTGGTCGAGCCAGACGGCCCCGCGCCAGTAGCCGGTCGGGTCGAAGCTCGGCGAGCTCTTGGCGACGGTCGGGAACGGCATCGGCGTGCCGAACTCGGCCGGGTCGGTGAGCCGGGCCCGGACGGCGGCCGCCTGGGCGGGCGAGGCGACGCCCGTCCACAGCGGTGTGATGCCCTCGGTGCCGCGCCCGCGGGCCACCAGCCGGGTGCCGCTGCCGAGCGCGGTGTCGTAGAACCAGCCGGTGGCGGGGTCGAACATCCGCTGCCGCACCTGTCCGGCGAGCGCAGCGTCGTCGGCGCGCCATCGGGCCGCCTCGGCTGGCATCCCCAACTGATCGGCGATGTCGGCGAGATAGCCCCGGTCGGCGGCGAGGTAGGAGTTGAGGTCGACCGAGTCCTGGTTGAGCGAGTAGCCGAGCAGCGTGCCGTCCGGGCCGAGGTTGCTCACCGGGGCCGTGCCGGAGGCCGCGTCGAAGCGCGGCGCGTCGTCCATGCCGCTCTCCCAGGCGGCCGCCTGCCGGATGTCCTCGGTGGTCGCGTTGCCCGGGTCCACGGTCGCGCCGTACTCGGACAGGCCGTTGCCGGCGTGGTCCCGGTTACGGCTCCACCAGGCCTGGTAGGCGGCCAGTTCGGGGTAGAGCTCGCGCAGGAAGCCGCGGTCGTGGTTCGTCCGGTAGACCTGCCAGACCGCCCAGGCGGCCAGCGGCGGCTTGGAGTTGCGCTCGTTCCAGTTGCCGCCGCCGTGCGCGGGGTCGTTGTAGAAGATGCAGTCCGGGATCATCCCGGCGTCCTGCGGATAGGCCGGATCGCCGGGCTGCACCTGGTGGTCGAACATCGCCCGGATCTGCTCCTCGGCGAGCACCGGGGAGAACCGCGCGGTGCCCACGGCCTGCTTCCAGGTGTCCCAGGCCCAGGCGCCGCCGGTGAACCACTTGTACGAGATCGAGGGCGTGATGGTGTCGTGCAGCAGCGCCCCGGCCGCGCTGCGCCAGTTGGTGACCAGCGTCTCCAGCGCCTTGACCGCGAGCCGGCGCCGGTCGGCCGGCACGCCGTCGGTCACCGAGTCGAGGTAGCCGCGCCAACGCCGGTCGTCCGTCTCGACAGCCTCGGCGACGGCCTGCGGACGCGCCAGCAGCGTCCGCACGGCGGCGCTCTCCCGCGCCTGCTCGGCGGCCGTGAAGGTGTACGACTCCGCCCAGTTGACGGTGTGGGCGGCGCCCGGCGCGAGCTGCACCGGGGCGGTCAGCTCCGTGCGGTACGAGTCACCGCTGACCGTGCTGGTCACCGGGCCGTCATGGGTGACCTGGAACCGCTCGGTGCCGTCGGTCAGGAAGTCCCAGGTCTGCCGGACCCGGGCGAAGGAGACCGCGACTCCGCTGTCGGTGGGCGCCAGGGTGAGCGCGCTGTGCATCGGCTCGTCGGCCGGGCGCAGCAGTGATCCGGTCCAACCAACGCCCAGCGTAAGGGACTTCGCGCCGGAGTTGGTGATCTCGGCCTGCACCAGGGCGGTCCGGTTGCTGGTGAAGCGCAGCGAGAGGTCAAGCCGCAGGCCGTCGCCGAGGTCGTAGCGTTCGGTCAGCCGCCCCGGCAGTGCGGCGAAGACCGGGGCGCCGCCCTTGGCGAGGTCCAGCGGGCTGCCCTGCTCAGTGAGTTGGATCCGGCTGAACGACTTGCTCAGCCACCACGGGTACTCCTGGGCGATGTAGAGCGGGCCGCTGAAGCCGCCATAGCCGGACGGGTCGCCGGGCGTCGGCAACGCGTAGGCGTGCCAGGCTCCTTGGTCGGCGAAGACGTTGATCTGGTTGAGGTCGTTCGCGTCGCCCGGTAACGCGGCGGCTGGGGTGCCGTGCAGGTCGAGCACATCGGCGTAGGCGGAAGGAGAGGAGGCAGAGGCCGAGGCGGCAGAGGCGGCGTAGGCGGCTGGTGGCGCCGCGCCGATCGCGGCCGCGAGCAGCACGGTGCTTGCGGCGGTGGCCGCGATGCGCAGGGAACGGTTCACGGTGTCTCCTTCTCGGTGACCAGGACCGCCACGCCGTGGGCATCGAGCGGCAGGCGATCTCCGACGGCCGCACCGGTCAGCAGCTCCGCGGCGCCGTGCCAGCGGGCCGGCAGCGCGATCTCGACCGGTTCGGCGTTGTGGTTGAGCAGGAACAGGTGGTCCAGCCCGGTGGGCGAGCTGCGCACCGTGGCCTCCACCCCGGCGGGCGCGGCCAGCACGGGCGCGACACCCGCCTCGGCCAGCACCGGCGCCAGCACCTCGCCGATCTGGTCGTCCAGCCGGCAACTCACGTACCACGCATTGCCGTTCCTGGTCACCGCGGGCTGTCCGGCCAGCGCTCCACCGGCATACCGGGCGAGCACGGAGACCGCCGAACCCGCCACGGGCTCCAGCCACTCGGTCCAGCCGGTCGCGCTCAGCTCCCGTCCGTCACCCCGGGCGGGCTCCAGCCGCACCGGCAGCGTGGCGCCGTCCGGCAGCGGCCAGCACTCGTCCACGGCCACGCCCAGCAGTTCGCGCAACGGCCCCGGCGCGCCACCCGGGTGGATGTGGTCCTGCGCGTCCACCACCCCGCTGAACGGGCCGCAGACCAGCCGCCCGCCACCGGCCACGAAGCCGGCCAGCCAGGCGGCGTCCGCCGTCCGCAGCAGGTACAGGTTCGGCGCCAGCACCACCCGGCAGCCGGTGAGTTCGCCGCCGGGCCGGACGAAGTCGACCGGCACACCGCGCTCGTACAGCGCCGCGTACCACGGCCGCAGCAGCTCGACCCAGCGCATCCGCGCCGACGGGTGGTCGTCCGCCTCCAGCGCCCACCAGGACTCCCAGTCCAGCACGATCGCCACCTCGGCCCGCGAGCGCCCGCCCGCCACCGACCCCAGCCGGGCCAGCTCGGCGCCGAACCGCACGGTCTCCCGCCAGCCGCGCGCGGCGGTGCCCCGGTGCGGCAGCATCGCGCTGTGGAACTTCTCCGCACCGGCCCGCGAGGCCCGCCACTGGAACGAGAGCACCCCGTCCGACCCCCGGGCGACCGCCTGGAGCGCCCAGAGCCGGCGCAGCGCGGGCGGTTTGGGCACGTTCACCGGCCGCCAGCTGACCGCCGACGGCGCCTGCTCCAGCAGCAGCCACGGCGCGCCGCCCTTCAGCGAGCGCATCAGGTCGTAGTGCAGCGCGGCCCACACGTGCGCGCGCGGATCGGCCGGGTCCGGATACGCGTCGTCGCTGACCAGGTCCTCGTGCGCCGCCCAGGTCCAGTAGTCGAGCGGCTTGAACATCGACATGAAGTTCGTCGTCACCGGCACCCCGGGCGCGAGTTCGCCGAGCACCGCCCGCTCGGCGCGGTAGCACTCCAGCAGCGCGTCCGAGCAGAACCGCCGCCAGTCCAGCAGTTGGGTCGGGTTCACCGGCCCGGGCGCGGTGCGGGGCGGCTCGATCTGCCCGAGGTCGTTGTAGTGCTGCGACCAGAAGCCGGTCCCCCAGGCCTCGTTGAGCCGCTCGACAGTGCGGTAACGGTCTGCCAGCCAGCGGCGGAAGTGCGCTGCCGACTCCGCGCAGAAGCACTCGTGGACGTGGTCGCCGTACTCGTTGTGCACGTGCCAGAGCGCCAACGCCGGGTTCCCGGCGTAGCGTTCGGCCAGCGCCCGGGTCAGCCGGACGGCCGCGGCGCGGTAGACCGGGGAGGACGGGCAGTAGTGCTGCCGGGAGCCGAACTCCAGCCGCACGCCGTCGGCGGTGACCGGGAGCAGCTCCGGGTGGGCGCGGACCAGCCAGGCGGGCGGCGAGGCGGTCGCGGTGGCCAGATCGACCGCGACGCCGTGCCCGTGCAGCAGCTCGAGCAGCCGGTCCAGCCAGCCGAACTCCCACTGGTCCCGGCTCGGTTGGAGCTTCGCCCAGGCGAAGACCCCGACCGTGACCAGGTTGACCCCGGCCTGCGCCATCAGTGCGGCGTCCTCGGCCCAGACCGCCTCGGGCCACTGCTCCGGGTTGTAGTCGCCGCCGTACCACAGCCCCGGCGCCCCTCGGTCACTCCGGCCCGCCTCAGTCACCCCGACACGCTTCAATCACCCCGACACGCCTCACTCACCCCGACACACCTCAGCCGCCGCCCGCCGGCGCACCGCGCCGACCGCCGTGCTGCTCGCGAAGGCCGCGTTGACCTGCGCCAGCCAGTCCGCCTCGGCGTCCACCGTGCCGAGCCCGGCGCCCGGCAGGCAGGCGGACGGCAGCTCGGCGTCGGCCCGGCGCACGCCCGAGCGGCGCCCCTCCAGCGCCGCCGCGAGCACCGCGGCCTCGACCAGCGCCCCCTCGGGCGCCTCGCCCGCCGCGTCCCGCACCCAGCACGGCACGTCGGCCGGCACGTACGGCCGCAGCGCGAGCTGGCCGTCCCGGATCTCGATCACCCGCCGGTACAGCGCGAACTCCGCGTCCCGCAGCGCGAGCCCGCGACCTCGTCCTGGCCCTCGCCCGCGCCCGGCCCGCTCGATCCCGGGCAGCGCGATCCCGGGCACCGCGGAGTGCACCGCCGACCAGAGCGGCTCCAGGGCGGCGTACCGGCGCCGGGCCCGCAGCCAGCGCACCGGCGCGGTGACCCTGGCCCCCCAGCGGGTCGCGCCCCAGGCGGTGATGGTCGCCCCGCTCAGCGCCAGGCAGGCGCAGAGCACGCCGAGCAGGTTGGAGAGGGTGTCCTCGCCGCCGCCCTGGCGGCCGCTGCCGAGCAGGTCGACGATGTCGTCCACGGTCCAGAGCGTCCAGAGCACGCCCTCGGCGGCGGCGAGCGTCATCAGTCCCAGACCGGTGCGCAGCAGGCCGGCCTCGGCCCGCCGGGTCTGCCGGGCGAGCACCGCGCAGAGCACGCCGAGGCAGTGGACGGCGTACCCGGCCAGCAGGGCGTTGTACCCGACGAGCAGCCAGACCCCGGCGCCGTGCACCACCAACTCGTCGCCCCGGACGGCCGGATGGGCCCCGGCGAAGAGCACCGTCAGCACCGCGGGCACCACCGTGGCGGCCAGCGTGTGCCGGCGCAGCCGGGCCCGCGGCCCCCCGCCGCGCGCCTGGAGCGAGAGTGCGAGCAACAGGAGCAGGCTGACCGCGCCGGTCTTCAGCAGGTCGCCGAGCAGCATCGTGGTGTCCGCCTGCGTGGCGCTGCGGCCCGCCGCGCTCAGCGTGGACGGCGCCAGCACGGCCAGCGCGCCGCCCATGCAGAGCGCGAATCCGGTCACGTAGCGCTGGGTCGAGTCGCCGCGGTCGGTACGGACGGCGGCCAGCCGGTGGCCGCCGAAGAAGAGAAAGAGCGCGGCGGCGAGGTATCCGGCCAGGTCGGCCGCATCCAGCTCAACCACCGCTCGGCCACCGGCCGGCCGGTGCGCCGAAGACCGACTCGGCCCAGGAGGCGGCCGGTTCGGCGCCCGGCCGGCCGCCGCTGCTACCGCTTGCTCTGCCGGCTCGGCCGCCTCTGCCGCTGCCACTGCCGGTGGAGACCCGGTGCAGGATCAGCGAGGCCATCAACTCGGCCTCCTGCTCCTGCGGTTCGGAGTAGACCGTGCGGCCGAGCACCCGCTGCACCAGCCCGGCGGAGAGGTGCGGCAGCATCAGCTGCGCCGCGGCCGAGCCGGCCGGCGCGCTCTCGTGGTGGCCGCAGAGCAGGTGGGCGGCCTCGTGCAGCAGGATGTGCTGCTGGTGCAGCCGGGTGGTGTCGGCCGAGTAGAGCACGTAGTCGGCCCGGTCGGTGGTGACCAGCAGCCCGCACGGGATGTGCGGGCGGGCGGTCACCGGGATCAGCTCGATCGCCCGGCCGCGCCGCTCGGCGAGCCCGGCGATGAACTCGGCGGCGTCAAAGGGGTCGGGTAACTCCAGGGCCTCCACGGTCCGTTGACATCGCTGCCAGAGCCGATCGCGCCGCCCGCCGATGATGCCCAACGCGCTCCCCTCCCCGGGATCACCGCTGCTCCACACCCCCGCGCCACCAACCCCCGTGCCGCCGAACACCCGCCGCCGGCCCTGCTCCACCGCCTACGTCCACCGCCTACGTCCACCGGCCCGGGCTACCCACGCTCCTCGGCCGCCGCACCCTCGCGCCGGGCGATCACGTCGATCAGGTCACTGATCGTGCCGACCCCCTCCGGCGACAGGTTGACCGCGCGCAGCGCCATGCTCCGCACGCCGGCGTCCCGCAGTGCGCCGAGCAGCTCCAACTCCTGCGCGATCACCGCACCCTGGTCGTCGTCGAAGAAGTAGGCGACCGGGACCTGGAAGAACTGGGCGAGCGCCTCCAGATGGCGCTTGGTCGGGTTGTCCCGCCGCCCGGTGCGCAGCTGCCACAGGTAGGTCGCCGAGAAGGTCTCACCGGTCGCCTCGCGGCAGGCCTTGGCGACCTCCTCGTGGCTGTACTGCTCACGATTGGGCCGGCGGACGACGCGGAACAGCCCGTCGATCTTCTCGGCCAGCGTCGTCGCGGTCCCGCCGGTCGTCGTCGTCCCGACGGCTGCGGTTGTGTCAGACTCCGCCATCCCACACCTCCCGGCCTCTGCGGACCTCACCGTTCGATGGCGGTCATCCTAGTTGACTTGTGACAGCCTGTCAGCGACGGCCTGGCCGGGGCGGCCGAACTGTCGCAGGTCCACGCTCAGCATCCCTTTCCACCTGGACCGTTCATCGGTCAACGACACCTCGGACGCGCCCCGACACCACCCCGACACCACCCCGGCACAGCCCGGGCGCCGACCGATCGGTACCCGACGGCAGGAACTCTCCGTACACCCTTGTCAGCGGGCCGCAAAGAGAGTTATATCGCCCATACAGGGACGAAATGGACCGCCGCTCGCCGCGCACCGGCGGCGAGCCCCGGCACGAGTCGGAGGTCTGATGCCATGATCACCGAACAGGCGGTGGAACACGTCGAGTTCACCTGCGGGCACTGCTGGCACCAGTGGTCCGCGGACTACGACGTCCAGCACTACCGGGACGAGGACGGGGCGGACTGGGAGAACTTCTCGCACTCCGGCATCCCCGCGGCCTCCCCCTACTCGGCAGCCGGCGCGCCGGCCTGCCCCGAGTGTCACCGGCACTGGGTCGGCCACCTGACCGCCCGGCATCTGCTCCCGCTGCCCGACAACGCCACCGCGCCGACCGCGGCCCACGCCGGCAGCTGACCCGCCCCGCCCGACCCCGCACCAGCGCTACGGCCCTGCACCGCGCTACGGCACCACCGTCACCGGCCATCGGCCCGCCCGCACCAGCCGCACCGCGAGCGAGCCGATCAGCCGGTGTCCGCGCTGCTCGGAGGCCCCGACCACCAGCGCGTCCGCCCGCACCTCCTCGGCGTACCGGGTGATCTCGGCGAACGGGTCGCCCTCCAGCACCACGAAGCTCACCGGCACCCCGCGCCCGCGCGCCTGCTCCACCTGGGCGGTCAGCTCGGCGACCGTCGCCTCGTTGGCCTCCCGCGTGGCCACCACCGCGGCCGCGCTCGCCCCGGCGAGCGCGCCGATGGTGCTGACGTAGACCGCGAGCAGTCTGCTGCCCTGCCGCCTGGCCAGCCCGGCGGCGTAGGAGGCTGCCCGCAGCGAGGTCACCGAGCCGTCCACCGCGGCCACGATGGTGGCCGGGCCGTCGGTGCCGAGCTCGAAAGGGTTTGTCCGAGTCGTCATGCGCTCAGTATTACGCCCTGTCGGCCGTACCCACACGACCGGCTCCAGCGCGTCCGGCTGCGGCTCCTGGGTGGCCCGGCGAGCGGCACGGGCCGCCGGGCTCGCGCCCGACGTGGGAAAATGACCGGGCGGGGAGACCACCTCCGGCGAGCGACGAGCGGCGGTCGGCATGGACGCAGCTGAGCACCAGAGCGGAGCGAACGCGCGCCGACCGGCGGCGGACGGCACCGACGCACGCCCCGTCGACAGCCCGACGGACGGTCCGGTGGCCGCCGCAGCACCCGGCACGCCGGTCGGCCCCACCGGGCGCAGTGCGCCGGAGAGCCTGCTGATGGTCCCGATCGCGACCGCGCTGATCGAGGGCAGCGGCCGGATCCTGCACTGGAGCGGTGACGCCGAGGAGCTGCTCGGCTACCCGGCCGCCGAGGCCGTCGGCGCCCCGGCCGCGCAGCTGCTGGTCACCGACGAGCAGCGCCCACAGGTGCTCGCGCTGTTCGAGGAGATCCTGGCCGGTCACGCCTGGTCCGGCGTCTTCCCGGTCCGCCACCAGAGCGGCCACCTGGTCAACCTGGAGTTCCGCACCCACCCGGTGATCGGCCCGGACGGGCGGCCGCTGGTGCTCGCGGTCGCCTCCGACGTCACCGCCGTGCGCGGCGTGCAGGCCGACCTCGCGCTGCTGGACGGGTTCTTCACCCAGTCGCCGGTCGGCATGGCCGTCTACGACACCGAGCTGCGCTTCAAGCGGTTGAACGAGGCGTTGGCGCAGGTCAACGGCCTGCCGGTGGCCGAGCACCTGGGCCGGCGGGTGACCGAGGTGCTGCCCGGGATCAACGGCGCGGAGGTCGAGGCGGTGATGCGGCACGTGCTGGAGACCGGCGACCCGGTGATCGACGCCCGCTCCTACGGCCGCACGCCCGGCGACCCGAACCACGACCACGCCTGGTCGGCGTCCTACTTCCGGCTGGAGGAGCCGCCGGGGCGGATCCTGGGCGTCAGCTCGACCATCGTCGACGTCTCCGACCGGTTCCGGGCCGAGTCGCAGGCCGCCCGGGCCACGGAGCGGCTGAAGCTGCTCGTCGACGCCACGGCCTCCATCGGCACCACGCTCGACCTGCGCCGCACCGCCCGCGAGCTGGCCGAGGCGATGGTCCCCCGGATCGCCGACGTCAGCGGCGTCTTCGCACTGGAGCGGCTGGTCAGCGGCAGCCAGGCGGCCGACGGCGACGGCGAGCGCGACCGGGTGCGCCGGCTCGCGATCGCCTCGCAGGACCCGGACTACCCGGTGGCGTACCTGCCGACCGACACCGTCTACGACATCCCGGCCGACTCCCCGTACGCCCGCGCGATGGCCACCGGTCGCACCGTGGTGGTGCCGTCCTGGGACCTGCCGCCGCTGACCACCGACCCGCCGCCGGGCGCACCCGGCGCCGAGACCGACGGGCCGGACGGCGAAACGGGCGACAGACAGACCGACGAACAGGCCGACAAGCAGACCGGTCGCCTGACCGGCGCGCCGCTGCGCGCGTTCTTCGGCGGCCGGTCCCGCTCGGTGCGGATCACCCCGCTGGTGGCCCGCGGCACGGTGCTGGGCATGGTGGTCTACTCGCGGCGCGGCGAGCGCGAGTCCTTCGCCGCGGAGGACATCACGCTCGGTGACGAGCTGGCCCGCCGGGCCGCCGTCGCGATCGACAACGCCCGGCTCTACACGCTGGAGCGGGCCGCCGCCGAGGACCGCAGCAGGGCGCTGGAGGACGCCCGCGCGGCCACCCAGCGCCTGGCGCTGCTGAACGAGGCGAGCACCCGGATCGGCGCCACGCTCGACCTCGTGCGCACCGCCGAGGAGCTGGTCGAGGTGGTGATCCCCCGGTTCGCCGACTTCGTCACGGTAGACCTGCTCGCCTCGGTGCTGGAGGGCGACGAGATGCCGGTGGTGCCGCCGTCCGGCTCGGCGACGATGCGCGCGGTCGCGGTCGGCGAGGTCGGGCCCGGCGGCACGCTGACCGGCGCGGCCGATCCGGTCGGCGGCACCTCGCAGTCCGCGGCGCTGTATGCGCAGAGCCTGCGCAGCGGCCGGTCGATCCTGGTCGCCGAGGTGGACCACGAGAGCCTGGCCAGGATCGTCGCGCACCCGGACCGGATCGACCCGGCGCTGGAGGCCGGACTGCACTCCTATCTGATGGTCCCGCTGGTGGCTCGCGGCCGGGTGCTCGGCGGCGCCGAGTTCATGCGGCTGCACAGCGAGCACTCGACGAACCCGGAGGCGTTCAGCCGGGAGGACGTCGCACTCGCCGAGGAGCTGGCGGCCCGGGCGGCGGTCTGCATCGACAACGCGCGGCTCTACCGCCGGGAGCGGGACACCGCGCTGACCCTGCAGCGCAGCCTGCTGCCGCAGGAGGTGCACGACCCGCCCGGCCTGGAGATCGCCTACCGGTACCTGCCCGCCAGCGCGGTCAGCGAGGTCGGCGGCGACTGGTTCGACGTGGTGCCGCTCTCCTGCGGCCGGGTCGCGCTGGTGGTCGGCGACGTGATGGGCCACGGCATCCGGGCCGCCGCGACCATGGGCCAGCTGCGCACCGTCGCCCGCACCCTGATCACCCTGGACATGGACCCGGCCCGGGTGCTGCGCCGGCTCGACGAGACCGCCTCGACCGGCGGCGAGGGCCAGTTCGCGACCTGCATCTGCGTCGTGCTGGACCCGGTGGACCGGATCGGCACGGCGGCCTGCGCGGGCCATCTGCCGCCGATCGTGACCGGTGCCGACGGCTCGCTGCAGCTGCTCGACCTGCCCACCGGCGCACCGCTCGGGGTCGGCGGAGTGCCGTTCGAGAGCGTGGAGTTCGCGCTGCCGCCGGACGGGCAGCTGGTGCTCTGCACCGACGGCCTGATCGAGCGGCGCGACCGCGATCTGGACGAGGGCCTGGAGCTGCTGCGGCAGACCGTGGCCCAGCGGCACGGCAGTCTCGACCGGACCTGCGACGCGCTGCTGGAGACCCTGGTGACCGGGGACCGGGAGGACGACATAGCGGTGATCATGGCCAGGTCCCGCCCGATCGGCCCGGACCGGATCGCCACCCTCGCGCTCTACAACGACCGCGCGCTGGTCGGCGGCGCCCGCCGGTTCGCCCGCCGGACGCTGGCCGACTGGGGGCTGTCCGCGCTCACCGACCAGACCGAGCTGCTCACCAGCGAGCTGATCACCAACGCGATGGTGCACGCCGGCGCGCCGACCCAGCTGCGGCTCTTCCGCAACCAGGCGCTGACCGTGGAGGTCGCCGACGTGGACAGCCACGCGCCGCGGATGCGCCGGGCGCTGGAGGACGACGAGGGCGGCCGCGGCATGCACCTGGTGAACGAGCTGGCGCACCGCTGGGGCAGCCGCAGCACCCAGCACGGCAAGGTGGTCTGGTTCGAGCTGGAACTGCCGCTGGGCGCACCGGGCTGAGCCACCGACTCACCTTCAGAACAGCGGCCGTCAGGACTCCCAGAGCCGGTCGGACCCGGTGAGCCACTCCCGCAGCTCGCGCTTGAGCAGCTTGCCGGAGGCGTTCTTCGGCAGCGCGTCCGTGAAGTGCACCCGCTTGGGCAGCTTGAACGCGGGCAGCCGCTCGCGCGCGTAGGCGAGCAGCTCGTCCTCCGCCAGCTCGCCGCGGGCCACCACGATCGCGGTCACCGCCTCGATCCAGCGCGGGTCCGGCACGCCGATCACCGCCGCCTCGGCCACCGCCGGGTGCCCGTACAGCACGTCCTCCACCTCGCGGGAGGCGACCAGCACGCCGCCGGTGTTGATCACGTCCTTCAGCCGGTCCACCACGTACAGGTAGCCCTCGGCGTCGCGCCGGACCAGGTCGCCGGAGTGGAACCAGCCGCCCTCGAAGGCAGCCGCGGTCTCCTCCGGCTTCTCCCAGTAGCCGGTGCACAACTGCGGTGAGCGGTAGAGGATTTCGCCGATCTCGTCGGGGCCGACCTCGGCGCCGTCCTGGTCCACCACCTTGGCCTCCACGAAGAGCACGGTGCGCCCGGTCGAGGCGGGGCGCCGCTCGTGCTCCTCGGGGCGCAGCACGGCCGTCAGCGGACCGGCCTCGGACTGGCCGAACGCGTTGTAGAAGCCGACCCCCGGCAACGCCGCGCGCAGCCGCTCCAGCACCGGCCCCGGCATGATCGAGGCGCCGTAGTACGCCTTGCGCAGGCTGCTCAGGTCGGTGCGGTGGAAGTCCGGGTGCGCCTCCAGCGCGGTCCAGACGGTGGGCGGGGCGAAGAAGCTGGTGATCCGCTCGGCGGCGATCCGGCGCAGCAGGTCGCCCGGCTCGGGCGCCCTGACCAGCCGGTTCTCGGCGCCGAGCAGCAGGTACGGCAGCAGGAAGACGTGCAGCTGACCGGAGTGGTAGAGCGGCAGCGCGTGCAGCGGGCGGTCGTCCTCGCGCAGGTCCAGCGCGACCACGCAGGAGACGTACTCGTGCAGCAGCGCCCGGTGCGTCATCATCGCGCCCTTGGGCGCGGCGGTGGTGCCGGAGGTGTAGAGCAGCTGGATCAGGTCCTCGTCACGGACCGTCACGGCCGGCTCGGGCACCGGGCCTTCGGCGGCCTCGGTCAGCAGCCGCTCCAGCGTCGAGCGGTGGTGCAGCGCGGGCAGTGCCGGCAGCGCCGCGACGAGCTCGGCGTACTCCGCGTCGTGCAGCAGCGCGGCGCTGCCGGACTGCTCGACGAAGTAGTGCAGTTCGGCGCCGGTCGCGTTGTAGTTCACCGGGACGTGCACCAGGCCGGCCCGGCCGCAGGCGAGGAAGAGGATCAGGTAGGCGTCCGAGTTGCGGCCGAGCGCGGCGACCCGGTCGCCGGGGCGCAGGCCGTGGTCGAGCAGCCGGGCGGCGGCGCGGCTCACCGCCCGGTCGAGCTCGCGGTAGGTCCAGGCGCGGCCCTCGAAGTGCAGCGCGACCCGGTCGGGCGCCCGGACGGCCGAGCGGCGCAGGGCGTCGGGGACGGTGCTGGCGTGGTGGAAGTCCATGCCGGTGGGTATATCCGGATCGGCCGCTGGTACGCGTTTGTTGATTTAGTGTCATGCATTATTACGATCTTCATACTTCGCATCCGGCGCGGCGCGGCCCCTTCATCCCCTCCCATCTGCGATTGTCCGTCTATCGGACGATCAACTCCGCTCAACTGCCGTGTTCATGGTCATCAACCCCTTGTCGCAAGGGGTTCCGATGCGCTGGAATGCGGGGGCTTGTCGGGACGGGCGTTCCAGAAGCACACGTGCGTCCGACCCCGGAACGCGCGACCTGGCGCCCCCTGACGTCTTAATCAGACGAAGGGATGTTCATGATCGGCTGGCGTAAACCGCAGCTTGCAGCCGTCACCCTCACCGCCGCCTCCCTGGTCCTGGCCTTCGGGACCAGTGCCAACGGCGCCCCGGCCGTCCCCGCTCCGAACGCCCTCGCGGCTTCGGACAGCGGCGCGCCGGCCGCGGTGATCGTGATTATGAAGGACCAGCTCACCAGCGCCCCCGCCGACTCCGGCCACCTGAACGACCGGAAGAAGCAGGCCGCCTCCTCGCAGGCCCCGCTGCTCGCCAAGGTGAAGGCCAACGGCGGCAGCAACATCAAGAGCTTCGTGGTGGGCAACGCGTTCTCCGCCACCGTGAGCCCCGCGCTGCGCGCCGCGCTCGAGGCCGACCCCGCGGTCGCCTCGGTCGTCGCGGACGAGACCATCAAGGTCGCGGACCCCGCCGCCAAGGCCCCGGCCGCCGCCGACTCGACCGCCAAGGCCCCGACCGCCCCGGCGGCCGGCGGTGCCAAGGCGAACGTCGCCAAGGGCTCGACCACGGACGGCTTCCAGGACCCGAACGCGGTCTGCCCGTCCGACCCGAGCAAGCCCCTGCTGGAGCCCGAGGCGCTCTTCTCCACGCACGCCCAGAGCTCGGCCGGCCAGCCCGGCGGCAACGAGATCGCGGACGGCACCGGCGTCAAGGTCGCCTACATCGCGGACGGCCTGGACCCGAACAACCCGGACTTCATCCGCGCCGACGGCTCGCACGCCGTCGTCGACTACAAGGACTTCTCCGGCCAGGGCTTCTTCGCGCCCAGCGGTGCGGCGGAGGCCTTCGGTGACGCCTCGGCGATGATCGCCCAGGGCCGCCAGGTCTACGACGTCTCGAAGTTCGTCAACCCGACCCACCCGCTGCCGGCCGGCTGCAACATCACGGTCAAGGGCATCGCGCCGGGCGCCTCGCTGGTCGCGCTCAAGGCCGGTGGGAACCTGTTCCCGAACTCGGCGATCCTGCAGTCGATCGACTACGCGGTCACCGTCGCGCACGTGGACGTGCTGAACGAGTCCTTCGGCAGCAACATCGTCCCGGACAGCGGCGCGCACGACACCATCTCGCTCTTCAACGACATGGCCGCCAAGGCCGGTGTCACGGTGACCGTCTCCTCCGGCGACGCCGGCGTCAACGGCACCATCGGCACCCCGTCCACCGACCCCAACATCATCTCCGCCGGGGCCTCGACGGACAACCAGAACTACGCGCAGACCGGCTACGGCGCGTTCCAGTTCTCGAACGGGACCTGGGCCGACAACCGGATCTCGGCGCTCTCCTCCGGCGGCATCACCCAGGCCGGCCGGACCGTCGACCTGGTCGCCCCCGGTGAGTCGGACTGGGCGCTCTGCTCGCCCGACGTCTCGATCTACACCGAGTGCACCAACTTCAACGGCCAGGGCACCCCGATCCAGCCGTTCGGTGGCACCAGCCAGGCCGCTCCGATGACCGCGGGCGCCGCGGCCGTCGTGATCCAGGCCTACCGCGAGGGCCACGACGGCGCCTCGCCGTCGCCGGCGCTGGTCAAGAGCTTCCTCACCGGCACCGCCACCGACCTCGGCCTGCCGGCCCAGGAGCAGGGCGCCGGTCTGCTGAACGTGCGCGGCGCGGCCGAGGCCGCCAAGGCGTACCAGGTGCCGGGCGGCGGCGCGGGCAGCAGCACCGTCGCGGTGACCACGGGTCAGATCGACATCACCGGCCAGCCCGGTTCGACCCACACCGCGAACGTCAACGTGGTGAACACGAGCAACCAGCCGCAGACGGTCTCCGCCTCGACGCGCACCTTCGCGCCGCTGGCCGACGCGCAGCAGACGGTGCAGATCAACTCCTCGACGGACCCGCAGTTCTCCTACGCCACCAACGGCGCTCCGTGGGTCTCGCACAAGGTGACGTTCAACGTCCCCGCCGGCGCCGACCGCCTTGCGGCGTCAATAGCGTGGCAGGGCGCCCCGCAGAAGTCCGGCAGCAACACGGTCACCCCGGTGGTCCGCCTGACGCTGCTCGACCCGTCCGGTCGTTACGAGACCAACACCCGTCCGCAGGGCGGCCCGGTCTCGCCGAACTTCGGCCTGGTCGACGTCCCGAACCCGACCCCGGGTACCTGGACCGGCATCCTCTACACGCCGGCCGGCGCCAACGGCTTCACCGGCCCGGTCCAGCTCGACACCGCCACCCAGCGGGCCGTGCCCGCCGGCGCCGTCAGCCCGCAGGTCACCGACCTGAAGCCGGGTCAGCGCAAGACCCTGCACGTCCAGCTGACCACCCCGGCCGCCGGCGGCGACGCCAGCGAGTCGGTCGTGATCTCCAGCTCCAACGGCAAGACCACCAGCGTCCCGGCCGTGCTGCGCAGCCTGGTCACGCTGAACGGCGACACCGGCACCTTCACCGGCAACATCACCGGCGGCAACGCCCGTGACGCCTCGCCGGCGCAGTCCAACTCCTGGGCGTTCGACGTCCCGAAGGGCAAGAAGGACCTGCGGGTCGGCCTGACCGTCGCGCAGGACCCGAAGCTGATCATGCAGGGTGTGCTGATCAGCCCCAACGGCACCCCGATCGACAGCGAGAGCAACGCCGTCCTGGACGCGAACGGCAACATCACCGCGACCACCGCCGGCGTCTCGGCCACCGCGGTCAACCCGGCCGCCGGCCGCTGGCGCTTCGTGCTGGTCGTGCTCAACCCGGTCTCCGGTGCCGAGCTGACCCAGCCGTTCACCGGCACCGTCGGTCTCGACCAGGACGTGGCCACCGCGCCCGGCCTGCCGAACAGCACCTCGACCAAGCTCGCCGCCGGCAAGCCGGTCTCGGTGACGGTCAACTACACCAACAACACCGCCGCCGTGCAGCAGGTGCAGACCGACGCCCGCCTGAACAACCGGGTGGACGTCCCGCTGGTCCCGATCGGCGCCTCGGCCAGCATCGCGCTGCCGATGACCACCAGCACCGTGGTGCCGGCCTACCTGGTTCCGCCGGGCACCGACTCGGTGACCGGTGTGGCGGCCTCCACCACCCCGGCGCAGTTCGAGTTCAGCGGCCCGACCGGCTCGCCCGACCTGTTCGGCGACCTGAAGAGCGCGCAGAACGGC
The DNA here is from genome assembly GCF_057158765.1 of Kitasatospora sp. NEAU-69. Classification (NCBI taxonomy): domain Bacteria; kingdom Bacillati; phylum Actinomycetota; class Actinomycetes; order Kitasatosporales; family Streptomycetaceae; genus Kitasatospora; species Kitasatospora sp. NEAU-69. The sequence continues at coordinate 17,688 of NZ_JBWXUE010000020.1, forward strand.
AACACGGTCTCCGTCGTCAAGGCCGTCGGCAGCTCCTCGCAGCCGCTCGGCTCGGGCTTCTGGGGCACCTACGTCCAGCAGATCGGCCCGTTCCCGGCGGCCGGCGCCCCGGCCGGCAACTCCACGCTGTCCGCCTCGGCGCACACCCTGGCGTTCGACGCCGCGGTGAGCTCCTCCACGGGTGACCCGTTCGCCGCGGCGTACAACGCCTCGGCCCCGGCGGTCAGCCCGGTCGTCCTGCAGCCCGGTGCGACCGGCAGCCTGCAGGTCACCGTGACCCCGACCGGCGCCAAGGGCAGCAAGGTCCAGGGCGTGCTGTACCTGGTCTCCGGCCCCGGTGGCGCGGCGACCGCGAACAGCGGCTTCCAGCTGAGCGGCTCCGTCCTCGCGGCGATCCCGTACAGCTACACCATCGGCTGACCTGCACCGCAGGCAGCCAGGGCCCAGGGGCCGTCCTCTCCTTCGGGAGGGGGCGGCCCCTTCGCGTACCCGGCCTGTGGCACCCTCTCCAGGTGAACCAGGTGAACACTGCAGCTGCACGCAATCCGATCGGTGCCCACGTCCCGGTGGCAGGCCGAGGGCTGGTCGGCACCGGGCTGGCGTACAACGACCGGATCGGCGGCGAGGCGGTCCAGGTCTTCGTGGCCAACCCGCGCGGCTGGGCCACCCCGGCCGGCGACCCGGCCGCCGACGCGGCGTTCCGGGAGGCCTGCGCCGAGCGCGGCCTGCCCGCCTACGTGCACGCCCCCTACCTGATCAACTTCGGCTCGGACAGCCCCGCCACCCGGGAGCGTTCCACCGCCTCGCTGCGCCACTCGCTGCTGCGCGGCCACGCGATCGGCGCGCTCGGGGTCGTCGTGCACACCGGCTCCGCCGTCGGCACCGCGCCGGACGGCGGCTCCCGGCGGGCCGAGGCGATGGCCCAGGTGCGCGCGGACGTCCGCCCGCTGCTGGACGAGCTGGACCGGCTCGGCGACGACGCCCCCTGGCTGCTGCTGGAGCCGACCGCCGGCCAGGGCCGCTCGCTCTGCTCCCGGCTGGAGGAGCTCGCCGAGTACGCCGACGCGCTGGACCGCCACCCGCGGGTCGGCGTCTGCCTCGACACCTGCCACGCGTTCGCGGCCGGGCACGACCTGGCCGCGCCCGGCGGCGTGGCCGAGGCGCTCGCGGTGCTGGAGGACGCGATCGGCCCCGGGCGGCTGCGGCTGATCCACGCGAACGACTCCAAGGACGTGGCCGGCGCGAAGAAGGACCGGCACGCCAACATCGGGGACGGCCACATCGGCGCCGACCCGTTCCGCGACCTGCTCGCGCACCCCGCGACGGCCGGCGTGCCGCTGATCCTGGAGACCCCCGACCGCAGCGCCGCACCCGGCTTCGGGCACGTCGCGGACGTCGCCCGGCTGAAGGAACTGCGCGACCAGGCCGCGGCCACTGGCTGACGCACCACCAGGACAGGCCCCTACTGGCCCACGCCACCGTGCGGCGCGCGCGAGGCCCGACCTAACGTGGCGTCATGCGTACTCACCCTCTGTCATTGCGGCTGCGTGCCGCGCTCTCGGTCACCGCCGCGGCGGCGCTCGGGCTCGCCGCCGCCTCCCCGGCCGCTGCCCGCGAGCCGTTCGTCGGCCCGCTGAACACGGTCGCCACCGTCGGCTCGACCGTCCCCGGCAACGGCGACCAGAACCCGTACGGCACCGTCCTCATCAAGCACGACTCGGGCCGGCTGCACCGGGGCAACGTGCTGATCAGCAACTTCAACAACAAGCCCAACGCCCAGGGCACCGGCACCACGCTGGTCGAGATCGCCCCGGACGGCACGCTCGACACGTTCGCGCAGATCGACCCGACCAGCGGTCCGGCCGCGGACTGCGTCGGCGGGATCGGGCTCACCACCGCGCTCACCGTGCTGCCCGGCGGCTGGGTGGTGGTCGGCAGCCTGCCCACCGCCGACGGCACCGCCGCCACCGCGCAGGCCGGCTGCCTGCTGGTGCTCGACGACCACGGCAAGGTGCGCGAGGCGCTGACCGGCGACGGCATCAACGGGCCGTGGGACATGACCTCGGTCAGCCATGACGACGTCAGCGAGCTCTTCGTCACGAACGTGCTGAACGGCACGGTGGCCGGCGGTGGTTCGGAGGTGGACCGGGGCACGGTGCTGCGGATCACGCTCAAGCGCGACCACGACGGCCCGCCGCACCGGGTGGGCACCACCGTGATCGGCGACGGCTTCGGCCAGCGGACCGACCCGAACGCGCTGGTGATCGGCCCGACCGGGGTCGGTCTCGGCGAGAACGGCACGCTGTACGTGGCGGACACGCTGGCGAACCGGATCACCGCGATCCCGGACGCCGAGCACCGCCACGACAGCGCCGGCACCGGCCGGGTGGTCACTTCGGGCGGCAACCTGAACGGCCCGCTCGGCCTGGCGATCGCGCCGCACGACGAGATCCTCACGGTGAACGGCCTGGACGGCAACCTGGTCGAGACCACGCCGCACGGCGAGCAGGTGGCCGTGCGCGCGCTGGACACCAGCCCGACCACGACGCTCCCCGGCGCGGGCGCGCTGTTCGGCCTCGCGGTGGACGAGGACTGCCACCGCGTCTACTTCGTCGATGACGCGAGCAACCAGCTCGACGTGCTCCAGCAGCCCTGATCCCCGGCGGTCGTGCGGGTGGCCCGGACGGTGGCGTCCGGGCCACCCGCATGCCGGGCGCCGGCTCAGTCGTGCTCGGCGAGCGCCTCGACCCGGCCGAGCGCGGCGATCTGCGCCTCCGGCACGTACGCCGGCGGCACCTCGCGGCCCCGGCCCAGGTGGTTGAAGAGCAGGTTGAGCACGATCGCGAGCAGGCAGCCGGCCGAGATGCCCGAGTGCAGCACCGTCCCGATCTGCTCGGGGAACGCCTGGTAGAAGGTCGGGTAGGCGATCGGGAAGATCCCGAAGGCCAGGCTGACCGCGACGATGATCGCGTTCGACCCGCTGCTCAGGTCGGCCTTGCCGAGCGTGCGGATGCCCGCCACCGCGACCGAGCCGAAGAGCACCACGCCGGCCCCGCCGAGCACCGGCTGCGGCACCAGCGCGACCAGCCCGCCGACCACCGGCAGCAGGCCCATCGCGATCAGGAACACCCCGGCCAGCGCGACCACGAAGCGGCTGCGGATCTTCGTCAGCGCGACCAGGCCGATGTTCTGCGCGAACGCCGAGCAGATGAAGCCGTTGAAGACGCCGCCGAAAGCCGTGGCCAGCCCGTCCGCGCGCAGGCCCCCGGCGATCGTGCGGTCGTCGGCGGGCCGCTCGACCACCTCGCCGAGCGCGATCATGTCGGCGGTCGACTCGGTCATCGAGACGACCATCACGACCAGCATCGAGATGATCGAGGCCGCCTCGAAGCGCGGGGCGCCGAACGCGAACGGGTGCGGCAGCGCGAAGACCGGCAGCGCACTTAGTGCGTGCAGGTCCACCTTGCCGAGCGGGATCGCCGCGATCGTGCCGACCAGCAGGCCGAGCAGGATCGAGATCCGCTGCAGGAAGCCGCGCAGGAACCGGTTGAAGAGCAGCACCACGAGCAGCGTCAGCCCGGCCAGGCCGAGGTTGGCGAGCGAGCCGTACCCCTTGGCCCCGGCCTCGCCGCCCTGCGCCCAGTTGCCGGCCACCGGCAGCAGCGAGACGCCGATCAGCGTGATCACGGTGCCGCTGACCACCGGCGGGAAGTATCTGACCAGCCGGCAGAAGACCGGCGCCAGCAGGAAGCAGCACAGGCCCGCCACGATGGTCGAGCCGAAGATCAGCGGCAGCGCGGCGCCCTTCTTCGCCGCCACCACGGCCAGGATCGGCGAGACGGTCGCGAACGAGACGCCGTTGACGAACGGCAGCCGTGAGCCGATCTTCCAGACACCCAGGGTCTGGAGGAGCGTCGCCACCCCCGCGATGAAGAGCGCGGCGGCCAGCAGGGTGGTCAGCTGGGCGGCGTTCAGGCCGACCGCGCCGCCGATGATCAGCGGCGGTGCGGCGACCCCGGCGTACATGCTGGCCACGTGCTGCAGCGCGACCGCCGCCATCCGCCCCGGTGGCAGCAACTCGTCCACGGGGTGGCGCGGTTCGACGGCCTCGGTCTGACCCGCACTCAGATCCTGACGGTCCATCGGTGTCCCTTCACATCTACGGAGGCTTCGGGCCCGGGAACGCGACCGAGATGCGGGACGGAGCACGGTGACGCTGGGACGACCCTGGCGGACGGCGGTCCCGTCGCCCACCTACCGGCCCTGCGGCGAACAGGACCGGCCCAAGAAATCCGCGATGCGGAAAGTTCATTCCGCGTTCCACAGAATGTAGAAAGTCGCGCCCGCTTCGTCAATAGCTCCCGCGGGTCGTCGCGCGGCTCTCGGCGCTCTTGGAGGTTCCTCCAGCCCGGGCGGGCCCTAGGTCGGGCGGGCGCCGTCAGTAGCGCATGCCCATCGCGCCGGCCACCTCGGCCAGCGTCGCGTCGGCCACCTCGTTGGCCCGCTCGTTGCCCCGGGCCAGCACCGCGCGCAGGTGGGCGCGGTCCTCGGCCAGGTAGGCCCGGCGGCGCCGGATCGGGCGCAGGAACTCGTTGACCGCTTCGGTGACCACGGCCTTGAGCCGGCTCGCCCCGCCGTCGCCGATCTCGTCCGCCACCGCGTGCGGGTCGCGCCGCTGACAGAGCGCGGCGAGCTGGAGCAGGCTGGCCACCTCGGGCCGGCCGAGCGGGTCGTAGGCGATCCGCCGCTCGGCGTCCGTCTTCGCACCGCGGATCAGCTGCGCGGTCTCGTCCTCGTCCGCGGCGAGCGAGATCGCGTTGCCGCGGCTCTTGCTCATCTTGCCGCCGTCCGTGCCGAGCAGCAGCGGAGCGGCCGAGAGCAGCGCCTCCGGCTCCGGGAAGACCGGCGAGCCGCCGTTCGGGTAGCGGGAGTTGAAGCGCCGGGCGATCGTCCGGGTGGCCTCCAGGTGGGGCAGCTGGTCCTGCCCGACCGGGACCAGACCGGCCTTGCAGAACAGGATGTCGGCAGCCTGGTGCACCGGGTAGGTCAGCATCAGCCCGCTCACCGCGGCCTGGCGGGAGTGCGCGATCTCGTCCTTGACCGTCGGGTTGCGGTTCAGCTCCGACATGCTGACCAGGCTCAGGAACGGCAGCAGCAGCTGGTTGAGCGCGGGCACGGCGCTGTGGACGAAGATCGTCGCCCGGTCCGGATCAATGCCGACCGCGAGGTAGTCCAGCACCAGCTCCTCGACGTACTCGGCGAGCCGGTCGGCCACGTCGCGGTCGGTGAGCACCTGGTAGTCGGCCACCACGACGAAGAGTTCGGCGCCCTCGGCCTGGAGCCTGACCCGGTTCTGCAGGCTGCCGAAGTAGTGACCCAGGTGCAGTCGGCCGGTCGGGCGGTCGCCGGTGAGCACGCGGGAGGGGGAGAGCGTCAGGGCCATCGGGGTTTCTCCTCTGCAGGGGCGCGGTGGGCGGCGCGTCCGGTGGCGGCGGCCCGCGGTGCAGAGAAACGGGCCGTCCGTCCGGACGGCCCAGGGCATGACTGATGCGCGGCCGTCCTAGGACGGCCACCAACCGAGTGGAAGCAGCGGTGTGCGCATGCGACCACTCTACGCCCTGCGCCAGCGTTCAGGGCGGCGCCGGGTGCCGTTCACCGGTTCGGTGGGCGGCGGCTCTAGCCTGAGCCGCCGTCAGAACCCAGAGCGCTGCGAGTGCGCTGCGAGTGCGAGGAGTTCCCGTGGACAAGCCCGTGGACAACCCCGTGGACAACCCCACCCCCGAGTCCGAGCAGACCGCCCCCGAGCAGACCGCCACCGGGCAGGCGGTCACAGGGCAGGCGGTGAGCCGGCGCGCCGCGCTGCTCGCCGGTGCCGGCGGCGCCGCGCTCGCCGCCGCCGCTCCGCTGCTCGCCGCCACCCCGGCCCAGGCCGACGAGCCCTCGGCCGCCGCCGCGACGCCGGACGGCCAGGCCTCGCCGCTGCTGCTGACCCGGCCCGAGGCGCTCGGTGCGCCGGCCGTCGAGGGCCTGCACCTGACCTTCGGCACCGACCCGACCCGGCAGATGACCGCGTCCTGGAGCACGGACGGCCCGGTCCGCCGACCCCGGGTCCAACTCGGCACGCTGGAGGGCGGCTTCGGCCACACCGTCGAGGCCGAGACGCGCACCTACGTGGACGGCGCGAGCAACCGCACGGTCTACACCCACCACGCCCGGATGACCGACCTGCGCCCCGGCACGTACTACACGTACGCGGCGCTGCACGACGGCGGCCGCCCGGACGCCGGCACGTTCCGCACCGCCGCACACGGCCGCCAGGCCTTCACCTTCACCAGCTTCGGCGACCAGGCGGTGCCGAGCACCACCTGGCAGCCGGACGGCAAGGGCGGCTACACGGTCGTCCCCAGCGGCATCGCCTCGCCCGCCTCGGCCGACATCGTGGCCGGCATCGAGCAGGTCGACCCGCTCTTCCACCTGCTCAACGGCGACCTCTGCTACGCGAACATCTCGCCCGACCGGCTGCGCACCTGGCAGGGCTTCTTCGCGAACAACACCCGCTCGGCCCGGTTCCGCCCGTGGATGCCGGCGGCCGGCAACCACGAGAACGAGAAGGCCAACGGGCCGATCGGCTACTCGGCCTTCCAGACCCGGTTCGACCTGCCGGGCAACGGCGGCGACGCCGAGACGGCGGGCCTGTGGTACTCGTTCACGGTCGGCTCGGTGCACGTGGTTGTGCTGCAGAACGACGACGTGGCCTACCAGGACGCCGGTGACGCCTACGTGCACGGCTACAGCGGCGGCGCCCAGGCCGCCTGGCTGGAGCAGGACCTGCGCAAGGCGCGCGCCGACCGGTCGATCGACTGGGTGGTCGTCTGCATGCATCAGGTCGTGATCAGCTCCTCGGACGCGAACGGCGCCGACCGGGGCATCCGCGAGCAGTGGGGTCCGCTCTTCGACCGCTACCAGGTGGACCTGGTGGTCTGCGGCCACGAGCACGACTACGAGCGCTCGCTGCCGGTGCGCGGCACGATCTCCGGCTCGGAGACGCTCACCCCGAACCCGGTCTCCACCGCGACGGACGTGATCGACACCTCGAAGGGCACCGTGCACATGGTGCTCGGCGGCGGCGGCACCTCCTCCCCGACCAACAGCAAGTTCTTCGCGCCGGCCAAGGCCAAGGTGATCACCGGCGTCGGGCCGGTGGCGAGCACCGGCAAGCGGCCGCCGGTCTACGTGTACGAGGACGCGCCGTGGGTCGGGGTCCGGGACCTCGCCGGCTCGTACGGCTTCGCCGCGTTCACCGTGGACCCGGGCACCCGGCCGGGCGGGACGACGAGCATCCACGTCACGTACTACAACGTCGCCCAGCCGGACGGGGCGATCAGCCCGCTGGAGACCTTCGTCCTGCACCGGCAGCGGTCGGACTGCTGACTCCCCGCGCTCCCGAGGCCGTGCTCACCCTCCCGGTGGGCGCGGCCTCGTCGTTGACATCCCCCGGTCCGGGCAGCAAGCTAAGCAAGCGCTTAGTCAGTCTCACCCCCCGAGGATGCCATGACCGACAATCCCCCCGGACTCGACCTCGCCGGGCTCCAGGCCCACCTGGGCACCGGACCGCTGCGGGCCGAGCTGATCGAGGGCGGCCGCTCCAACCTGACGTACCGGCTGACCGACGGCGACTCCCGCTGGGTGCTGCGCCGGCCGCCGCTCGGACACGTGCTGGCCACCGCGCACGACATGGCCCGCGAGTACCGGGTGATGAGCGCGCTGTACGGCTCGCCGGTGCCGGTGCCGCGCACCGTGCGGCTGACCGAGGACCCGTCGGTGATCGGCGCGCCGTTCTACCTGATGGAGTTCGTGGACGGCACCGCGCACCGGGACGGCGCGGCGCTCGCCGCGATCGGCCCGCAGCGGGTCCGGGCGCTCGCGGAGCACCTGGTCGACACGCTCGTCGCGCTGCACGCCATCGATCCGCAGGAAGTCGGCCTGGCCGACTTCGGCCGCCCGGAGGGGTTCCTGGCCCGGCAGGTGCAGCGCTGGGGCAAGCAGCTCGACGCCTCCCGCAGCCGCGAGGTGCCCGGCATCGACGAGCTGCGCGAGCTGCTCGCGAACACGCTGCCCGACTCCCCCGCGCCGGCCCTGGTGCACGGCGACTACCGGCTCGACAACGTGCTGGTCGGGCCGGACGACCGGATCACCGCCGTGCTGGACTGGGAGATGTCCACGCTCGGCGATCCGCTCACCGACCTCGGACTGCTGGCGATGTACACCGAGCTGGCCGGGCGGTTCGCCGGGGTGATCCCGGGCGTCGCGCTGGCCCCCGGGTTCCCGAACAGCCGGGAGCTGATCGCGCGTTACGCGGCGGGCTCGGGGCGGGACGTCTCGGCGGTCGGCTGGTACGTCGGCTTCGCCTCGTTCAAGCTCGCCGTGGTGCTGGAGGGCATCCACTTCCGCTACAGCCAGGGCCGGACTGTCGGCGCCGGCTTCGACCGGGTCGGCTCGCTGGTGCCGCTCTTCGTCGAGCACGGCCTGACCGCACTCAAGGAGCGCTGAACCACATGGACTTCGCCTTCGATGCCAAGACCGAGGAGCTGCGCGAGCGGCTCACCGCGTTCCTCACCGAGCACGTCTACCCGGCCGAGGCACGGCTGGTGACCAACGAGGACTGGTCGACGCCCGCCGTGATCCGTGAACTGCAGCGCGAGGCACGGGCGCAGGGGCTGTGGAACCTGTTCTTCGAGCTGCCCAACCTGCAGTACGCCCCGCTCGCCGAACTCACCGGGCGCAGCATCCAGTTGGCGCCCGCCGCGGTGAACTGCGCGGCCCCCGACACCGGGAACATGGAGCTGCTCGCGCAGTTCGGCGACGAGGCGCAGCGCAAGCAGTGGCTGGAGCCGCTGCTGGCCGGCGAGATCCGCTCGGCGTTCGCGATGACCGAGCCCGAGGTCGCCTCCTCGGACGCGACGAACATCGAGACCCGGATCGAGCGGGCCGGCGACTCGTACGTCGTCAACGGCCGCAAGTGGTACATCACCGGAGCGATGAACCCGGACTGCAAGGTCTTCATCGTGATGGGCAAGACCGACCCGACCGCCGACGTCCGGCGCCAGCAGTCGATGATCCTGGTGCCCCGGGACACGCCCGGCGTCACGGTGAAGCGCGCGATGACGGTCTTCGGCTACGAGGACCGCGACCACGGCGGCCACGCCGAGGTGATCTTCGAGGACGTCCGGGTGCCGGCCGGCAACCTGATCGGCGAGCCGGGCTCCGGCTTCGCGATCGCGCAGGCCCGGCTCGGGCCGGGGCGGATCCACCACTGCATGCGGGCGATCGGCATCGCCGAACGGGCGCTGGAGCTGATGTGCCGCCGGGTCAGCGAGCGGGTCGCGTTCGGCAAGCCGCTGGCCGCGCAGGGCGTCGTGCAGGACTGGATCGCCGAGTCCCGGGTGCGGATCGAGCAGGCCAGGCTGCTGGTGCTGAAGACGGCCTGGCTGATGGACACGGTGGGCAACAAGGGTGCGCACACCGAGATCCAGGCGATCAAGATCGTGGTCCCGCAGACCGTCGAATGGATCCTGGACAAGGCGGTGCAGGCGCACGGCGCGGCGGGCGTCAGCCAGGACACCCCGCTCGCGCTGCTCTGGGCCGGCAACCGCACGCTGCGCCTGGCCGACGGACCGGACGAGGTGCACCGGCGCTCGCTGGCGCGCCGCGAGCTGAGGAGGTACCAGGCATGAGCGACGCTCTCGTCGAGGAGCTCCGCTCTCGGGTGCGAGCACTGCTCTCGGAAAACGACCCGCGAGAAGTCGAGCCCCTCGACTTCCTGCGCGCGCGGTTCGACGCCGGGCTCGCCTGGGTGCACTTCCCGGTCGGGCTCGGCGGGCTCGGCCTGCCGCGCGAGTCGCAGGCCGTGGTGGACGCCGAACTCACGGCGGCCGGCGCGCCCGACAACGATCCGCGCCGGATCGGCATCGGGCTCGGCATGGCCGCGCCGACCATCCTGCGCCACGGCACCGCCGAGCAGCAGCGTCGCTGGCTGCGCCCGCTGTGGACCGGCGAGGAGGTCTGGTGCCAGCTGTTCAGCGAGCCCGGCGCCGGCTCCGACCTGGCGGCACTCGGCACCCGGGCGGCGCGCGGCGCGGACGGCGACTGGACGGTGAACGGCCAGAAGGTCTGGACGTCCACCGCGCACACCGCCCGCTGGGCGATCCTGATCGCCCGCACCGATCCCGACCTGCCCAAGCACCGCGGGATCACGTACTTCGTCTGCGACATGACCGACCCCGGCGTCGAGGTCCGCCCGCTGCGGCAGATCACCGGCGAGGCCGAGTTCAACGAGGTCTTCCTGACCGACGTGCGGATCCCCGACACCGACCGCCTCGGCGCGGTCGGCGAGGGCTGGCGGGTCGCGCAGACCACGCTCAACAACGAGCGGGTCTCGATCGGCGGCCAGGCGATCCCGCGCGAGGGCGGGCTGATCGGCATCGTCGCCGGGACCTGGCGCTCGCGGCCCGAGCTGCGCAGCGCCGAGCTGCACAGCCGGCTGCTCGGGCACTGGGTGGACGCCGAGGTGCTGCGGCTGACCGGCGAGCGGCTGCGCCAGCAGCTCGCGGCCGGCCAGCCCGGCCCCGAGGGAGCCGGCGGCAAGCTCGGATTCGCCCGGCTCGCGCAGGAGTTGACCGGCTTCGAGGTGGAGCTGCTGGGCGAGGAGGGGCTGGCCTACGACGACTGGACGATGGTCCGGCCCGAGCTGGTCGACTTCAACGGCCGCGAGGCGGGCTACCGCTACCTGCGGGCCAAGGGCAACTCGATCGAGGGCGGCAGCAGCGAGATCCTGCGGAACATCATCGCCGAGCGGGTGCTGGGGCTGCCGCCCGAGCCGCGCACGGACAAGGACGTCCCCTGGAAGGAGCTGTCCCGGTGAACCTGTTGTACTCGGAGATCGAGGAGGAGCTGCGGGCGAGCCTGCGCGGCCTGCTCGCCGCGCACAGCCCGATCGGCGAGGTGCTCGCCCGACTGGAAGGCGGGGCGGCCTATGACCCGGCGCTGTGGCGGGCGTTGACCGCGCTGGGCGTCACCGAGCTGGAGCGCAGCGGCGGCACGCTGCGCGAAGTGGCGGTGGTGATGGAGGAGTTGGGCTACTCGCTGGCACCGACGCCCTACCTGGGGAGTGTGGTGCTGGGCAGCGTGGTGCTGACCGACGCGGGTGAGCGGATGGGCACGCTGGCGGTGCCGTTCTCCTTCAACGGCGATGCCCCGGCGACCGTCCGCGAGACGAACGGGCGGCTGACCGGCCGGGTCACCTCGGTCGCCGACGCGCTGACCGCCGAGCTGCTCGTAGTGCCGGTGGCCGGCGGCGCGCTGTGGCAGGTGGAGAGCGGCTTCACCGTCACCCCGCGCACCTCGCTCGACCTGACCCGCCCGCTCGCGGACGTCGTGCTGGACGGCGCGCCCGGGCGGCTGCTCACCGAGGACCCGACCGTCCTCACCGGCCGGCTGCTGACCGGCGCCGGGCTGCTCGCCTCCGAGCAACTCGGCGTCGCCCAGTGGTGCCTGGACACCACGGTCGCCTACCTGAAGGAGCGCCGGCAGTTCAACCGGCCGGTCGGCTCGTTCCAGGCGCTCAAGCACCGCCTCGCGGACCTGTGGCTGCAGATCGTCGGCGCCCGCGCGGCCGCCCGGGCGGCGGCGGACGCGCTGGCGACCGGCGCGGCGGACGCCCCGATCCTGGTCGCGGTCGCCGCCTCGCACTGCGGCACGGTCGCGGTCCGGGCGGCCGAGGAGTGCATCCAGCTGCACGGTGGCCTCGGCATGACCTGGGAGCACCCGGCCCACCTCTACCTCAAGCGGGCCAAGGCCGACCAGCTCGCCCTCGGCACCCCGGCCAACCACCGGGCCAGGCTGGCCACGCTGGTGGACCTGCCGGCCTGAGGCGCGCAGAATGCCCCGGGGAGCGCGCTCCCCGGGGCATCTTGCGCGTCAGACGCTAGAGCTCGATGACGACGCGGCCGGTCGTGCTGCCCTCCGCGACGCGCTGGACGGCGTCCGCCGCCTGCTCGAACGGGAGGCGCTCGCTCACCAGCGGGCGGACCAGGCCCTGTTCGGCGAGCTTGGTCAGCTCTTCGTGCGCGGCGCGCACGGCGGCCGGGTCCTTGGTGTTGTAGAGGCCCCAGTGCAGGCCCAGCACCGAGTAGTTCTTCACCAGCGCGTGCCCGAGCGGCGGCGCCGGGATGGTGCCGCTCGCGAAGCCGACGACCACGATCCGGCCCTCGAACGCGACGCACTTCGTCGAGCCGGTGTACGCGTCGCCGCCGACCGGGTCGAAGACGACGTCCGCACCGCGCCCGCCGGTGGCCGTCTTCACGGCGCCGACGAAGTCCTCGGCCCGCCGGTCGATGACCAGGTCGCAGCCCAACTCCCGGGCCACCGCCACCTTCTCCGCTCCCCCGACGACGCCGATCACGGTCGCGCCGGCCGCCTTGCCGAGCTGGACCGCCGCACTGCCGACGCCACCGGCCGCCGCGTGCACCAGCAGCGTCTCGCCGGCCCGCAGCCCGGCCCGCCGGTGCAGGCCGAACCAGGCGGTCTGGTAGCCGATGTGCAGCGCCGCGGCCTCGGCGTCGTCCAGCGCCGGCGGGGCCGCGAAGAGCGCCCGCTCATCCATCAGCGCGTACTCGGCGAACGCCCCGCCGGTGCCGACCGGATTGCCGATCACCCTCTCGCCGGAGGGGAGTTCACCACAGAGCTCGACGCCCGGTGTGTACGGCAGCGGCGGCTTGACCTGGTAGAGGCCCAGGCACATCAGCGCGTCAGGGAAGTTCACCGCGGCCGCGCGCACCTTCACCAGCACCTGGCCGTCCGCCGGCTGCGGCACCGGTGCGTCGTCTACCGGCCGCATCACCTCGCGCGGCAGCCCCAACTCGCCGACCCGAAAAGCCCTCACGACGCTCCCTCCGAGCTCTGGCCCTCCGAGCTCTGGCCCTCGACCACCTTGCGCTGCAAATGGTTCATCGCGTCCAGCCAGCGGTCCGGGTCGGCGGCCCGGCTCGCGTAGTACTTGGCGACCTCGGGGTGCGGCAGGATCAGGAAGCGCTCGGCCGCGACCGCGCGCAGCGTCTCGGCCGCGACCTCGGCCGGCTCCAGCGCGGTGTCCGCCATCAGCGCCCGGCCGATCTCGCCGGCCGCCTCCAGGATGTTCGTCCGCACGCCCTGCGGGCAGAGCGCGTGCACCCGGATGCCGCGGTGCCGGTAGGTCGCGGAGAGCCACTCGGCGAAGGCCAGCGCCGCGTGCTTGGAGACCGAGTACGGCGCCGAGCCGAGCATGGTGAGCAGCCCGGCGGCCGAGACGGTCGCGATGAACCGCCCCTCGCCGCGCTCCAGCCACTCCGGCAGCAGCAGTTCACTCGCCCGCACGTGAGCCATCACGTTCACGTCCCAGGCGGCCGTCCAGAGCTCCTCGGGCGCGTCCGCGCCACCGCCCGGCGCGACGCCGGCGTTCGCGCAGTAGACGTCGATCCGGCCGAGCTCGGCGCGGGCCGCCCCGATCAGCGCGGCCACGCCCTCGCGGCTCGCCGCGTCGCCGGGCAGGGCGACCGCGCCGAGCTCCGCGGCGGTGCGCTCGGCGGCCTCGGCGTCCAGGTCGTTGACCACCACCCGGGCGCCCTCGGCGGCGAAGGCGGCCGCGAGCGCGGCCCCGATCCCGCGCCCGGCGCCGGTGACCACCACGCCCTGACCGGCGTGACGGCCCGGGGCGCCGGTCACAGGCCACCGCCCAGGGTCACGCCGCCGTCCACCACGAGCGTCTGGCCGGTGATCCAGCCGGCCTGGTCGGAGAGCAGGAAGGCCACCGCGCCCGCGACGTCCTGCGGCAGGCCGAGCCGCTTCAGCGGGTACGGCGCGGCCGCCTCCTCCTCGCGGCCCAGGTAGAGCGCCTCGGCGAACTTGGTCTTCACCACGGCCGGGGCCACCGCGTTGACCCGGATGTCCGGGCCGAGCTCACCGGCCAGCTCCATGGTGAGCCGGCTCAGCGCGGCCTTGCTGACGCCGTACATGCCGATGCCGGGCGAGGTGCGCAGGCCGGCGATCGAGGAGACGTTGACGATCGAGCCGCCGTGCTCGCCCATCCAGGCCGCGTGCGCGAGCCGGGTCCAGGCCAGCGGGCCGAGCACGTTGACGGCGAGGATCTTGGCCGCGGCGGCCGGGTCGGTGTCCAGCACCGGGCCGAAGATCGGGTTGATGCCGGTGTTGTTGACCAGGTGGTCGAGCCGGCCGAACGCGGCGATCGTCGCCTCGACGGCTGCCGCCTGGTGCGCGGGGTCGTCGGCCTTGCCGGCCACCCCGATCGCGACCTCCTCGCCGCCCAGCTCGGCGACCGCCTCGGCCAGCGCCTCGGCGCCGCGTGCCGTGAGGCAGACCTTGGCGCCGCGGCTCACCAGCTCCCGCGCGATGCCCAGGCCGATTCCCCGGCTGGCGCCGGTGATCAGCGCCACCTGCCCCTTGAACGACGGTGTCATGACCGTCCCCTCTCCACCGTTCCCGCACCGCGCACCGGCCGGCGCCGGCGGCCACGACGGGAACTCGTCGGTAACTAAGCGCTTGCTTAGCATGTTGGCCTGGGGCGACACTGTCAACAGCCGCCGAGTCCCCCGTGCAAGGATGTCGATATGACCACTGAGCAGCACTGCACCGAACTGTGGCCCGGGGAGAGACCCGAGGCCGCCCGCCGGCTGCTGCTCGCCGCCGTGGACTCCTTCGCCACCCGCGGGTTCCACGCCACCACCACGCGCGACATCGCGACGGCGGCCGGCATGAGCCCGGCCGCGCTGTACATCCACTACCCGTCCAAGGCCGCGCTGCTCGCCGAGATCAGCCGGCACGGCCACGCCGCGACCCTCGCGCTGGTGGAGCAGGCGATCGCCGGCAACGACGACCCGGTGCGCCGGATGCGCGCGCTGGTCGAGGAGTTCACCGCCTGGCACGCGCGCGGCCACACGGTCGGCCGGATCGTCAACTACGAGCTGCGCGCGCTGCCCGAGGAGGACTTCGCGGTCGTCGCCGAGCTGCGCCGCCGGATCGAGGACGCCGTCAAGCAGGTGATCGAGGACGGCGTCGCGGCCGGGCTCTTCGACGTGCCGGAGAGCCGGACGGCCGCGCGCGCCGTCACCTCGCTCGGCATCGACGTGGCGCGCTGGTACAACGAGCGCAGCACCGAGACCCCGGAGCAGCTCGGCGAGCGCTACGGGGCCTTGGTGCTGCGGATGCTCGGTACTACGACGTCCTGACGGACCGTCAGAGCTTGGCGCTCAGTGTGTTGCTGAGGTGCGAGCCGAGGTAGCCGATGTACAGCGGGCCGCCCTGGCCGGTGGCGTCGTAGATGTGCATCCGCGGCGCCTTGCTGTTGCCGGTGCCGATCCGCAGATGGGCGCCCATGTAGACCTCACCGGCCGGGTCCACCTCGGTCGGCACCGGGAACGTGCGCTGCTGGCGCCAGACCCGGCGGGCGGCGGTCTGGGTCGACTCGTCACGCACCACCTTGCCGGGCGGGAACTTGTGCGCGCCCTGCGGGGTCTCCCTGCACCACTGCCCGAAGTCGCGCACCTCGGTGGTGCCGGACCGGCGGGCCGCCGCGTAGTCCTGCAACGCGAGCAGCGCGTCCCAGGCGGTGTTCACCCAGTCGGCGCTGAGCGCCTGGCTGTCCAGCTCCAGGGTCGGGCGCGGGCTGCCGGTGAAGCGCAGCGCGGAGAGCTCGTCGAACCGGTCCAGCAGCTCTTCGAAGCTGCCCGGCGCGGCCACCGGCTGCGCGGTCTGCGCCAGCTGCGCGGCCGCCGCCTGCAGGGCCGCCGGCGCGGCCGTTTCGCCGCTGCTGCCACTGCTGCCGATGTACCGCTGGAGCTCGCGCAGCTGGGCCGCCGTGCGGCGCAGCTCCTCGGAGCGGTCGTCGAGCTCCACGGCCAGCTCGAACTCCTGCTCCTCCTTGTCCCGCAGCTCCTGGCGCAGGTCGTCGATCTCGGCGAGCCGGGACTGCTCCTCGTGCTCGGCCTCGTCGAGCAGGCCGGTCAGCGTCTCGTTGTCGGCGCGCAGCCGGTCGAGCTCGGTGGCGGCGTCCTGCCCGGCCGCGCGGGTGCGCAGCGCGGGCATCGCGGCCAGTGCGGGCGGCAGCGGGGAGCGCACGGCGAGCCGGTGCGGCAGCCGGACCAGCAGCTGGGCGGCCCGGGCCGGGTCCTCGGTGTGGGTGTTGCGGGACATCGCCGGGTGCCGGTAGCCGTCCGCGCGCGAGAGCGGATCGACGCCGGGCAGGTAGGTGCGCACGCCGCCGCCGGAGACCCGGTGGTGTGCCAGCCGCCGGTTGAACTCGGGCTCGGCCTGCTCGGTCAGCACGTACGGCACGGCCAGGCCCGGCAGGTAGCGCAGCAGCGGCTCGGCGGTGCCCTTCAGCCAGTCGGCCGGCTCGGCGCCGCCCGGCGTGCTGACCACCACGATCGGCAGCCGGCGGCGCGGATCGGTCAGCTCGGCGACCACCCCGTCGACCTCGCCGGGCCCGATCTCGGTCGGCTGCGGGGTGACGAGCGCCAGGCCGTCCCGGGCGGTCAGCGCGGTGAGCAGCCGGGCGGCCAGGCGCGGGGTGTTGGCGCGCTGCGGCCGCTCGGCCGGGTCGGCGGGCAGGTGGTCGACCTCCAGCCGGATCCACGGCAGGTCGTCGGTGTCGCAGCTGGTCCGCGACCGGACCACCAGCGTGGTCTGCCACAGCCCGCCGGGCACGCTCTCGCGCAGCCGCCAGCGGCAGTAGGCGCCGTGCCGGTTCGCCTCCGAGTCGCTGTCCAGCCGGACGCCCTCGGCGATCGTGGTGCGGCCCTCGTCGATCGAGTCGATCGCGTCGGCGTCGTAGCGCTTGGTCTCGCGCAGCCAGGCCCGCAGTTGCTCGTCGGCTATCGAGCCGGTGGCCACGTAGTCGTGCCCACTGGTGACAACCATCCGGTACGTACTGATATCCACTCGGTCAGCCTGCCGGACCCGGCCCGCCGATAGCCCTTGTGCGCCGAAGCCGCCGCCGACTGCGTCAGATCGCCGGGCGCTTCGTCAGGTACCGGCGGCCACTGCGGCGACCGCCGGACCAACCCGGCTGCTACTGCCAGTGCTACTACTACTGGGGCTGCGGCAGCGTGCAGTTCGCGAGCGAGAGGTCGAGCTGGTTGCCCGGGTCGAAGCAGGCGTCCAGCAGGTACGTCTCCTCGGCGTAGTTGGTGCCCTGGTGAACGGTGACGTTGCCGTTCTGGTCCACCTCGCACGGATTGTCCACCGTGCAGCGTTCGCCGTTCTCGTTGCCGGTGTTGTTGACCGCGACGAGCAGACCGGTGTTGGTGTCGATCACCGGCGAGCCCGAGGTGCCGCCGATGGTGTTGCAGGTCGAGGTGTAGCGGACCGAGTCCTTCCAGACCCAGTCGCCCTCGTCGAGGTTCCACACGAAACCGTCGATCGAACACGAGTACGTGGTCTTCCAGTAGCCGGAGACCACCTTGATCGGGTCGCCGGCCGTGGGGTGGTCGGCGGAGATCGTCAACGGGCTTATCCCGTAACGCGACTTGATCGAGGCATAGGTCGTGTTGAGCTGGTAGACCGTCACGTCGGTGTCGGTCATCGTCGCGTAGACGACCTTGGCCGCGTGCAGCGTGGCGACGCCCCGGCCGGTCGCGTTGAGCAGCGTGAACGTCCGGCTGGACGGCTGGTCGACGATCACCTCGCCCGGGCCCGGCATGCCGGTCTCCAGGCAGTGGCCGTTGGTGAGCACCAGCGCCGGGTCGGTGGGCGCGGAGTTCGGCAGCCGGACCACCGAACCGGAACAGTCGTCGAGCGCGACGGTACCGGCGTAGTTGACGGTCACCGCGGGCGCGGCGGCCTGGGCCGGCGCGGCGCCGGCCAGCGCGCCCGCGCCACCGAGCAGGGCGGTGGCGGCCAGGGCGACGAGGGACTTGTGCATCGCATGTGAGGTCTGCACGGCGGGACTCCTGGAGTGTGGGGGTTCCCGCAAATTTGGCCTGCACATGACCATATGTCAAGAGGTTCGGCTGCCAAGCAAGTTGGGGCCGGGTGGGTCCGCGGTCCTGCTATCGCGCGCCGCGCACCGCCCCGGCGAGCTTGCGGGCCACCGTGCCCGCGAACCGGCCCGCCTCGACCACCGCGGGCAACGGGTCGTCCGCGTGCAGCCAGGCCCGCTCGATGCCGCGGTGCGGCAGCACGTCCGAGGGCAGCCGGCGATTCGTGCCGGTCCAGCTGAGCACGGACGGCAGGTCGAGGTGGCCGACCACCAGGGTGCGCGGTTCGCACTGCTCCCCGTCGGGAATCCGGCGCCCGGTCAGGTCGAGGTGCATCGCCCGCACCACGTCCACGCCGGCGGTGTTCTCGAAGGCCCGGAACGGCGCCCCGATGCGGGGGTTGAAGTCGACCAGCTTGAGCCGCCCGTCACGCGGATCCAGCCGCCAGTCCAGGTCGGCCGGCCCGGCATACCCGAGGTGACGGCAGAACTTCTCGGCCAGATCGGCGAGTTCCTGGTTCCACACCGCCGCCACCCGGGTGGCGATGCCGCACTGCGGCGGCCAGCAGCGCAGCTTGCGGCCGGTGAAGACCATCCGCACCTCCCCGCCGGTGCTGCAGTACAGCTCGGTGATCCAGTCCTCGCCGCCCTCGGCGGGCAGGTACTCCTGGGCCAGCACCGAGAGTTCACCGTCGCGGGGCAGTAGTGCGAGCAGCTCGGCCTCGCTGCGCACCAGCGTGCTGTGCCCGACCACCGGGGCCTGCAGCCTGGTCCACGCCTGGAGGTTCTTCAGGATCAGCGGATAGCCCCAGTCACGGCCCACCTCGATCAGCGCGGCCCGGTCGGCGGGCGCGCACGCGCGCGGGGTGGGCACCCCGGCGGCAACGCAACTTTCGTACAGGCCTGCCTTGTTCGCGAGCAGCCTCGGCATCCCGGCGGGCACCTCGGGCAGCAGGAAGTACGGTCTGAGCCGCTCGGCGTGCTCGGCCAGCAGCAGCGCCGCCTCGTCGTCGGTCGGCATCGCGACGGTCGGCCGGCCGATCGCCGCACCGATCTCCAGGACGGTGGAGAGCAGTTGCTCCGGCGGCTCCAGGCCGGTGCTGGGCCGCACCACCCGGGCGGTCAGGTCACGGGAGAGCGCGACCGGGGTGAACCGGTCCTCCACCATCGCGTACACCGGCACGCCGCAGCGGGCCAGTGAACGGACCAGACCGAGGCCGCCGTGGTGCTGCGGATAGCGGCCCACCTTGACCAGCAGGGCCGGGACGTTGCGGTCCAGTTGCGGACCCGTGGTGTTCATGGCTTCCTCGATTCAGCGTGGTTGCGCTAGTGCTGCCAGACCCTGACCCAGTCCACGGTCAGCGTGGCGGAGTTGACGCCGGCCGGCGGTGCGGTCGGGTAGCCGACCGCCAGATCGACGAGCAGCTCCATCGCGACGTGCGGGATCATCGTCGGGTCGGTCACCTGCCACTGCTGGACACCGTCCACGTACCAGGTGATCGAGCCGGGCTCCCAGTCCATCGCGAAGACGTGCGTGGCGGCCGGGAAGTCGATCGGACCGACGTTGTGGCCGACGTGCTGGTTGCTGCCGTCCGTGCCGGACCAGTGCACGTTCATGCTCATCTCCTGCGTGCTGCCGGCGAACTCGGCCACGTCCAGCTCGGGCGGGGTGGCCTTGGTCTGCGGCATCAGCCAGAAGGCCGGGAACATGCCGCTCTGCGACGGGATCCGCAACGCGGCGGCGAAGTACCCGTAGGTGAAGGTCTGGCGGGGGCTCGCGTTCCAGGAGTCACGGCCGGTGGTGATCATGCCGGAGGTCCACGGGTAGGTCTTGCCGTCACTGCCCTTGGTCGCCTGCCGGGCGGCGGTCAGCGTGGCGCTGCCGTTGCCGACCGAGACCTGACCCGGCAGGTACCACTCGGCCTCCCGGTTGCCCGCGTTGGTGCAGCCGTCCACGTTCCAGTCGTAACAGGTGGCCCACTGCGCGTGGTTCAGCGCGGTGCCGGTGAAGTCGTCCTGGAAGACCGGGTGCCAGGGGCCCGGCGTGGCTGGACCGGTCGCCGTCGCGGGATCGCCCGGCCCGCCGGACGGTGTGACACCGTTCAGGCTCGGCATGCCGGACCCGCTGCACGCGCTGACCAGCAGCAGCGTGCCGACCGAGGCCAGCGCGCCGGCCCGGGGCAGCGCGGACCGCAGGGCGTGGCGGCTCGCGCCTTGGCCTTGGTGCTGGCCCTGGTGCTGAGCCTGGTCATCGCCGGGTTTCACGTCGGCGCGCTGCCGGGCCGCTCGGCCACCGCCGCCGCCGTCGTCGTCGCGGCGGCCCGGCCGGAGCGCCGCGACCGTCGTGATCGCGGCCAGCACGCCCACGCCGCGCGCCACGGTGAACGCGTGGTTCAGGAAGAACGCCTCCGCGACCAGCGCCGCGAGCGCCATGCCGACGGCCGGGGTGAGCACCAGGGGCTCCAGCTCCGCCAGCCGCCGCTCGCCGTGCCAGAGCCGGGAGAGCGGCGGGCGGACCACCGCTGCTCCCGGGCAGAGCAGCACGAAGAGGGTCAGCACCACGACCCGGAGCGGGCTCGCGGCCGGCAGCCGGGTGGCGAGCAGGGCGATCCAGCCGGAGAGCGCGAGGGCGATGCGTGCCGAGCGGTTCATCAGTGCGCCGTTCACGCGTGGGCCGTTCATCGGTGAGCCGTTCATCAGTGGACCCCTGTCGGGCTGGGCGGCAGGTACCGGTAGACGTCGGCGTCCGGGCCGCGGTAGATCGGGGTCAGTTGCTGCGAGCCGTCGGCGGCCGCCTTCAGCCGCGGCACGGTGTCGGCGGGCAACACGCCGGTCAGGTAGCACTCGGCGGTCTGGCCCCGGGTCAGGATCAGGTACGCGGGGCCCGGGTACCCGGCGTCCGCCTGGAGCAGCGCCGCCGTCGGGTCGGAGGTGAGCAGCTCGCGCTGGCTCAGCGACCCCTCGGAGAGCACCACCCGGTCGTGCTGGTCGTAACGCAGGTCGGCGCCGGGCAGGTTGCCGGTGACCGAGATGATCCGCGACCCTGGCGGCGCCTGGTCGATCAGCTCCTTGGTGGCCGTCACCTCACCGCTGCTGAAGTAGTTCATGCTCTCCTTGCTGTAGTAGCCGAAGAGCAGACCGCCGACCAGGCCGGCCGCGACCAGCGCCACCAGCGCGTCACGCAACCGGGCCGCGTGCGGCAGCCGGGCGCGGTGGCCGGGCTCCAGGAGGAGCGCCGCGGCGAGGAACGCGGTCGCGGGCAGTGAGAAGAGGTAGGCCCGGAAGATCATCTCGCCGCCATAGTTGTTCGCGACCAGCAGCAGCAGCGGCCCGATCACGACGGCCGGCAGGCCGGTCCGGCGGGTCCACGGCCGGCGCCACACCGCGGTCGCCGCGAGGACGAAGAGCGCGGCGGACATCGCCCGGTCCACCCACGCGACCAGCACCTGGCCGGGCGCGGCCGCACCGAGGCCGGCCAGCCCGGAGGCCACGTTGGAGTCCGGTGCGGCGAGCGCATGGAGCAGTTTGCCCAGGTTCGCCGAGACATACGGCCAGGCCACCGTGGTGTCCCAGGCCACCGTCATCACGAGCACGCCGGCCAGCACCGGCAGCACGATCCGGCGGTTGCGGCGGGGCAGCGCGAGCACCAGCGTGGTGGCGATCAGCATCACCGGGGTCAGCTGGTGCGAGGTGACCATCGCCGCCTCCAGCAGCAGCACCAGCGCGAGCCGGCTCGGCTGCCAGCCGCGCTCGCGCAGCCCGCTCGAACGGGCGCGGGACGGGTGCGCGCCGACTGGTTCGGCCGGTGCGGCCGGTTCCGCTGCGCCGGCTGTTTCAGGCGCTTCGGGCTGCCGCGCGCGCAGGCGGCGGATCACCATGGCGACCACCGTCACGTACAGCACGAACGCGAACGCCTGCGGCGAGAAGTAGTCCTGGCCGACCCAGGAGGCGGAGTAGAAGATCCACACCGCTCCCCAGACCAGCCGCCGGTCCGCGGTCAGCGCGCGGAAGAGCAGCAGCAGCGGGCCGATCAGCAGGACGTTGAAGAAGACCGGCGCCCAGACCGCGTACCCCAGCGCCGAGTGCAGCCCGGTGACCCGCAGCAGCAGCGCGTTCAGCTGGAAGAAGCCCGGCCACTGGTTGTAGATGTCCAGCCCCTGCGCGTTGGGCACCGTGCCGTTGTGCCGCACCATCGCGTCCACCACCGCGACGTGCTTCCAGGCCCAGGAGTAGCGCAGCGCCGGGTAGAGCAGGCTCGGGGTGGCGTGGATCATCGCGATCAGGCCGAGCACGTAGGCGGCCGGCCAGCCGTGCGCCAGTTGGGGCCCGCCGGCGCGGCGGGCGTGGCCGGCGTGCAGCAGCAGGGTCACGAAGCCGACCAGCAGCACGGCCAGCGCGAACCAGTAGAGCACCGGGAGGACTTGCAGCAGCCCGAGGTCGCCCATCCTCGCGAGCCGGACGTGGCGCAGCGAGAGCAGCCAGAGGGCCAGCGCGATCGGCAGTGCGAGCCGCGGGGTCCAGCGGGCGAGCTGCTCGGCGCGGCTGCGGGGGCTGCGGGGGCTCCGGGCGGGAGCGGCCGTCGGCCGGGGCGGTGCCGCTGTCGACGGGGCTGCGGGCGGCGGGGATGCCGTCGGCGGGGATGTGGGGATCGGGTGGCGGGGCATCAGCTGACCTCCGGGGTGCTACCCGGGTGAGCGGGCTCGCGGGCCGGCCGGCGGGCCGGCACGCGCAGCAGTCGGGCGATCCGGACGGGGGTGCCCAGCCGGCCGCCGTCCGGGACGGCGAGCAGCGCGAGCAGCGCGCGGGTCGGCGCGTCCTGATCCGGGAGACGGCACTGCGGGCAGCCGCCGGGGCGGTGGCCGAGCAGGCCGGTCACGGCCTGGGCCAGGGCGGGGGCGGGAGTCGGGGCGGCAGCGGCGTGCGGCGGGGTGACGGACGCGGGGGTGGGCATGGGAGCGGGCGCGGGGACGGTGAGGACGGGGACGGCGGACGGTTCGCCGAAGTGCTCCAGCAGCGCCCGGACGCCGGACGCCTGGTCCGCGCCCAGCGGCACGAAGTCGGTCTCCGCCTCGCCCTGCACCGCGGTGAAGCCCGCAGCCGGCCGGCCCTGCGCCAGCAGCCGCTCGACCAGCTCCGGGGCGAGCGCGGCGCGCCGCCCGTCCGGCTGCTCGGCGAACGCGCGCACGCACCAGAGGTAGCGCAGGTCGAGGCCGATCCCCGGCAGCTCGGCCAGCCGCCGCAGCAGCCCGCCGTCACCGGCCTCGCGCAGCGCGGCCGACAGCAACACGAGCGAGGAGGCGCCGTCGTACCCCACGCAGCCGTACTCGGCGACGCCGCCGGCGGCCCGGTAGTCGTCACAGCGGTCGCGCAGCTCGGGCAGTGAGCGGGCGGAGCAGAGCAGGGTGCGGTAGCCGTGCGTCCGCAGGGCGCGCAGGGCGAGCAGCGCGCTCGGGGCGGCGGCGGGGAAGCCGAGCCGGCCGGTCTCCAGCACGCCGTCCACGTCGAGCACGCACCAGCCGCCGGGCGAGCCGGTCGCCGGGGCGGCCGGGGTGGCCTGGTCGTCCGGGGCGGCCGGCGCGGCCAGGTACGTCGTGGTGAGGAACCGGCGGACGGCACGGGCCTGGGCCTGCCGGACCCGGTCGCACCCGCCGGGCGGCAGCGCGCCGGCCGCCGCGAGCGCCAAGTCCTGCCAGGTGTGCGCGAGTTGGAGCAGGCACCAGCGGGCGGGCGGCAGCGGGTCGCCGGTCAGCGTGCGGTAGCGGTCCAGCAGCTCGCCCTCGATCTCGGGGGCCCGCACGGCCACACCGGCCAGATCGTAGGCGGCGTCACGGCTCGCGGGGGTGGTGGCGGTGTGGGACGGGCTGGTGAGCGGGCTGACGAAGGCGGGGTCGGCCCAGTGGGTCTTGACCCAGCCGCCGGAGGCGTCGGCGACCCAGCGGGCGGGCTCGGTGCGGCCGTCGGCCAGGCACGGCCGGTCGGTGGTCAGCAGCGCCCGGGTCAGCCGGCCGGCCAGCAGCGGGAGGACCGGCACCGGGCGGACCGACCGACCCGGCCGACCGGACGACGGCACCAGCACCCGGGCAGCGGCCTCCCAGGCCGGACCACGACCGGCGAGGTGGCGGGTGCGGTCATCGGCGAGCGCGAGCCGCTGCTGCCGGGCGGTCACGTACCGCACGACGGCCGCCGGGGCGACGGTCGGCCCGGGGCGGTCCTCCCCCGGCAGCCGTTCGCGCAGCAGCACACCGTCGGCGAAGCCGTACACCCGCGGCACCAGCCCGGCCAGCCGTCCGGCCACCGCGACCTGCCGCCGCCCGAACCACCCGGTCCCCACCCACTCGGCGGTCAGCGCGAGCAACCGCGCCGACCGGTCCGGCCGTTCCACCCGCACGGTCACCGGCACCGCGAGGTGCCGGCGAGCGGACGCCGGCGTCGGCTGCCCGGCCGTCATCCCGGTCACCCGTTGGCGAACGGAGAGCGCCGCGACCACGGCGGCGCAGAGGGCCGGCGGGCGCAGGCGGGCTTGGACGGCCCACTGGTCGGCGGGCAGCAGGACGCAGGGGTAGGGGGCGAGGGTGGCGGGGACGGAAGGGGCGCTGGGGGCAGCCGGTGGTTCGGGCGGGAGGACGGCGAGCAGCGGGATGACGGCCGTGTCCGCGAACCCACGTCGGACGGCGCTCCGTGCCACCTCCGCGACGGGGGCCACGGCGGCGGCCGCAGCAGGACCACCGTCGGGCTGCGGATCGGCGAGCAGCAGCACCGCGCCGCCCGTACGGACGCTGCGGCGGATCGCGGCCCGCTCTCCGGGCAGCAGCGCGCCACCGGGACGGGTGGTGCCGACCGTCACGTCCCGGTAGCCGCGCGATCGCAGCGCGGCGCCCGCCAGCGGCGCCAGGTAGCTCCCGCCGGTCCGCACGCCGACCACCAGCAGCGGTCGCTCCTGCGTGGGGTGGCCTGCGGCGAACCGGGCGACGAGTTCGGTCACGTCGTCGGGGTGCAGGTCGAGCGCGGTGAAGCAGGCCGGTTGCCGCAGCAGGCTGTGCCGCAGCACCCGGGGCAGCGGCGAGGCGGGGGCGGGCGCGCCGACGTGCGGCCTTGCGCCGCGCCGGGTGGGGGTGTCCGCGGCGGCCTGGCGCAGCGCGTCGACGAGTGCCGCGCGCCGGGCTGGGTCGACCGTGCCGGGGGCCACGACGAGCTCCGCCAGGCCGTCCGCCAGCCGGGCCATCCGGCGGGACCAGCGCAGGATGCGCCGCCGCGCGGTACGCGCCAGGAGAGCCCGCAGCGCGGTGTCCAGCCAGAGCATCACCCGCAGCAGGATCGCGGGCACTGCCCGGCCCGGCGTGGCCAGGCTGGTCAGGGTCCGGCGCAGGAGGGTGTCCGTGCCCTGGAGGCGGTCGTCCACCACCTGGACCGCACCCGCCGTCAGCAGGAACGCGTCCAGCCAGTCGTCGTCGGCGATCGCGGGCGGAAGGCGGTCGGTGAGGTCGTGCAGGGTTTGCAGGGGGTCGAGGAGGGTGACGGGCACGGCCGCCGGGTCGTGGCCGTCGGGGGCCGCGTCAGGCGTTGTCCTGGTCTGTGAGTCGACCATGATTCAGCCTCCCTCTCGGCCATGTCGGGCGCATCGTGGGGTCATCCGGCGGCGGGGCCGCCGGCGGGGTTGCCCAGGGCGGCGCGGGTGCGCCGGTAGAGGCGCCAGCCTCTGGTCCTGAGCGATTCGGGGTGCGGGGCGACCGGGGCGCCGTCGCCTCGGGCCCAGCGTTGGTACAGGTCGGGCGTGGTGTCCGCGCGGACGGTCAGCCGGGCGATCCGCATCGGGTCGTCACCCTGTGAACTGAAGGAGTTCGCCACCGCACAGGCGGAGCTCCAGCCCGCCGCGCCGACCCTGCGGCGTACCGCGCCGCTGGAGTAGCCGTGCGGGTACGAGAAGCTGGTGACGGGGTGGCCCAGCGCGTCCTCCAGGACCTCCTTGCAGCCGGCGACCTCGGCGTCGAGGCGGCCGCGAGCGAGGGTGTCGAGTTGGGCGTGGGTCTGGCTGTGGCCGCCGAGTTCGATCAGGCCGTCGGCGTCGAGCGCGGTGATCTGGCGCCAGTTGAGCATCTCGGCGGGTCCGAGCCGGCTGCCGGTGCCGCGCTCGCCGGGCGGGTGGACGGCGCCGGTGACGAGGTAGAGGGTGGCCGGCCAGTCGCGGTCGGCGAGCAGCGGGGCGACCGTCCAGAAGAAGTCGGCGAATCCGTCGTCGAAGGTCAACACCACTGCTCGGTCCGGCAGTTGGTGTCCCCCACGCTGGGCGGCGACGAGTCGGCGCAGCGGGACCACGGTGCACCCGGCGGCCGCCAGGATCGCGAGCTGCTCGGCGAAGGCGCGCGGGGTGACGGTGTACGGCGCGATCCAGCCGGGCGGGTCGGCGCTCACCGAGTGGTAGAGCAGCACCGGGACGGCGGTCATGGCCCATCACTGCCCGTCACTGCGCGCCGGGGCACCACCGACTGCAGCGCCACCGACTGCGGCACCGTCGGCGGGGACCACGGCCGCCGACGCCGCCGACGCTCCCGTACCCCGGACGCGCCCCTGCCAGCTGCCGAGCAGGTAGCCGAGGACGGTGGCACCGGTGCCCGCGCAGAGTGCGGCGAGCGTGCGCAGGCCGCCGTCCGCCGTGCCGGGCCGCAGCGAGCGCAGCGCGGCCTGCGGCAGCGTGGCGCGCAGGTAGCGCCGTTCGCTGGCCAGCGCGCGGTACGGCCCGGCGTAGCGGGCGACGGCCGCCTTCGAGCGGCCCTCGGCGTAGCAGCGGGCCCGGAAGTACGCCCAGCGGGTGCGCGCGGCCGGCACGTGGTGCCGGACGGCCGCCGCCGGCTCGTAGTGCAGCAGGCCGTCGGGGTGGCGTTCGGCCAGCCGCAGGCAGAGCTCGGTCTCCTCGCAGCCCAGCGGACGGCTGCCGACCCGGCCGAGGTCGGTGCGGAACCCGCCCGCGTCGAGCAGCTCGGCCCGCCGGAAGGACATGTTGGCGCCGATGAAGTTCCGCACCCGGGTGGGGTGTTCGGGCAGGCCGCGATAGGAGCAGCCGACCACCCAGTCGAACTCGGGCGGGAACCAGGCCGGTCGGCCGGTCTCCCACCAGGGGCGGACCAGGCCGCCGACGCCGAGCACCGCGTGATCCTGGTAGCCGGCCAGCAGCCGGGCGGTCCAGTCGGGGTCGGCGACCGCGTCGTCGTCCAGGAACGCGACCACCTCGCCGCGGGCGGCGGCCACGCCGGTGTTGCGCGCGCCGGACAGGCCGCGCTGCTGCTGATTGGCCATCACGCTGACCATCACGTCGGCGCCGGCAAGCTCGGCGGCGGCGCGGGCGGCCAGCTCGGGGCAGTGGTCGATGACCAGCAGCAGCTCCTCGACCGGGTGCCGCTGGCGCCGCACCGAAGCCACGGCGGCGACCAGGTCGTCCCAGCGCCGGGTGGTGTAGGCGCAGATCACGACGGAGACAGTGGGCGACGGGGAGGAGGTGGGCGACGGGGAGGAGGTGGGCGGCGTGCCATCGGGGGCGGTCGTCCGGTCCGTCGGCGCGACGGTGGGCGGCGCGACGGTGGGCAGCGGGCCGGGCGTGGTGGCCATCGGGTCCTCCGATCGGGGGAGCCAGCGCGGCAGCGTCAGCAGCAGTGGGACCGCGAGCACGATCTCGGCGAGCAGCCAGGCGAGCGCCACGCCGGTCAGGCCGAGCACGGGCATCAGCGTGACGGCCAGGCCGACCACCAGCACCAGCAGCACCGCCTGCAGCCCGACCGCCCAGCCGAGCCGGCGCCGGGCCCGGGCGACGTCGATGGCGACGTCGAGCACCAGGTTCGGCAGCGCGGCGAGCGCCAGCAGCCGCAGCGGCGTGGTGCCCGCGGCCGCGTAACCGGGGCCGAAGAACTGCAGGATCCAGGGGGCGAGCACGATCAGCACAGCGGCGCCGGCCGCGATCAGCCGGCCGCTGTGCCGCAGCACGGTGCGGGCGTGCTCGGCCAGCCGGGCCGGCTCGTGGGCGGCCTCCACGATCAGCGAGGCGCCCATGTTGTAGGCGGTCATGAAGAGCGTGAAGGCGACCACCCAGGCCAGCGAGAAATAGGCGTTCTGCTCGGGGCCGAGCATGGTGAGCACCAGCAGCGGCACCACGTTGTACGCGGAGAGCCGGCAGAGCGAGCCCGCGTAGTCGGCGCTCGCGTAACGCAGCAGGCCGCGCGGCGCGGCGGCGGCGGGCGCCCGGCGCTGGTGGGCCGGCAGCGCCCGGGTGAACAGGTAGGTCGAGGTGACCGCGAGCGAGACGACCAGCGCGCCGGCCCAGGAGAGCAGGATCCCGCTGCGCAGCGCGAGCAGGCCGCAGAGCAGCAGGAGGAGCGTCTTGACCAGGGCGAAGACGGCGTTCTCGGCCAGCACCCAGCCGGGCCGGCGCAGGCCGGTCAGCGTGCCGTCCTGGATCACGAAGATCGCGTAGACGGCGGTGCCGAGCACGAAGCCGAGCGAGGTCGGCCACGTGCGCAGGAACCCGAGCTCGGGGATGAGCCGCGGGATCAGCAGCAGGAAGCCCACCGCCGCCAGCGCGCTCGCACCGGCGGCCGCGGCGTAGCAGCGCACCACCAGGCGGCGTGCGTGCCGACCGGCGGTCGGCACGAAGCGGATCAGCACGTCGTTGAGGTTGAGCTGGCCGAAGCCGGCCAGCAGGCTCGCGGCGGAGACCACCGCGTACGCCAGGCCGACCTCGCGGACGCTGTACCAGGACGTCGCGAAGAGCCAGAAGATCGCGCCGAGGGACGCGGTGAGCAGCGAACTCATGGTCAGCAGATGGCCGTTGCGCAGCAGCGGGGCACCGGTGCGGGCGGTACGGCCGGTGAGCAGCCGGCCGCCGTGGCCGGCGATCGCCCTGCGCAGCGGCGGCAGGGCGCGGACCCGGGCCTGGAGCAGCGCCGGGTATCCGCAGGCCCCGTCCCGTTCCCGGGCGACCAGCCGACGGTGCGCAAGCTGCGATGCGGTGGCCATCGCTCAGCCCCCGATCCGGGCTTCTCTGACCCGGCTGCGCAGGTAGCCGAGCGGACCGTAGGCCAGTCCGCGCAGCTCGCGCCGGCTCAGCACCCGGCCGTCCAGCGCACCGGCGCTGGGGTCCCCCGGTGAGACGTCGGGCGCGGCGACGGGCGAGCCGGCAGGCGTGTCACCGGCCGGCCCGGCCGTCTCGTAGCGGTGGGCGCGGTGCGCCGCGTGCCGCACGCCGCCCGGTATCCGGCGCACCAGGCCCGGCAGCATCGCGGGTTCGGCGGCGACGGCGGCGAGCAGGAAGGCGCCCAGGCCCGCGCCGTAGCCGAAGGCCTGGGCGCTCACCTCGTCGGCGAAGCGGTGGTGGCGGTGCCAGATCAGCGCCTCGGGCCAGTAGGCGAGCGTGTAGCCGACCGCCAGCACCCGGAAGAACGCGAGCAGGTCGTCGCCGCCCTTGGCCGGGGTGCCGGCGCCCATCGCCGGATCGAAGCCGCCGATCCGGCGCAGCGCTGCGGCCCGGAACGCCATGTTCGCGCCGGTGCCGAACTGCCCTGCGGTGAACGGGAAAAGCGGGTCGCTCGGCGGCTGTGCCAGGGACCAGCTGGCCGCCGTGAAACCCTTGGTGAAGCCGCAGAGCCGGTCCTGCGCGGCCTGCGCCGCGGTCTCCAGCTCGGCGGGCAGCACCAGTCCGGTGACGCAGCCGATCTGCGGGTCGGTGGCGAACGCGTCGGCCAGCGCGGTCAGCCAGCCGGGGTCGGCCATCGTGTCGTCGTCGGCGAACGCGCAGATCGTGCCGTGCGCGGCGGGCAGCGCCCGGTTGCGCGCCCGGCCCAGGCTGGCGATCGGCTCGCGCAGGTAGCGGACCCGGCCCGGGTAGCGCTCGCGGACCAGCTCCCTGGCCGCGTCGTCGGCAGGCGCGTTGTCCACCACGATCACCTCGTAGCTCGGGTAGTCGTTGCGCAGCAGGGAGTCGAGGCAGAGCCGGAGCTGGTCCGCCCGGTTGTGGGTCGCCACGATCACGCTGATCGGCTCGGGGCCCGCGGGCGTCCCGGCGCGTCCCGCCCGACTGGGACGCGCTCGGGACGTCGCGGTGGTCTGATCGGCCGATCCGGTGGAGCAAGGGAGTTCGCGATGTGCGGCATCGACCAGCGCTCCACGCAGTCCGGCGTGATCGCCGGGTGCGCCACTGGCCGTGACCAGTCCGAGCGGGTGTCCGTGCAGCCGCACCAACGCCAACACGCGTCCGTCCGGTTCGGTCGGCCGCCGACTGCCGGGCGCGCGCAGCCGGTCGGGCTCGGCCAGGTCGAACTCGACCACCTGAACGGGGGTGTAGGGCGTTTCGCGGGCGGCAAGGCGGGGGCAGGCCGGTTCGGCGCGCCGGTCGGAGCCGTTCATCGCTCCCCCACGGCCTTCGTGCGCGCGGGCCGGGCACCGGGGCGCTCGGCGATGAGTGTCCGCAGTACCCGTCGGCCGTCCGAAACCGCGTGCAGGTGCGATCGCCCGCTGCGGCGAGGGAGTTCGAGGCTCGGGACTTCGGCGATCCGCAGTCCCAGGCGGAGCGCGTGGGTGACCATCTCGGCCTCGATCTCGAAGCCGGTGGCGCGCAGTTCCAGGGTGTCCAGGAAGCTGCGCCGGAACGCGCAGTAGCCGTAGCAGAGGTCGGTCAGGCGGGCGCCGTAAAGCCGGTTGACGACGCCGAGCAGCGCGCGGTTGCCGAGCGAGCGGATCACCGTGAGGTCGAGCGAACCGCCGCCCGCGAGGTAGCGCGAGCCCTTGACGAAGTCGTAACCGTGGTCGAGGAAGTGGACGTAGTGCGGGATCTCGCCGGGTGACATCGAGCCGTCCGCGTCGATCATCACCACGTACTCGCCGGTGGCGGCGGCGAATCCGGTGCGCAGGGCGTTGCCCTTGCCGGGCCCGCGCTGGCGCACGGTCCGCACGGCGGGCAGGCACTCGGTGGCCATCCGCAAGGTGGCGTCGACCGAATCGCCGTCGACCAGCAGGACTTCGTCCACGCAGCGCGGG
This sequence comes from Kitasatospora sp. NEAU-69, assembly GCF_057158765.1. Taxonomy (NCBI): domain Bacteria; kingdom Bacillati; phylum Actinomycetota; class Actinomycetes; order Kitasatosporales; family Streptomycetaceae; genus Kitasatospora; species Kitasatospora sp. NEAU-69. Next base: position 48,730 of record NZ_JBWXUE010000020.1, read on the forward strand.
ATCTGCTCGAACACCCAGGGGATGTTCCGGGCTTCGTCCCGGGCCGGGACGACCAGGCTGACGGTGTGTCGCAGCGCCGTCCGGTCACCGGCCCGGCGCCGCACGCGGTCGTCGGCCCGGCGCGCGGGGGCGCCTGGGGGCATGGTGGTGCTGCTCATGGGGGTACGCCTCTCGGGAGGCACGGGCGCACGACGCTCTGACTCGGCAGGCATGACTCGGCAAGCACGACTCGCACGACTCGCATGACTCGGCAGGCGTGAATCGGCGAACCTGGCTCGGGGAGCCCAGGGGGCGCCCTGGTGGGAACGGGCGGCGGGCCGCTCGGGCGGCGGCAGGGAGCCCGTCGAAGGGGGCTGAGCGGGACGCTCTCCCCGGGCGTCCGTTCGCTCTGGCTGGTCGGGCGGGCCAGGTGATCGGGCTGATGATCGGAAACAGTGATCGGGCTTGTCGATCGGGCCCTGATGCCCCCGCCCCGGTGGCGGTGCCTCTCGCTGGGAGGCCGTGCTCCTCGGGGTGGTACCAGGACTCCATGGTCTGCCCGCTACTCACAGGGAGTCAAGGGGTTTTGTCCACTTCCGGGCGATTTGCCGAGCTGTTTACCCGGGCCGGTCACCCAGCGTGGCTCGTCCGGACAGAGCCCTACGCCCGGACGGTGCCCTAGGCCGCGCCCGCCTCCACGATCCGCCGGGCGATCTCCTCGGGCCGGGCCGGGCGCCCGAAGTGCCAGCCCTGCGCGCGGTCGCAGCCCATCGAGCGCAGCCGTTCCGCGTGGTCGGCGTTCTCCACGCCCTCCGCGGTCACCGTCAGCCCCAGCGTGTGCGCCAGCGAGACCAGCCCGCCGACGATCCGCCAGCCCAGCACCTGCTCGCGCCCGGACTCCTTGAGGTCGCTGACGAAGGAGCCGGCGATCTTCAGCCCGGACACCGGCAGGTCGCGCAGGTAGGCCAGGTTGGACCAGCCGGTGCCGAAGTCGTCCACCGCGAGCGAGACGCCCATGTCGACCAGCGAGTGCAGTGCGCGCAGCGACTCGTCCTGCGGGCCGACCACCGCGCTCTCGGTGATCTCCAGCTGGAGCCGGCTCGGCTCCAGGCCGGTGGTGCGCAGGATCCGGTCGATGTCGGTGACCAGCGCGGCGTTGCGGACCTGACGGACCGCCAGGTTGACCGACATCTGCGGTGCCCGGTCGCCGAACTCGGCCACCCAGTCCGCCGCCTGGCTGCACGCCTGCTCCAGCACCCAGCGGCCGAGCGGCATGATCAGACCGGTCTCCTCGGCGGTGCCGATGAACTCGTCCGGGCCGAGCACGCCGAGCTGCGGGTGGCGCCAGCGGACCAGCGCCTCGACCGCCGTGAGCCGCCCGTCGGCCAGGTTGCACAGCGGCTGGTAGTCGATGAAGAACTCGCCGCGGTCCAACGCGACCGGCATCCGCACCGAGACCGCGTACCGGCTCACCGCGCGCGCGTTGCGCTGCGGGTCGAAGAGCGTCCAGCGGCCGCGGCCCTCCTCCTTGGCCCGGTAGAGCGTGAGGTCCGCCGCCCGCACCGCGGCCATCGGGGTGGTCGCCGCGACCGGCCGCTCCAGCACGCCGACGCTGGCGCCGACGGCGAGCCGGTGCCCGTCGATCGGCACCGGCTTGGCGAGCGCCGCGAGCACCGTCTTGGCCGCCGCGATCGCCTCCTGCTCGCCGCGGCAGTCCTCCAGCAGCACCACGAACTCGTCGCCGCCGAGCCGGGCCACCAGGTGGCCGAGCGGGCGCAGCGCGGACTCCAGCCGCAGCGCGACGGCGGCGAGCAGCTGGTCGCCCATCTCGTGGCCGAGGCTGTCGTTGACCACCTTGAAGCCGTCCAGGTCCACGTAGCACAGCCCGAACCGGGCGCCCGGGTCCGGCGACTCGAAGACCGCCTCCAGCCGCTCGAAGAAGGCCGAGCGGTTCGGCAGACCGGTCAGCGGGTCGTGGGTGGCCTGGTGGCGCAGGCGCTCCTGGAGCCGGTAACGGTCGGTGATGTCCTCCAGCATGGCGACCTGGTAGACCGGCAGGCCGTCGTCGTCGCGGATCAGCGAGACGGTCAGGTGGGTCCAGACCACCTCGCCGTCCTGGCGGTAGTACGGCTTGTCGAAGCTGAAGTGCTCGCGCTTGCCGCCGACCAGCTCCTCGTACGCCTCCCAGACGCCCGGGGTGTCCTCGGGGTGCACCAGGTCGTTGACCCGGCGGCCCAGCATGTCCTCCGGGCGGGCGCCGAAGATCTCCTGCAGGGCCTTGTTCGCGGCCAGGATGTTGCCCTCGACGTCGCCGATCCCGATCCCTATGGCGGCGCTCTCGAAGAGCGCCCGGAACCGTGCCTCGGACTCGCGCAGCGCCCGCTCGGCGTCCCGCCGGGCGGTGTCGGCGGCCAGCCGGATCGCCTCCTGCTCCTGCAGGGTGCGCTCGCGCAGCGCGGCGGCCCAGCCGGCCGCGAAGGCGCCGGCCAGCTCCGCGGCCTGGGCCGGCGACTGCTCACCGGTGTGCAGCAGGGCGACCGCCTGGGCCAGCAGCACCGGGTCGGTGAAGTGCGCCTCGACCAGCAGCGCGCCGGCCTCGGCGGCCGAGCTGTCGTCCAGCGGGTCGGCGTGCTGGGCGCCGTGCAGCAGCTCGGTGGTCCGGGTGACCAGCCGGCGCAGCGCGCCCGGGTGCATCGCACCGCCCTGGCTGCCGTGCAGCAGCCGGGCCCAGGCGTCCGGGTCCGGGGCGGCGGGCAGCCGCTGCGGCGCGGCCGTGGACGGTGCCCGGGCCGTCAGGGCCCGGTCACCGTCAGGGGGTGTGGTGCTCACGGTGTCCTCACGTCAGCAGCCCGACGCCGACCACGCCGACCATCCGCTCGGGGTTCTCGCCGACCGCCAGCGGGTCGTCCGGGCGCCACTGCGGGAGGTAGACGACGCCCGGCTCGACGACCTCGAAGCCGTCGAAGAGGCCGCGGATCCGCTCGACCGAACGCATGGTGAGCGGGGTCGGGGTGCGGTTGTACAGGTCCTGGTGCGAGTCGGCCTGGTCCGGGCGGCCCTCGAACGAGGCGTGGCAGATCGCGAGCGCACTGCCCTTGGGCAGCGCGTCGCGCAGCCGGCGCACGATGCGCTCCGGGTCCTGCTCGTCGGTGACGAAGTGCAGCACGGCCACCAGCAGCAGCGCGACCGGCTCACCGGCGGCGAGCAGCTCGACCACCTCGGGGCGGGCCAGCAGCTCCTCGGGGTCGGTCAGGTCGGCCTCGACCACCGAAGAGAGCTTGTCGTCCTCCAGCAGCAGGCGGCTGTGCGCGACCGCGACCGGGTCCTTGTCCACGTAGACGACCCGGCTGTCCGGCTGGATCTCGCGGGCCACCTCGTGCACCGCGCCGAAGGTCGGGATGCCGGAGCCGACGTCCAGGTAGCGGGTGAAGCCGCGCTCGGCCAGGTACGTGACCGAACGGCGCAGGAACGCGCGGTTCGCGCGCATGATCAGCGGCAGGTCCGGCCAGAGCTTGATGGCCTTGCGGGCCATCTCGCGGTCGGCCGCGAAGTTGTGGGAGCCGCCCAGGTAGTAGTCGTAGACGCGCGCCGCCGCCGGCCGGTCAAGATCCATATCCGCGGGCACCCACGGTGGTCGCCGCATCAAGGTCCCCTTCCGCCACTGAGCTGTACAAGAGGCTCAGGGGTCATCCTACCGACCCGCCCCCGCCCCAACCGGCCGGGACCGGGTTGAGCAGGCCCTTCACGAACCCGCGGCGCGGATGGGCGGAGCAGGCGGGCGCGGCGGAGAATGGGCCGCATGGCGGGACGGATCGAGGACTACGGCCTGATCGGCGATCTGCAGACCGCCGCGCTGGTCGGCCGGGACGGTTCGATCGACTGGCTCTGCCTCCCCCGCTTCGACTCCCCCAGCTGCTTCGCCGCGCTGCTCGGCGACGACCGGCACGGCAGCTGGCGGCTCGCCCCGGCCCCCGCCGGCGAGTACCGCGCGACCCGCCGCTACCAGGACGGCACGCTGGTGCTGGAGACCTGCTGGCAGGGCCCGGACGGAGAAGTCCGGGTGACCGACTTCATGCCACAGCGTGAGCACGACCCGCAGCTGATCCGGATCGTCACCGGCCTGAGCGGCGCGGTGCGGATGTGCGGTGAGCTCCGGCTGCGCTTCAACTACGGCCGCAGCGTGCCCTGGGTGCGCCGCACCGACCACCACCGGGTGGCGGTCGCCGGGCCGGACTCGGCCTGGCTGCGGGTGCCCGACGGCGTCCACACCTTCGGCCACCAGGGTGCCACCCGGTCGGAGTTCACCGTGCAGGCCGGCGAGACGGTGCCGTTCGTGCTGACCTGGCAGCCCTCGCACCGGTCGGCCGCCCGCCGCAGCGACCCGCTGCGCGAGCTGGCGCGGACCACCGAGCGCTGGCAGGAGTGGGCGGCCGGCTGCCGCTACCAGGGCCCCTGGCGGGCGGCGGTGCTGCGCTCGCTGATCACCCTCAAGGCGCTCGCCTACGCGCCGACCGGCGGGATCGTGGCCGCGGCCACCGCCGGACTGCCCGAGGTGCTGGGCGGCGAGCGCAACTGGGACTACCGCTACTGCTGGCTGCGCGACTCCAGCATGACGCTCTCCGCGCTGCTGGCCGGCGGCTTCCGCGAGGAGGCGGCGGCCTGGCGGCGCTGGCTGCTGCGCGCGATCGCCGGCGACCCCGGCGACCTGCAGGCCGTGTACGGCGTGGCGGGCGAGCGCGGGCTGCCGGAGACCGAGGCCGACTGGCTGCCGGGGCACGCCGGCTCGGCGCCGGTGCGATTCGGCAACGCGGCCGTCGGGCAGCTCCAACTCGACGTCTACGGCGAGGTGGTGGACACGCTGCACCTGGCCTGGGCGGCCGGCGTGCCGATGGAGCGCCAGGTCTGGTCGCTGCTGCGGACGCTGATGGCCTACCTGGAGGAGCACTGGCGGGAGCCGGACGAGGGCCTCTGGGAGGTGCGCGGCAGGCGGCGGCAGTTCGTGCACTCCAAGGTGATGTCCTGGGTCGCGGCGGACCGCGCGGTGCGCCTCGCCGAGGCGACCGGCCTGCCGGCGCCGGTCGAGCGCTGGCGCGCGATGCGCGAGGCGGTGCACGCGGACGTCTGCGCGCACGGCTACGACGAACGGCTCGGCGCGTTCGTCCAGCACTACGGCGGACGGGAGCTGGACGCCGCGACGCTCTTCGTGGCGAAGACCGGGTTCCTGCCCCCGGACGATCCTCGGGTGCGCCGCACGGTGGCCGCCGTCCGGGACGGCCTGGACCACGGCGGCTTCGTGCGCCGCTACGCGGCGGTGGACGGCCAGGACGACGGCGGGCTCCCCGGACCGGACGGACTGCGCGGGGCGGACGGGCTGCGCGGCGCGGAGGGCGCGTTCGTCGCGTGTTCGTTCTGGTTGGCCGACGCGCTGGCCGAGATCGGGCAGCAGGCCGAGGCCCGCGAGCTCTTCGACCGTACGGTCGGGCTCGGCAATGACCTCGGCCTGCTCGCGGAGGAGTGGGACCCGCTGACCGGCCGCCAACTCGGCAACACCCCACAGGCGTTCAGCCATGTGGCACTGGTGAACGCGGCATTCACGCTGAGCCGGGCGCAGTAGCGGCCCTGGCGACTGCAGTAGCGGCCCTGGCGACTCCAGCCTCGCCACCACCAACAGTATCCAACATCACCAAACAATAAACCTCAGGCACGGGTCTTGACCCATGTGATGGGTGACATGTGTCATTGCACTGCCCCTTCCGGGTCCCCATCCCATTCTCAGAGAGTCAGGAACCCCTGTGCCCACAGCCCGTTCCCAGCTCGGCCCCCGTCTGAAGAGGATCCTGCTGGCCGGCGTCGCGTTCGGCGTCGCCACGGCCGGCGTCACCGGCACCGCAAGCGCGCAGAGTCCCGCGCCGAAGCCGCCGGTCGCAGTCGACTCCCATCCCGCGTCCGAGGGCTGGCAGCAGATCAACGGCACCTGGGTGCAACTCGGTGCGGTACGCCCGCATGTGATGCCCAATGCCAAGACCTTCGCCGCCCAGCAGAGCTCGCAGTCGAATGCCAAGCAGAGCGCCCAGCCGAACGGCATCGAGACGCCGAACAACAACTACGACCTGCAGATGACCTACCGCGGCGGCCAGGACTCGATCGGTGTCACCACCGGGCCGCCCAAGGTCTACCTGGTCTACTGGGGAAGCCAGTGGGGCACCCAGGGCACCGACCCGGCCACCGGCGACACCACGCTGACCGGCGACCCGGACGCCGCCGCGCCGTACCAGCAGGAGTTCTTCAAGGGCCTGGGCAGCAGCACCGACACCTGGTCCAAGGTGATGACGCAGTACTGCGAGGGCACCGCGGCAGGCTCCAGCCGCTGTCCCGACGGCACCAACCACGTCGGCATGCCGACGGCGGGCCAGACCCTGTCGGGCGTCTGGGTGGACAACTCGGCGCCGTCCCCGGCGGCCGCCACCGAGCCGCAGATCGCGGCCGAAGTCCTGGCCGCGGCCAAGCACTTCGGCAACGGTGACCCGAACCAGAACCGCAACGTCCAGTACATCATCAACACCCCGCAGGGTGAGGACTCGGACAAGTGGAAGGAGCTGGGCTACTGCGCCTGGCACACCTTCATGCGCACCCCGTCGTCCGGCACCCTGGCGTACACGCTGATGCCGTACCTGACCGACGTCCCGGACTGCGGCACGAACTGGATCAACCCCGGCGCGCGCGGCCGGCTTGACGGCTACGGCATCATCGGCGGCCACGAGTACGCGGAGACCATCACCGACCAGAACCCGTCCGGCGCGTGGACCGACGCGACCGGCCAGGAGATCGGTGACAAGTGCTCCTGGATCCCGGTCGGTTCGAACGGCGGGATGTTCAACCTCCAGCTCTCCACCGGCAGTTTCCCGGTCCAGACGATGTGGTCCAACTACGACCACCTCTGCATGGGCGACGACCCGGTCTTCGCCAACAAGCCGCTGCTGGTGACCAAGCCGTGCGACCAGACGCTCCAGGCGGGCTCGAAGCTCGACCTCGCCGTGCTCGCCTCGGACACCACCGGACGGCCGATCGGCTACAGCGCCAAGGGCCTGCCCGCCGGGCTGCGGATCAACGCCACGACCGGCCACATCACCGGCACCACGAAGGCCGTCGGCTGGCGCAGCATCACCGTGACCGGTAGCGACGCCAGCGGCAACAGCCAGAGCCAGACCTTCCGAGCAGGCTTCTTCAACGGCCCGCAGACCGGCTGCGCCCCGATCGAGCAGCTGAACGACCCGGGCTTCGAGAACGGCACCTACGACCACGGCGTCTGGAACCCCTCGGGCTACAACGTCATCACGCCGTCCAGCGCGCACCAGGCGCACAGCGGCAACTCGTACGCCTGGCTGGGCCGGGACACCACCAGCGACGACTCGATCACCCAGTGGGTGGAGACCACGCCGGGCTACAGCAAGGAGTCCCTCTCCTTCTGGCTGAACATCACCGGCACGGCCACCAACACCCCGGCGCCGACCGGCCCCGGCGTGGACACGCTCTCGCTGGAGCTCTACGACCAGTACACGGGCAACTACATGGCCACGGTGAAGACCTGGACCAACCTGGACACCACCGGTAAGGGCTACCAGCTCCAGAACTTCGACCTGACCCCGTACGTGACCAAGGAGTTCGGCTCGACGGTCGGCATCAAGCTGGTCTCGCACTCGACCAGCGGCAAGACCGCGTTCCTGATCGACGACGCCTCGGTGAAGCTCACCTGAGTCGTCGTGTCAGCTGGCCCCTGCCGTCGGCGGACGGCAGGGGCCACGTCGTACCCGACTACGTCCGGGCTACTCGACGGTCACCGACTTCGCCAGGTTGCGCGGCTTGTCCACGTCCCGCTGGAGCGCCACCGCCGCGTGGTAGGCGAGCAGCTGGAGCGGGATGTTGAGCAGCAGCGGGTCGAGCTCCGGCTCGTTCTTCGGCACCACGATGCTGTGGTCGGCGAGCTTGGCATCCGGCGTGCGGTGGCCGACCGCCAGCACCCGGCCGGAGCGGGCCTTGATCTCGCCGAGCGTGGTGAGGTTCTTGTCGAGCAGCTCGTCGTCCGGAACCAGGGCGACGGTGGGCAGTTCGGGGCTGATCAGCGCGAGCGGACCGTGCTTCAGCTCGCTCGCCGGGTAGGCCTCGGCGTGCACGTAGCTGATCTCCTTCAGCTTCTGCGCGCCCTCCCGGGCCACCGGGTAGCCGCGGACCCGGCCGATGAACATCATGCCCTGGTGACCGGCGTACTCCGCGGCCAGGTCGGCGATCTCCTTCTCCTGGTCGAGGATCGCGCGGATCTGGTCGGGAAGCGCCTTCAGGCCCTCGACGATCCGGCGGCCGTCGGCCGGCGACAGGTCGTTGATCCGGCCGAAGTGCAGGGCGAGCAGCGCGAAGGCGACCACGGTGGAGGTGAAGGCCTTGGTCGAGGCGACCGAGATCTCCGGACCGGCGTGCAGGTAGATGCCGCCGTCGCAGGCGCGGGCGATCGCGCTGCCGACCGTGTTCACCACGCCGAGCACCCTGCCGCCCTTGCGCTTGACCTCCTGGACCGCGGCGAGCGTGTCGTAGGTCTCGCCGGACTGGCTGACCGCGACGTACAGCGTGTCCGCCTCGATCACCGGGTTGCGGTAGCGGAACTCGGAGGCCGGCTCGCTGTCGGCGGGGATCCGGGCCAGCTCCTCGATCAGCTGGGCACCCATCTGGCCGGCGTAGTACGCCGAGCCACAGCCGATGATCTTCACCCGGCGCACGTCGCGCAGCTCGCGGGCGTCCAGGTTGAGGCCGCCCAGGTGGGCGGTCGCGAAACGCTCGTCCAGCCGCCCGCTCAGCGTGCGCTCGACGGCGCCCGGCTGCTCGTGGATCTCCTTGATCAGGAAGTGCGAGTGCCCGGCGGTGTCGTAGGAGTCGATCTCCCAGTCCACGGTGGACGGCTGGCGGGTCGTCGGGCGGGCGTCCTCGGTGAAGGTGCGGAACCCGTCGGCGCGGATCACGGCCAGCTCGCCGTCCTCCAGGTGCACCACCTGGCGGGTGTAACGGACCAGCGCGGCGACGTCGGAGGCGACGAACATCTCCTTCTCGCCGATGCCGAGCACGATCGGGCTGCCGTTGCGGGCCACCACGACCCGGTCCGGCTGCTCGGCATCGACGACCGCGATGCCGTACGTGCCGACCACCAGCGCGAGCGCGGCGCGGACCGCGTCCTCCAGCTCGACGCCCTCGGTGCAGTGCGCGGCGACCAGGTGCACCAGCACCTCGGTGTCGGTCTCCGAGGCGAAGACGGCGCCCTCGGCGGTCAGCTTGGCGCGCAGCGCGTCGGCGTTCTCGATGATGCCGTTGTGCACGACGGCGAACCGGCCGGCGTTGTCCAGGTGCGGGTGCGCGTTCGCATCGCTCGGCTCGCCGTGGGTGGCCCAGCGGGTGTGGCCGATGCCGGTCGAGCCCTTGAAGCGGGCCGGCACCGAGGCGGCCAGGTCGGCGACCCGGCCCTTGGTCTTGCGCACCTTCAGGCCCGCGCCCTTGCCGGTGACGGCGACGCCGGCCGAGTCGTAGCCCCGGTACTCCAGGCGCTGCAGACCTTCGAGCAGGAACGGGGTGGCGTCCTTGGGACCGATGTAAGCGACGATTCCGCACATGGCTGGGCAGGCTCCTGAAGCTTGGGGACGGTGAACGTGACTGCGGGCGGTGACCGCTGGGCCGGGGTGACCGGCCGGGTCAGCCGTAGACGATGCGGCGCAGCTGGCGGGCCGACAGCTCGGGGGCCGCGACCCGGCGGGCCGGCAGCTCCTCGGCGATCCGGGTGAAGATCTGGTCGTTCGTCAGGCCGCGCGACTGGAGTTCGGCGTGCCGCCGCTGGACGTACTCGCCGGTGGTCTCCGAGAAGTACGCGAGCACCTCGGCCACCACCCGGGCCGCCTCGCCGGGGCCCAGCACGCTGGTCCGGGTGAGGTGCGCGATCAGGTCGGCGTGGGCCGTCGGGGGCGGGGTCGGCGCTGCTGGCGAGGTGGGCACGGGGAGACATTAGGTGGGTGGCGCCGGAAAAACAAAGAATCCTGCCCGATTCCGGGCAGGATTCCCCTCTAAGGCACCACATCGTCAGCCGACTGGGTGCTCTCCGCTGGTCAAGCGGGTCAAGCGGTGGACGTGTCGGTGTGCCGGTCACGGCGTTCGTGGTGTTCGTGGTGTTCGCGGCGGAAGAGGCGGCGCCGGGCGGGCTGGTCGGGCAGCCAGCCGAAGGCCAGGCTGCTGCCGATCAGCCCCAGCAGCAGCCCGAGGAAGAAGCCGCCGAGGTTGGAGGTGATCCAGGTGCCGAGCGTCAGCAGCACCGACAGCACGGCATAGAAGAGCCGCTGGGCCGGGTTGAAGAGCAGCAGCAGCCCGCAGACCAGCAGGATCGCCGGGGCCAGGTAGCCGGCCAGGCCCTGGATCCCGATGTGCAGCACCACCGGGAGCGGAGCCTTCTCGGTGAAGAGGATCTCCGCACCGGCGAGCGTGACCAGCAGCCCGCCCCAGAACGGGCGCCGGCCGCGCCAGGCCCTGAAGGCGCGCTTGCGGACGGGAGTGACGAACCACGGCACGGCGGACGGCGACGGGCCGACCGTCTCGATCACCTCGGGAGCGTCAGACCCGGGATCGGCCGCCGCCCCCTCCCCCAGCTCGTCCGCCACGTCAGCAGGCCTGGTCGCTGAAGCTCAGGTGCAGGTTCGGCAGCTTGAACGTCGCGGCCGTGGTCGCGTAGTTCTCCTGCCGCAGGTGGTTGATCGTCACGGTGTCCGCCTGCTGCCCGAAGACACCCGCCGGCCCCTGGACGCCCGCCTCGGTGAACGTGCTCGCGTCGCCGCCGATCTCGATGTTCTTGAACGCGGCGTCGCCGGAGAGCAGGTCCGAGTCGGTGGTCAGGTTGGTTGCCGAGACGGGTGTGCCCGCGTCACCGGCGGTGATCCGCAGGTTCGTGCCACCGAGGTTGACGCTCTGGCAGAGGTTGGTCAGCGTGGCGTCCTTGACCGCGGAGACCGCGACCAGCACCTGACCGCCGGTGTCGCCCGCGTTCGGGCTGTTCGGGATCATGTTGTCCAGACCACCGAACTGCTCGAACCCGGTGCCGTTCAGCTGATCCGCGGTGACGTTGAAGGCCATGCCGGAGATGGAGAACTGCGCCGCGAGGACGCCCTGCGCGGTGAGCGCCATCAGGATGCCGCCGACCACGCAGGCGGGTATCGCCATCAGGGCGGTCCGGCGCAGCCTGACCCGGCCGCGCCCGGTGGGCGCCGGTGCCGTGGTCTCCGGTTCGGAGGCGGGGGTCTCGGCGGTGGAAGTTTCGGGAGTGGGGGTGGGGTGTTCTTCCGAGTGGGCCATGGATGCTCCAGGGAAAAGGTGGGGGACCTGTGATCACCGGCACGGCGTCCTGGCGCGGACGAGAACCCACGGTCTCAGATCAATCTCCTTCCCTGGCAGGGGAATTGACGATCAGTCTCACACCGTGGCAGATGACTGGAAGTTACCTCGGGGTAGACGGAGGGTCAAGACTTCGCGTTGCCATCGGGTTCATCTGCTCTCCCGTTCATTTGCTCTCCCGGCCGGGCCGGCCGGCGTGTCCACTTCGCCCACCGCCATGGTCGCGGAGGCCCCCAGGACCAAGAACTCACCTGAATGTGAGTGGAGTTCAAGATCTATCCGCAACTTCAGCACCGTCCCTTGACGCTGCGATGAGGCCGGGCCTAGAACCGTCCCAGGTTTTCCATCCCCGGCACGGCTGGCGGACCCCGCTTCCACACCGAACTGCGGTGGCAGCCGCGCGGATCGGTGCGAGCGCTCGTGGCGCCGAGCGTCCCTGCCACCACTCGCCCTTGCGTCACACCGCGAACTCCACTCACCAGCCACCCCTGCCGTGAGGAGTACCGCCATGCTTCGAACTTCCCTGAAACCAGGCCGACTCGGCCCGGCCGTCGCGGCCCTGGCCGCCGCCGGCCTGCTGGCCGCCGCCGCACCCGCGCACGCCGCCGGGCCGGCCGGCGCGCCGGGCGGCCTGTACGCCGGGATGGGCAACTGCCCGACCTCCTCGGCCGCCCTGCAGGATCCGACCGACCTCCAGGTGGGCTGCGCGATCTCGGTCACCAAGGCCGGCAGCTTCACCATCGGCACCACCACCGTGCCGCTCACCTCACCGATCACCCTGCAGTTCGGCGTCTACTGGGACAAGTCGGCTCCGGTGGTCAACTTCCCGGACGGCAGCAGCGCCAACCAGTACACGACGGTGGCACCGGCGGCCGGCAAGCTGCTCACCGCGCAGCCCGCGCAGATCACCATCCCCGGGATCATCAACTTCCTGCCGGGCGTCACCAGTGTCTTCGCCCAGGTCGAACTGGCCGGCCCGGTCACCCAGTTCACCCCGCTGGCGGCCGGCGAGTCGTACCCGGTGTTCAAACTGCCGGTCAAACTGCACCTGTTCAACGCGTTCTTCGGCGGCGACTGCTACATCGGCTCGGACAGCTCGCCGATCGTGCTGAGCCCGACCACCGGCACCACCGCGCCGCCCCCGCCCGCCCAGCCGATGACCGGCGACCCCGGCACCATCGCGGTCAACCCGGATCCGAACGGCTACAACTCGATCGTCGCCTCCTTCACCGGCGCCTCGCTGGTGGACAACACGTTCAGCGTGCCCGGCGCGAGCGGCTGCGGCCTGGGCGGCATCCTCGACCCGATCATCGACTGGACGATGGGCATCCCGGCCGGCGCCGGCAAGGGCTCGGTCAGCTTCCAGCAGACCGACACCTCGCTCGCCCTGGACTCCAGCCTCAGCGACCTGACCAGCGCACTCGGCGCCTCGGCCACGGCCTCGGCCAGGCACTGAGCCCCACCCACTGAGACCACACCCGCCCGGACCTCCGGTCCCCCTTTTCCCGTGCACCCCCACGTGCACGCCCCCACCCACCCGGAAAGAGGAACCCTCGTGCGCAACCGCCTCACCGTCGGCGTCGGCCTGGCCGCCACCACCCTCGCCCTCGCCGCCACCTGTGCCCTGCCCGCCGCCGCGGCCACCCCGAACGTGCTGACCTACGGCAGCGCGGGCGGCACCGCCGTCGCGACCGGCGACGTGCTGACCGCCGCGCTCTCCGGCGGCACCTTCGCCACGCTGTACTCCACCGCCGCCGGCGGCACCGGGGTCAAGTGCGCCGCCTCCGGCTTCACCGCGACCGTCAGCAGCAACCCGGCCTCCCCCGGCACCGCCGTCGAGACGCTGACCAGCCAGACCTTCGGCTCGTGCAGCGCCGTCAACATCCCCGGCGTCACGGGCGTGTCCAGCGTGACCGTCAACAACCTCAGCTACACCAACAACGTCAGCGACGCGGCCGGCAACCCGGTCACGCTGAGCCCCGGCACGGCCGGTCCGATCCAGACCACGATCGTGCTCAAGACCCTGCTCGGCACCGTGACCTGCGCCTACAAGGCCTCGCCGACCAGCCTCTCCGGCACCACCAGCAACACCGCTCAGACGATCAGCTTCACCAACCAGTCCTTCGCCAAGAGCTCCGGCCCCGGCACCTGCTTCGCGGCCGGCTACTTCACGGCGGCCTACGGCCCGGTGCTCGACACCAGCCAGGCCGGCAGCCCGCACGTGTACGTCAACTGACCTTTTCCAAGGGTCAGTTCGGCAGGCTCAACAGCTGCCTGGCCGCCTTCCGGGCGGCCACCAGCACCGGATCCCAGACGGGTGAGAACGGCGGGGCGTAGCCGAGGTCCTGGAAGACCAGCTGCTCCACGGTCAATCGGCTGCCCAGTGCCATCGCGGGGACGTCGATCCGCTTCGCCGCTCCCGCCCCACCGACGATCTGCGCACCGAGCAGGCGCCCGCTGCCCTGCTCGGCCAGCAGCTTGACGGTCATCCAAGCCGCGCCGGGGAAGTACCCGGCCTGCGCGGTCGACTCGATGACGGCGGCGGTCCAGCGCAGGCCCGCCGCCGTCGCCTCACGCTCGTTCAGCCCGGTGCGGGCGATCTCCAGGTCGCAGACCCGGGTGATCGCCGTGCCCACCACGCCCGGGAAGGTGAGCCCTTCACCGCCGAGGTTGTGGCCGATCACCAGCCCGTGCTTGTTCGCGTGGGTGCCCAGCGCGATGTGCTCGTGCCGCCCGGAGACGAGGTGCAGCACCTCCACGCAGTCGCCACCGGCCCAGAGGCCGTCCACCCGGGCACCGTCCGCGTCCAGCACCCGCATCGTCTCGTCGGTGCGCAGGCCGCCGTGCACGCCGAGCGCGAGCCCCGCCGCCCGCGCCAGCTCGGTGCGCGGGCGCACTCCCAGGCCCAGCACCACGACGTCCGCCGGGTGCTCGCCGGCCGTGCTGCGCACCGCGCGCGGGCGGCCGTCCGGGCCGAGCAGCACCTCGGTGGCGGCGGCCGAGACCAGCTCGATGCCGAGCTTCACCATGCCGGCCCGCACCAGCGCGCCGAGGTCCGGGTCGAGGGTGGGCATCGGCTCGGGACTGCGGTGGACCACGGTGACCTGGTAGCCGCGCACCAGCATCGCCTCGGCCATCTCGACGCCGATGTAGCCGCCGCCGATCACCACCGCGTGCTGCGGCCGCCCGCCGCTCGCCTCACCAGGCCCGCCCTCGCGCTGAGCCCCCCGCCCAGCCCGCCGCTCGGCGAGCGTGTCGAGCAGCGCCTGCCCCTGGTCCAGCGTGTGCACGGCGTGCACGCCGGGTGCGTCGAAGCCCGGCAGCGCGGGCCTGACCGACTCGGCGCCGGTGGCGATGACCAGTTGGTCGTACTCCGTCCACTCCTGCGCGCCGGTCGTCAGGTCCCGGCTGCGCACCCGGCGGCGGTCCAGGTCGAGTTCGGTCACCTCGGTGCGCATCCGCAGGTCGATGTCCCGGGCCCGGTGCTGCTCGGGAGTGCGGGCGATCAGCTGGTCCCGCTCCGGCACCTCACCGGCCACCCAGTACGGAATCCCGCAGGCCGAGAACGAGGTGAACGAGCCACGCTCGAACGCGGTGATCCGCAGCTCCTGCGGCCCGCGCCGCAACCGGGTCTGCGAGGCGGCCGACATCCCCGCCGCATCGCCGCCGATGACCACCAGATGCTCCGTCATACCCGTTCCCCTCTCGGCACTCCACGGATCCACACTGATCCACTCCCATCATCCACCCCCTCCGTTCGAGGGCATTCGTTCCCAGGTATTGACATGAGCCCATTCAAGTAAAGAAACTTTCCTAACTTTCTCCCCCATGAGGAGCCCTTCAGATGCCGCATCGCCTCCCCTCGGTACGCCTGCGCACGCTGATCGCCGCCGGCACCGCGCTCTCCACCGCCGCCATCGGCCTCACCCTGGCGGGCGTCGCGCCCGCCTCGGCCGCCACCCCCCACGCCGCGCACCCGTTCCCGGCCCACGTGACCTACCAGGTCGGCGTCCTGCCCTCGGCCTCGCAGGCCAGTCGGGACGCGGCCGTCGCGAAGAGTTACGACTCCTGGAAGGCCACCTACCTGGTCCACGGCTGCGCGTCGAACGAGTACTACGTCTCGACCAAGGGCGACAGCGACGCGCGCAACAACGGCCCGGTCTCCGAGGGCCAGGGCTACGGGATGAACCTGGTCCCGCTGATGGCCGGCCACGACCCCAACGCCCAGACCGAGTTCAACGGACTGTGGCAACTCGTCAAGGACCATCGGGACCAGGACGGCCTGATGCAGTGGCAGTTGGACGGCAAGACCTGCAAGTACTACAGCAGCGGCACGCCGGACGCCGCGACCGACGGCGACCTCGACATCGGCTACGGCCTGATCCTCGCCGACAAGCAGTGGGGCGGCTACACGGCCGACGCCAAGGCCTGGCTGGCCGCGTTCTACGCCCACAACGTCGCCTCCGACGGCCACCTGAAGTGCGAGGACGACGGGCCGGGCACCGACACCCGTCCGTCCGACATGATGCTCGACCACCTGCGCGCCTTCGCCGCCTACGACACCGCGCACGACTGGAACAAGGTCGTCACCCGCACCGAGGCCGTGATCAGCGAGTTCACCAAGGCCCACTCCCCGAGCGGCGGCCTGCTCTCGGACTTCGTGGTGAACGCGAACACCACCAGCCCCAAGCCGGCGCCCGCCAACTACCAGGAGGACCAGCCGGACAACATCGTCGGCTACAACTCGATCCGGGTCCCCTGGCACCTCGGCACCGACGCGCTGCTCTACGGCAGCTCGACCGCCGCCGTCTCCTACGCCACGGCGAAGCTCGAATCCGCCTGCCTGAAGCACGAGTCGGGCGGCAACCCGCAGAAGGTCTACCCGCACACCAACCTCGACTGCACGCCGTACTCCACCTCCGACCAGGCCGAGGAGGCCGGCGACTCGGTCGGCCCGGCGGCGATGGCGGCGGGCGACCAGGCGTGGACCGACGCGATCTGGAAGCAGCTCTCCGGCAACCCGTTCGGTGACGGCTACTACGGCGAGACGATCAAGACGCTCGTCTACGTGGTGATGGCCGGCGACTACTGGAAGCCGTAACGGCCTGATCCGGCACGGCACGGCCCGGTCCGCACACCACGCGGGCCGGGCCGTGCCGTGTACTGCGCTGGTATGAGAGGCGCCGCCGGGTACCGCAGCGGGTCGAGCCGGGGGTAGCCCGGACGGCGGATGACCGCCCCCGGAGCCGGGGCTACCTTGATCACGGGTCGCGGGTCGCAGGCACGCCCGGACGGGCAACCCCGGCGTTGGCGGTATCGCCGTGGTCCGCCGACGGCCCGTTCACCGCAGGCCCAGGGCGGCGGCCGGGTCAGTGGTCCCCGGTCGCCGCCCCACCACCTGCACGCCCCGACGTCCACGCCCACCACGCGCACCGGACCAGCCGGTCAGGCGATCACCACGCGAACCAGCCGTTCCCGCCGTACCAGTGGCCACCGCCGCGCAGGTGGTCGGCGAGCGCGCGCTGCAGTGCGGTGGCGCGCGGCAGCGCGTCCAGCGGCAGGTCCGGGTCGCCGAAGACGAACCCGATCGGCAGCGTGTCGTCCGGCCGGTCCACCGGGTGGCCGGGCCGGAACCGGTCCTGGAACCGCAGCAGGTTGGAGCCCGGCGGCAGGTACGCCCGCAACTGCCGGTCGAGCAGCCAGGAGTGGCAGGTCGCGACGGCCGGCGGCGGCTGCGGGAAGTACCGCGCGAAGAACTCCCGGGCCCGCAGGAACGACTCGTCGCAGGCCGCCGGCGTCAACGGCCCCGAGTAGTCCGGGATGTGCACCGCCAGACTCGGCATGCCCGGCCCGAACGGCGCCCCGGCCGCCACGACGGCCCGCCCGGTGCGCTCGCCCAGGTGGGCTCGCTGGAACTGCAGACGGCCGAGCTGATAGAGCTCCCCGCGCAGGTGCAGGCCCGGCCAGCGCGGGTTGAGCAGCCCGCCGACGCCGTAACGCCTGCGGTGCAGCGCCATGTTGCGGCCCAGGTCGGTCAGCGTGCGGCGGCCGACGGCGGCCGGGATCCCGCACCGCTCGTGGTAGGCCCGGGTGTGCGGCAGCACCGCCAGGTACACCAGCATCGGGAAGTACTGCCCGAACAGGCCCGACTCCGGTGGCAGCGCCGGGAGTTCGAGCGGCGGTGCACCCACCGTCCCGATCCCGGCGGCCAGTTCACCCGCGCACCGCGCCACCAGCCGCTGCGCCGCCGGCTCGGCCGCGAGCAGCGCGCAGGCGGCCAGCAGCGGATTGACGTCCTC
Source organism: Kitasatospora sp. NEAU-69 (assembly GCF_057158765.1). Classification (NCBI taxonomy): domain Bacteria; kingdom Bacillati; phylum Actinomycetota; class Actinomycetes; order Kitasatosporales; family Streptomycetaceae; genus Kitasatospora; species Kitasatospora sp. NEAU-69. The sequence continues at coordinate 66,417 of NZ_JBWXUE010000020.1, forward strand.
GTGCGGCACGGCCAGCTCCAGCAGCTCGCCGACCGGATCGTCGCCCTCGGGCAGCCGCAGCGGCACCGGCCGGGCCGGCTCGGGCGGCTGCCGCTCCCACCACTGGGCCAGCCCCGGATCCGCCGCCAGCACCCGGCTCAGCCCGCCCATGGCCCGATCAGCCCTGTCCGCGCAGCCGCACGTGCAGGTGGCCGGGGATCGGATACCCCTCGCTCGGCGGCAGTTCCGCCTCCAGGGCGAAGCCGCTCTTCACCGCGACCCGGCAGGACGCGGTGTTGTCCAGATTGTGCAGCAGCTCCAGGCACAGCAGCGCCGGGTCGTCCTCGAACGCCCAGGCCGTCAGCGCCGCCAGCGCACGCGGGGCCACCCCGCGGCCGCGCGCCCGGGCGAGGGTCCAGTAGCCGACCTCGGCGGTGTGCCCGGGCGCCGCCTTGCCGACGCCCGTGCCGTCGGGCCGGCGCTTGAGCACGACGTGCCCGGACAGCCGCCCGTCCTCCAGCACCGCGAGCGCGAGCCGCTGCCCCGCGGCCCGGCCGGCCCGCTGCTCGGCGATCCAGCGCAGCGCGTCCGCCCGGTCGGTGATCCGCAGCGAGGTCCAGCGCTCCAGCGCGGAATCGCCCGCCGCCTCGGTCAGCGCCTCGACGTCCATGTCCTGCCACGGCCGCATGGTCAGCCCGTCGGTTTCCAGCTGCACAGTCCTCGCCACTCCCCCTGGTCGCGTCCTCCCGTCATTGGATCACAGGGCCAGGACCTGTCTGTGGGCCTACCTCGCGTAGGAGCCGATCCCGACCACGCAGTAGACCTCCGAGGAGATGGTGACCGCGCCGTACGTCGTCTCCTCCGAGAACGCGTACTGCGTGTCCGGGTTCTGATCGCACTTGCCCAGGTCGCTGCTCCCGAAGAAGCTCTGGATCACCTTGTAGTGGGCGTCCGCGGAGGAGCAGGAGACCACCTCCACACCATTGACGCTCTGCGCGGTGGTGGAGTCGGGCAGCGTCCCCGACAGGCAGTCGTGGACGGCGAAGCTCGGTGCGGCACTGGGGGTTTCGGCGGCGGGCGAGATGGGCTGGACCAGCGAGCTCGGATACGCGAACGTGAAGGTGGGCAGCGGTATCGCCGGAAGCGTGGGGATCGAGAGGGAGAACGTCGGATCCGGGTAGGTCGGCGGCACGTAGCTGCTGACCACGGCCGGCGAGGCGCTGTCGGACGAGCTGTGATGGTTGTTGCTGTTGATCACCGCGAAGGCGACGGCGATCCCCACGGCCAGCAGGCCGATGACGATCTTGGAGCCTCCCCGGCGCCGCGGCCTGACCCCGGGCCCGGCCGCCGGCGCGAACGGCTGGCCGAGCGGCTGCCCGAGCGGCGCACCGGCCGGCTGGTCGGGCCTGACCTGGATCCGCACCAGGAGATCACCGGTGTCGGTGGGGATCCGCAGCACGGTGCCGTCCTGCACGGGCGGGATGCGGACCGTCATCGCTTCACCGCCACTGCGGGATCCGATGCTCACGGTGACCCCTGTGGCGGCTTCGGACGCGCTCAGTACGAGGACTATCTCATCGGGCACGAGGCTGCTCCCCTTTTTCAGTCAGGCCTGATGGTTGGTCACATGACGCTTCGGGGATCAGTGTGACGCACCCGCCGGTCCGCGGCACGGGGTTCGGCCGGGAACCGCTTCACCCCTGGCCGGTCACCCCCGCGCCGGCCAGCACGGCGACCGGGCTCGCCAGCACGCCGAACCAGGTGGCGACGTCCTCGTCGTGTCCCGGCGGCGCGGCACGCCAGCAGGCCACCGCCTCCAGGACGCAGTGCTCGCCGGCGGCGAGCGGCGGCAGCACCCAGCGCAGGCCGCACTCGCGCCCGCTCGGGTCGCGCACCAGCTCGACCCCCCAGTCCAGCCCGGGCGAGCCGGAGTAGAGGTCGCCCAGGAAGTCGGACCAGCCGACCGGGAGATCACCGCCGTACGGCGCCCGGTCGCAGAGCTCGATCGCGTCGGGGACGCCCAGCGTCAGCACCGTCCCGGTGCCGTCGAAGGTGACCGCGTCCAGCGACTGTCCGCCGTCCCAGCCGCCGCTGACCCCCGGCGGCAGTTCGTCGAACGCCACCGACAGCTCCGCCTGGCGCAGCGGCCGCCGGGCCGCGAGCCGCCAGACGGCCGCCCACCGGTCGGCCAACGCCACTTCGCCCGCGGCCACCGGATCCGGCTCGAACCGGCAGACCAGCAGCTCCAGTTCGGCCGTGCCCGGCAGCTCCCAGCCGAACACCAGGCCACCCGCCGGCAGCCGCTCCACTCGCCGCGCGGCGGCCGGCAGCGCGCGCCCGCCGATCCGGGCGGCGAACCGCAGCGGCCCGAGCGGGGTCACCAGCTCGGGCACACTGACGGTCCGACAGAGCTCACGCGGGACGGCGGGCAGGAGTCCGGGCATCCCCGGAGTCTATTCCCGCCCCCGGGGACACCCGCCGTCCGTTGCCGCTACCGACCGCTTCGCAGCACGGCGCCGGCCTGCGCGGCCATCGGGCTGCCGAAGGTGGCCGGGCCCGGCTCGCCGCACCACTTGTGCAGCATCGCGGAGAGTGCCGCCGGGTCCGCGGTCTCGGCCGCGGCGGCGACGTACCCGTCGGGGCGGACCAGGACGGCGCCCGGCCACGGCGCGCCGTCCGCCGTGCCGGTCATCCGGACCTGCCGCACGCGTCCGGACCAGCCGTCCGGCACGTCCGACACGGCGGGCGAGGCGCCGAGAGCGGCGGGTCCGCCGGCCGTCGAGCCGTCGTTGACGAGCAGCGCGAACCCCGCCTCCCGCACCAGTTCGTGCGAGCCGATCCGGCTGCCGTCGCCGAGGACCAGCGAGGCCGCGGGCAGTGCCCGTCCGGTCCACTCGTGGTCGGTCGCCGGATCGGCCGGGTAACTGAGCGAGGTCATCGCCATGCTGGCGCTGATCGCCCGGTGCAGCGGCGGGAGCGAGAGGGCCGTGCCCATCGCCACCTTGCGTGCGGCACGGGCCGGGCGGGCCTGCATCGAGACGACCTTGAGCATGATGTCGGTGCGCCTGATCACGTCGGCGCCGATCGGGTGCCGTTCGTCCTGGTAGCTGTCGAGCAGCCAGTCCGGTGCCCAGCCCTGCGCCGCGGCAGCGAGCTTCCAGCCCAGGTTGAAGGCGTCCTGGACGCCGGTGTTCAGCCCCTGGCCGCCCGCCGGCGAGTGCACGTGCGCCGCGTCACCGACCAGGAACACCCGGCCGATCCGGTACTGCTCGGCCTGCCGCTGCTGGCTGGAGAACCGGGACAGCCAGCGCGCCTCCACGAAGCCGAGCACCCGGCGCAGCACGTGCCGTGTGCTGGAGGCGAGTTGCTCGATGGTCAGCGGCTCGTCGTCGGGCACGCTGGTGAACCGGTGGTCGATGGTGATCACCCGGTGGAAGCCGTCCCGGAACGGCGTGGTGAGCACCATGCCGCGCCGGGTGGAGAGGATCTGCATCTGCGGGCCGATCGGGTCGAGCAGCATGACGTCGCCGAGCATCACCGTCATGTTGTACTGCGAGCCGGGGAACGGCTGCTTCAGCAGGTTGCGGACGGTGCTGCGGTGGCCGTCCGCGGCCACCACGTAACCGGCCCGCTCGGTGCGGATCCGGCCGGACTCGTCCTTGATCCGCACGTCGACGCCGGTTTCGTCCTGCTCGATTCCGACCACCTCGCTGGGCCGCTCGATCGGCACGCCGAGCGCGCGCACGGCCTCTTCCAGGACGGCTTCGGTCTCGTTCTGCGGAATGATCAGTAGATAAGGGAAGCGGGTGTTGAGCTGGTGCAGATCGACCAGCTTGGTATCGAGACGAATCTCCGGCGACCGGTAGCCGCGGTCCACCAGCGGCCCGGCCAGCCCTCGCGCGTCGAAGTGCTCGAGCGACCGCGCGTGGATGCCGAACGCCCTTGACCAGCCGGAACGCTCGCTCCGCCGCTCGATAAGGCGACACGGCACCCCGGCGACGGCCAGTTCGATGGCGGTGACCAACCCGGCCGGGCCGGCACCGACAATCAGGACCTCTTCCATCGGAATCTCCCCCGTTCTGCGACCGAAGAACCGGCCGCGAAGCGACTAATTCATCACGAACAGAATTGCTCAAGCGTTGAATTCTCCGCCAGAGGACCAGGCCAGTGGATCACCAGAACGTGAAGTGCCAAACAACAGCGGCGAATTCCGGTTCGGGAATATCCGCAGGCCGCGGCTTCGGGTGCGGCCGCGGCCCGCGGGAAAGACAGACCGCTATTCCGCTTCGCCCACCGCCTGCCGCGCCTCGGCGACCGCGAGGCCGGTCACCGAGAGCAGCAGCACGGCGGTGCCGACGACGGTGGCGGGTGCGAGGCGCTCGCCGAGCAGCGTGACGGCGATCAGCGTCGCGCTGACCGGTTCGACCAGCGCGATCACCGAGGCGGTGGTCGCCCGGACCACCGCGACGCCCGCGAAGTAGAGCCCGTAGCCGAGCGCGGTCGGCACGGCCGCGGTGTAGAGCAGCAGCGCGAGCGTGCCGCCGAGGCCGGCCGCGCGCGGCAGCAGGCCGGCGGCGAACGAACCGCCACCGGACAAGCCACCACCGGTCAGCACGGCGACCGGCAGCAGGATCAGCGCGCAGACCAGGAACGCGAACAGCGTGGTCACGAACGGGTCGTCCTGGATCCCGGCCGCCGCCCGCCGGCGCCCGTACAGCGTGATGCCCGCGTAGCCGGCCGCCGAGGCGAGCGCCCAGCCGACGCCACCCGGCCGCACCTCGCCGCTGCCACCCTGACCCAGCATCAGCACCGCGAGCCCGGCCAGCGCCCCGCCGACCGCCGACACCCCCGCGACGCCGAGCCGTTCGGCGAGCAGCAGGCGCGCGCCGAGCGCCACCAGGACGGGTGCGGCGCCGAGCGTGACCACCGTCGCGACCGCGAGGCCGGTGCCGTGCACGGCTTCGAAGTAGGCGACCTGGAAGAGCGTCAGGCCCAGCCCGTTGACGGCGATGGCGGACCGCCCGCGCGGCAGCGACAGCCGCCGCCCCCGGCAGGCCCCCGCCACGAGCAGCAGCAGCACGCCGCCCGCCGAGCGCCAGAAGGTGAGCGACACCGGGCCGAGCCCGCTGCCGCGGTAGAGCAGCGCGGCCGCCGCACCGGCGGTGCCCCAGGAGGTGGCGGATATCAGCAGGTAGAGCAGGCCCCGCCGGGCCGAGAGCACTCTCGGCGCAGGCAGCGGCAGAACATGAGGAGCAGACACGGGTGTTCTCCCACAGAAGACGCGAACTGGTCGGTGATCCCGTCTGCGGGCAGCACCGACCGGCCCGGGAACCAGGCCCTCTTCGCAAAGAGAGGGCCCACGCCCGGTTCAGGGTCTTCCGTGGCCTCGCCGCCCGCTCAGGCGGCGGGAGGTGGCAGAACTGCGGTCGTCGGCATGTCCCCCACCCTACCGACGCGCACTCGGGCCCGTCGGCGCTCCATGGGAACTCTGGTGTTTCTGAGCTGCTCAGGGTAATTGTGTACGGACGGACGGCAGCGATCGATGGGGGCGGGGATGGACCGGGTGACGGACGGCGCGGAGGCCGAGCAGGAGCCGCAGTGGGCGATCGACCTGCCGGTGCCGGACCGCGCGATGGACGGCACGGACGTCGAGCGCGCGGTGGCCTGGCTCTGGCAGCGCCTCGGCCCGCAGCTGGGCGCCGACTGGAGCCGCCCGGCCGGCTCGCTGGAGTGGAGCTGCCAGGAGACCGCCGCGCACATCGCACACGACCTGCTCGCCTACGCCGGCCAGCTCGCCGCCCAGCCGACCGACGGCTACCTGCCGATGGACCTGACCATCAGCCCCGATGCCCCGCCCGCCGCCGTCCTCCAGGTGGTGACCGCGGCCGGCTCGCTGCTCAGCAGCGCCCTCAGGACGGCCGAACCGACGGCGCGCGCCTGGCACTGGGGCCCCTGCGACCCGCCCGGCTTCGCGGCGATGGGCGTGGCGGAGACGCTGCTGCACGGCTTCGACATCACCCAGGGCCTCGGCGTGCCCTGGAACCCGCCCGCCGACCTCTGCGCGAGCGTGCTGGCCCGGCTCTTCCCCGACGCCCCGCCCGGCGACCCCGCCGACGTCCTCTGCTGGCAGACCGGCCGCGGCGACCTGCCGGGCCAGCCCCGCCAGACCTCCTGGGGCTGGCGCGCGGCGGTGAGCTGAGCGACCGGCTCCGGCCTCGCCGCAACGCCCGGACACCCCTCGCCACAGCCCCCCACCGGCGTCTCGCTACGGACCGGTAGGCTGCCCCGGACACCCGTTCGGACCTGCGAGGAGATCGCGTTGAGCAGTCCCGGCAGCCCCGGCAGCGCCCAGGCGGCGCCACCGGCAGCAGCGGCCGACGAGTCGGTCGGTGAGCCGGGCGGCGAGCCGATCGACCGGCCCGTGACGGTGGTGGGGATCGGGGCGGACGGCTGGGACGGCCTGGCGGCGGCGAGCCGCGAGGCGCTGCGCGCGGCCGAGGTGGTCATCGGCGGCGGGCGCCAGCTGGAGCTGCTGCCCGGCGCGGTCGGCGGCGAGCGGGTGGCCTGGCCGTCGCCGTTGCGACCGGCCGTGGCGGGGCTGTTCGCCGGGCTGGCGGGGCGGCGGGTGGCGGTGCTGGCCAGCGGCGATCCGATGTTCTTCGGGATCGGCCGGACGCTGGCCGAGGAGCTGGGGGCCGAGCGGCTGCGGGTGCTGCCGCATCCCTCCTCCGTCTCGTACGCGTGCGCGCGGCTCGGCTGGGCGCTGGAGGAGACCCGCACGGTCAGCCTGGTCGGGCGCGAACTCGCCACGCTCACCGAGGCGCTGCACGACGGCCGACGGCTGCTGGTGCTGAGTGCGGACGCGGGCACGCCTGCCGCGGTCGCGGGCCTGCTGCGCGAACGCGGCTTCGGGCCGAGCCGGCTGCGGGTGCTGGAGCAGCTGGGCAGCACGCGGGAGCGGGAGTTCGGCGGCACGGCCGACGGCTGGTCACACCCCGCCGGGGACTCGCTGAACCTGATCGCGCTGGACTGCCGGGCCGCCGAGGGCACCACTCAGCCCGCCCTGGTGCCCGGCCTGCGGGACGAACTCTTCGAGAGCGACGGCCAGCTGACGAAGCGTCACATCCGCGCTGCGACCCTCGCCACGCTCGCCCCGCGGCCCGGCGAGCTGCTCTGGGACGTCGGCGGCGGCAGCGGCAGCATCGCGATCGAGTGGCTGCGCGCCCACCCGGGCTGCCAGGCCGTCAGCATCGAGCGTGATCCGGTGCGGGCCGGGCGGATCGAGCGCAACGCGGCCACCCTGGGCGTGCCACGGCTGCGCGTGGTGACCGGCCGGGCGCCCGAGGCACTGGCCGAACTGCCGCCCCCGGACGCGGTGTTCATCGGAGGCGGACTCACCGCCCCCGGGCTGCTGGAGAGTTGCTGGGCGGCACTGCCGCCGGGCGGGCGGCTGGTCGCCAACACGGTGACGCTGGAGTCGGAGGCGCTGCTCACCGAGTGGTACCGCCGGCACGGCGGCGAGCTGCTGCGCCTGGCCGTCGCGCACGCCGTACCGGTCGGCGGCTTCACCGGGTGGCGGCAGGCGATGCCGGTGACCCAGTGGTCCGTTGTGAAGCCCCGCGTGGACGAGAAAGAAGGAGAAGCGCAGTGACCGTCTACTTCATCGGTGCCGGACCGGGCGCCGCCGACCTGATCACCGTGCGCGGGGCCCGGACCCTGGCCCGCTGCCAGGTCTGCCTCTACGCCGGCAGCCTGGTGCCCGCCGAGTTGCTCGCCGAGTGCCCGCCGGACGCCCGGCTGGTGGACACCGCCCGGCTGAACCTGGACGAGATCGTCGCCGAGCTGGTCCGCGCGCACGAGGCGGGCCAGGACGTGGCGCGGCTGCACTCCGGCGACCCGTCGGTGTTCAGCGCGGTCGCCGAGCAGATGCGCCGGCTGGACGCGGCGGGCGTGCCGTACGAGGTGGTCCCGGGCGTGCCGGCCTTCGCGGCCGCCGCGGCCGCGCTCAAGCGGGAGCTGACCGTGCCGACGGTCGGCCAGACGGTGATCCTGACCCGGATCGCCCAGCAGGCCACCCCGATGCCCGCGGGCGAGGACCTGGCCACGCTCGGCCGCAGCGGTGCACTGCTGGTGCTGCACCTGGCGGCGCGGTACGTGGACCGGGTGGTCGAGGAACTGCTGCCGCACTACGGCGCCGACTGCCCGGCGGCCGTGGTCGCGATGGCCAGCCGGCCCGACGAGCTGGTGCTGCGCGGCACGCTGGCGGACATCGCCGACCAGGTCAAGGAGGCCGGCGTGGTGCGCACGGCGGTGATCCTGGTCGGCCGCACGCTCGGCGCCGAGCAGTTCCGCGACAGCCACCTCTACTCGGCGGAGCGCGACCGGTCCTGCCAGCTGCCGTAGACGCAGACGACCGGCATCGGCCAGCGCGAGCGCGCCATGCTCAGCGGTTGGCCAGCGGCTCGCAGCGTCCGACGATCGTGCCGGCCCGGTCGATGCAGATCACATCGACCGCGACCGGCGCCTCGCGCAGCACCTCGAGCGCGGTCGCCCGGGCCGCCCGGGCGACCAGGTCGCCGAGCGGCACCCCGGCGGCGCCGCACAGCTGGACGGCCTCCAGCCCGGTGTTCGCGGCCGTGACGGCGGCGACCAGCTCCGGCCCGGCGCCGGCCTCGGCGGCGAGGCCGGCCAGGAAGCCCTTGTCCACCTGGGAGCGCGAGGAGTGCAGGTCGAGATGGCCCGCGGCGAGCTTGGAGAGCTTGGCGAACCCACCGGCGATGGTCAGGCGCGGCACCGGGTGGCGGCGCAGGTACTTGAGCACCGCGCCGGCGAAGTCGCCCATGTCGAGCAGCGCGTCGTCCGGCAGCCCGTACTCGGCGACCGCGACCCGCTCCGAGGTCGAGCCGGTGCACCCGGCGACGTGCCGGTGCCCGGCTGCCCGGGCCACGTCCACGCCGCGCCGGATCGAGTCGATCCAGGCCGAGCAGGAGTACGGCACGACCACACCGGTGGTGCCCAGCACCGAGAGGCCGCCGAGGATGCCGAGCCGCGGGTTCCAGGTGCTGCGGGCGATCTCGGCGCCGTCGTCGATCGAGATCTCGATCTCCACGTCCCCTGCGCCACCGTGCCGGGCCGCGAGGGCGGCGACCGTGTCGCGCATCATCTGCCGGGGCACCGGGTTGATCGCGGGTTCGCCGACCGGCAGCGGCAGGCCCGGCTTGGTGACCGTCCCGACGCCGGGACCGGCCCGGAAGACCACGCCGGTACCGGGCGCGCCGAGCCGGACGGTCGCCCGGACCACCGCGCCGTGCGTGACGTCGGGGTCGTCGCCGGCGTCCTTGACGACGGCGGCCATCGCCTCCCGGACGACCGGCGCCGAGCCCGCCGAGCCCGCCGACCCGGCCGAGGCCTCGGTCAGGCGCTCGCCGGCCAGCGCGAACGCCGGCTGCTGCCCCTTCGGCAGCGTGATCACCACCGGGTCCGGGAAGTCACCGGTGAGCAGCGCGGTGTACGCGGCCGCGGTCGCGGCGGTGGCGCAGGCGCCGGTGGTCCAGCCGGGCCGCAGACCGCTGCTGCGAAGCTGTCCCGCGCGACCGCCGGTCGGCTCAGACATCCGTCCCCCCGAGAAGAGGTTCCATGCGGCACATCCTGATCCTCGGCGGCACCACCGAGGCCCGGCGGCTGGCGGCCGAGCTGGCCGCCGACCCGACCCTGCGGGTGACCAGCTCGCTGGCCGGGCGGGTGGCCGAGCCGCGGCTGCCGGTCGGCGAGGTGCGGGTGGGCGGCTTCGGCGGCCCGGCCGGCCTGGCGGCCTGGCTGCGCGAGCACCACGTGCACACCCTCATCGACGCCACGCATCCCTTCGCCCAGGTGATCAGCCGTAACGCGGCCGAGGCGGCCGCCGCCGTCCATGTTCCCCTGCTCGCGCTGCGCCGGCCCAGCTGGGTCCCGGTTCCGGGCGACGACTGGCACCCGGTCGGCTCGCTCGACGAGGCCGCGCAGCTGCTGCCCTCGCTCGGCCGGCGGGCGCTGCTGACCACCGGACGGCTCGGGCTGGCCGCGTTCGCCGGCGTCACCGGCGTGCGGCTGGTGGCCCGCTCGGTGGAGCAGCCCGACCCGCCGTTCCCGCCCGATCTGGTGGTCGTGCTCGACCGCGGCCCGTTCCAGCCGGACGGCGAGCGGGCGCTCTTCCGCGAGCACCGGATCGACGTGCTGGTCACGAAGGACAGCGGAGGCGCGGCGACCGCTCCGAAACTGGCCGTCGCACGCGAACTCGGGCTGCCCGTGGTGATCGTCCGCAGGCCCGAACTTCCCGATGGTGTAACGGCGGTGCCGGATGTGCCGGGTGTTCTGGACCTGCTGCGCCGAATCTGAGGTAGCGTCGGGCGACAACGCGTTCGAGAGGAGCCGATGATGGCCCGTCGGATCAGTGGCGCCGGCCCGCAGAGCTGGTTCAGCCACATCAGACAGATCAAGGACATCGCGCTACCGGACCAGACCGGGCGGCTGGCCGTGGTGACCGGCGCGAACAGTGGCATCGGCTTCGAGACCGCCCGGCGGCTCGCGCTGGCCGGTGCCGAGGTGGTGCTCGCGGTACGGGATTCCGCCAAGGGCGAGGAGGCGGCCGAGCGGATCCGGGCCGACGGCGCCGGCGCGCTCGGCCGCGCGGCGCAGCGCTCCAGCGGGCGCCCGCCGGTGACGGTGGCCGAGCTGGACCTGGCCAGCCTGGACTCGGTCGCCTCGTTCGCGGCCGTCCTGCTGGAGCGCGGGCGGCCGGTCGACCTGCTGGTGAACAACGCCGGGGTGATGGCGGTGCCGACCCGGTACGCCACCAAGGACGGCTTCGAGCTGCAGTTCGGCACCAACCACCTGGGCCACTTCGCGCTCACCGGCCGGCTGCTGCCGCTGCTGCGCGCCGCGAACGAGCCGCGGGTCGTCTCGGTGAGCAGCCTGGCCGCCCGGCGCGGCCGGATCGCCCTGGACAATCTGAACGCCGAGCGCAAGTACAGCCCGTGGGACGCGTACTGCCGCTCCAAGCTGGCCAATCTGATCTTCTCCCAGCAGCTGAACCGGCTCAGCGGCCGGCAGGGCTGGGGCATCCGCAGCCTCGCCGCGCACCCGGGCTTCACCCGCACGAACCTGCAGTACAGCGGCCCGCTGCTGGGGAAGCAGTCCGCCGGGGTGAACCTCAGCGAGCTGGCCGTCCGTCTGCCCGGCATGGCCCAGGACCCGGCCCGCGGCGCGCTGCCGACGCTGGTCGCGGCGACCAGCGAACGGGCCGTCGGCGGCGGCTACTACGGGCCGGACGGGCTCGGCGAGCTGACCGGCCTGCCGACCACCGCCCGCATTCCGCGCGCCGCCCGGGACCTCACGGTGGCGGCCCGGCTCTGGGATGCCTCCGAGCAGCTGACCGGGGTGTCCTTCCCCGCGTAACCTTCCCCCGTAGCCACTGCGGCCCCGCCGGCGGCGGGCGGGGTGCCGCCCGGTCCACCCATGACCGCGCACCCCGCACGCACGCCCTGCTCGTACAACCTGCTCGTACGGCCCGCTCACCCCATGGCGGCCACCCGGCAGTGACCCACCCGCGTCACCGGCCCGCCCCGAAGTCGACTGCGCCACAGGTCTCGTAGCGGTCCTGGTGCCCGGCGGCCCGCAGCCGCCGCTCCCCCGGTTCGAGCAGCCGGTACTGCCGCAGCGCGGGCGTCCCGTAGGCGTCCGCCGACCCGTCCGGGGTCGCCACCCGGTCCGGATCGACCAGCAGGCAGAGCGCCTTCTGCCAGAGCGGGAGCATCGGCAGATCGGCCAGCACCGCCTGCTCGGCCTGCCGGTAGAGCGCCTGTCGCTCGGCCGGGTCCGCGGTGGCCCTGCCCTGGTCGATCAGCGAGTCGACCACCGGGCTCCGGTAGCGCGACTGGTTGGTGCAGCCGATGGCCGAGCTGTGCACCAGCGGATGCAGCGTGGTGCCCGCACAGAGCTGGTCCACCGCCCAGTTCACCCGGAACAGCGTCTCGGCGGTGGGCAGCGCGTGGAGGTAGTCCGGCCAGTCCATGCTCCTCGGGTGCACCGGCCAGCCCAGCCCCTCGCTGATCCCGCGTGCCACGTCCGAGGTCCAACCCTCGTGCCCCTGACCCACGTTGAAGAGAATGGCGATCGGCTTGGCGGGCGGCCGGACGCCGAGCCCGGCGAGCAGCGCACGGGCCGCCGGCGGGTCGTACGGCAGGTCGAGCGCGGGCGCCGGCGTCCCCGACGCCGAGGCATCGAGCACCGGCGGATCGAGCACCGGCGGCACGATCCGGTTCGCCACCGACCGGGTGCCGGCGAACCGGCGGCGGACGATCGCCTCCCGGTCCACGCACATCGCGACCGCCCGGCGCACCTCCGGCTGGTCGAACGGCGCCACCGGGGTGGGGAATCCGAGGTAGCTGACGGTCGGACTCGCGCTGTGCTGGAAGGCCGGTCCGAGCCGGGCGGCGTCCGCGATCAGCGAGGGCGGCACCTTCGTGACGTCCAACTCGCCGCGCAGGAAGGCCGCGCAGGCGTCCGCGAGGTCCTCGTGGATCTGGAACGCGATCCACTCGCTCTGCCCGGCACCGCCGTTCGGGTGCGCGGCGTTCTCGCCGTAGTAGTCGGCGAACCGGCGCAGCACCGGCCCGCGGCCCGGCCGCCAGCCGCGCGCGACGGCGTACGGGCCGTTGCTGACCGGCCGCCGGGCGAAACCGGCCGGGTCCGCCTCGCACAGCTCGGCCGGCACCGGCGCGGTGACCCGGTGGCTGAAGATCGTGGCGATCTCGTGGAACGGGCGGCTCAGCCGCACCTCCAGCTGGTACTTGCCGCGCACCAGCACCCCGCTCAGGTCGCCGGCCCGCTCCTCGCGCACCTCCTGGAACCCCTCGACGGCCGCCAGGTGCCCCGCGAGCACCGACCCGGTCGCGGGGCGGACCGCCCGGGAGAGCGCGTAGCGGTAGTCCACCGCGGTCACCTCGCGCCCGTGGTGGAACCGTACGCCGGGGCGCAGTTGGAAGCGCACGGCGAGCCCGTCCGGCGCCACCCGCCAGGCGGTGGCGGCGGCGGGCGCCAGCCGCCCGGTCACCAGGTCGCAGTCCACCAGCGGGTCGGCGAGCAGTCTGGTCACCAGGGCGCCGTCGTACTCGAACGCGCAGGCGGGATCGATCGCGCAGGGCTCGCCGAGCTGCACCCGGAGCATGCGCTCGGGCGGCGGCAGCAGCGCCTCCTCGTCGAGGCCGCGGTCGGCACCGCCGAGCTCGTCTGTACCACGGCCGGCACTGCCGGCGGTGCGACGGGTCGTCACCGAGCGACCGCCGGGGCCGCGGCGGCCTCCGGGCGACTCCGGCCGGTACCGGGACCGGCGTAGGCGAGGCGACTGGTCAAGGAGCACTCCCTGGTCGAGGCGGCAGCGCGAGCGGCGGGCCGTTCGCCACCGGCGGCAAGGGATCCCGGGCGCGCGCCACTGATCGACTCATCATCAAGTCGACGCCTGGCACGAGAAAGAGCCAATGCCACAGACTTGGCCTTAGGGCTTGTCTGACGCCCCTCAGGCCCGCCCCGAACCGGATCCGGCCCCCGCAGCGGCCCCCGCCCGGGCCCGCGCGCCGTCGCCCGGCTCAGCCCCCACAGCAGCTCCGGCCAGCTCGGCGGCGGCTTCGGCGAGCAGCCGCACGCCGGTCCGGATCGACTCCTCGGTCAGCGTGAACGCCAGCCGCAGGTAGCTGTCCTGCGCACCGCCGAGGCCGAACCGCGATCCGCTCATCAGCCGCACCCCCCGCCCCTCGGCGAGCGTGGCCAGCGCGCTGCCGACCGGCGCTCCGAGGTCGACCCAGAGCCCGGACCCACCGGGCGGCGGGGTGAACCGCCAGCCGGGCAGCCGGCGGGTCAGTTCGTCGACCAACACTCCTCGCCGCTGGGCCAGTTCGGCCCGCCGGAGATCGAGCAGACGATCCCGGTGCGACAGCATCCGCAGCGTGATCAGCTGGTCGGCGACGGCGTAGCCGGCGCCCTGTGCCCGGCTGCTCTGCGCCAGCCGGTGCACCAGCGCCGGGGCCGCCCGGATCCAGCCGACCCGCAGTCCGTCGCCCAGCACGGCCCGCGCCGAGCCGATCAGCGCGACCGTGTCGTGCGGATCGTGCCAGGCCAGCGCGGCCGGCAACTCCGTTCCATCGAGCCCCAGTTCGAAGTTGGTCTGATCGGCCACCAGCAGCGTGCCGCAGTGTTCGGCGGTGTGCACCAGGAACTCGCGTGCCTCGGCCGGCATCACCCGCCCGGTCGGCTGCTGGAAGTCGGGCCCGAGCAGCGCGAGTTGCGGCCTGACCCGGCGCAGCGCGGAACCGAAGGCGTCCAGCGGCCAGCCCTCCTCGGTCAGCGGCACCGGCCAGAGCCGCGCTCCGTGCAGCCGGACCGCGTCCAGGGCGGCGGGCTTGCCCGGGGATTCGACCAGCACCGGCTGACCGGGCCGGGCCCGCAGCCGGAGCAGCAGGCTCCAGGCGTGCCGCGCGCCGTTGGTCAGCAGCAGCTGGTCGGGCGAGGTCGGCAGGCCGCCCGCGGTGTAGATGTCGGCCAGCGCCTGGCGCAACTCCGGCAGCCCGCGCGGATCCTGGACGGGGTCGGCGAGCACCCGGGCGAGGTCGCCGGCGGCCTCGCCGACGGTCCGTTCGATCAACTGCTGCGGCGCGCTCAGCAGCACCGAGCTGAAGTCGGCGACCCAGCCGCCGGCCGGTGAACCACCCGCGCCGGAGGCCCAGTTGGCCAGGCCACCGGCGGCCGCGGCCGCGCCGGGCGCGCTCGGTCCGGGCAGCGCGCCGGGCGCCGGGAACGAGACCACCGTCCCGAAGCCCCGCACGCTGTGCAGCCGGCCCTCGCCGCGCAGCAGGTCGTAGGCCTTGGTCACGGTGGTCCGGCTGACCCCGAGCTGCTCGGCGAGCAGGCGTTCGGGCGGGATCCGGGTGTCCGGCACCAGGTGGCCGTCCCGGATCAGCAGCCGAACCCGCGCGGCCAGCGCGGTGTACGCGGGTGCGGTGGACTGCCAGCCCTCGAGCAGCCGGCCCATCCGGGCGGGGCTGATCGCGTAGAGCGCTTCTGTTGTCACCGTCTGCCGTCCGATCAGAACCGGTGCGGGGCCGACCGGATCGCCCGGGTCGTCCGGGCCGGCCGGGCACGTGCGCACCGGGAACTTCCGCCGCCGGGTTCCCGGGGCGGTCCGGTCACTTCGAGAGGTCGCCGGTCACGTCTGGATCCAGTGGACAGGGTGGCGCGGGCGCAAGCCCTAGGGCCTGTCCGGCGACGCTGGATGGAACGGGCTCGCACGGTACGACCGTCAGCCGGACCGGCGGCCGGTGGGCGGACAGGCGCGGCAGGACGCCTGACTGCGGGCGTGACGGAGGCTGGCGGTACCCGTACGGACGGGCGCGCCGGCACGGCCGCCTGCGGTGGCCGGCTCAACGGTCGATTGCGAGCCTCTGATCACGAAGACCATGCTTCGCGGGGCCCGGGCGGACGTCAAGGGCCGAAGTCGCAGCGGCGACGGGGGGGCGGCACCCACAAGGGGGGGGGGGAGACGGAGCGGCCCCCTCGGTAG
>NZ_JBWXUE010000020.1:81994-106358 GCF_057158765.1 Kitasatospora sp. NEAU-69
CCGGGCAGACTCAAAGGGGCGAGCGCCAGCGGGGCACGGACCCCCCCCCCGGGACGGGGGACGCGGGCCCGGCGCGATCCGCTCGGGCCGGCTCGCCGGCCCGGCATCCGCGCAGCTCAGCGGCCGTGCGACGGCCGACTGCGGACGGGCCCGCGGCCGGCCGGGCGAGCCGGCGGCCGGCGAGCCGTCGGGCAGCGCGCGGCCGGGCGCGGTTGAACACATTCGATCAAACCCGCCGCCGGGCGGGCCGCGGTGGCCGGATCAGCTCTCCGGGTAGCGGCGCGGCGTCCAGACCACCTGGCGGCCGTCACCACGGTCGACCGCCTGGGTCTGCGAGGAGCCGATCAGCAGGATCGTGCGCATGTCGACCTCGGCCGGGTCCAGCTCCGCCAGGCTGACCGTGCGCACCCGCTCGGTCGGGCCGCCGACGTCCCGTGCCATCACCACCGGGGTGTCCGGCGCGCGGTGCTCCAGCAGCAGGTCGCGGGCCAGCCCGACCTGGGTGGTGCGGCTCTTCGAGCCCGGGTTGTACAGCGCGAGCACCAGGTCGGCGGCGGCCGCCGCGCGCAGCCGCTCCGCCACCACGGCCCACGGCTTGAGCCGGTCGGAGAGCGAGACCACCGCGTAGTCGTGGCCGAGCGGCGCACCGGCCCGGGAGGCGGCGGCGTGCGCGGCGGTCATGCCGGGCACGATCCGCACCGGCACCTCGCGGTACGCCTCGCCGCAGGCCACCTCCAGCACCGCCGTGGCCATCGCGAAGACGCCCGGGTCGCCGGAGGAGACCACCGCGACCCGGTGGCCGCGCCGGGCCAGGTCCAGCGCGAACTCGGCGCGCTCGGACTCCACCTTGTTGTCCGAGCCGTGCCGCTGCTGGCCGGGGCGGACCGGCACCCGGTCCAGGTAGGTCGTGTAGCCGACCAGGTCGGTCGCACCGGCCAGCGCACCGCGCGCCTCGGCGGTCAGCCAGAGCGGGCCGGCCGGGCCGAGCCCGACCACCACGACCTCGCCCCGGCCCGGCTCCGGCTCGCGCGCGGGCCGGTTGAGCGGGCTGGGCACGACGGCGACCGCGAAGTACGGCACGCTCTCGGGGTCCACCTCGGCCAGCGGCGCGGTCCGCTCACCCGCCATGGTGGCGCGCTCCACGTACTGCGCCTCGTCGAGCCGGCCGGCCCGCTCCAGCGCCCGGCGCACGGTCGGGAAGGTGCGGCCGAGCTTCATCACCACGGCCGCGTCGGTGCCGGCCAGCCGGGCGGTCAGCTCCTCCTCGGGCAGCGTGCCCGGGATGATGGTCAGCACCTCCTCCGCCTCGACCAGCGCGGTGCCCAGGCGCGCGGCGGCCGCGCTGACCGAGGTCACGCCGGGCACCACCTCGGTCGGGTAGCGGTGCGCCAGGCGCTTGTGCATGTGCTGGTACGAACCGTAGAAGAGCGGGTCGCCCTCGGCGAGCACCGCGACGTCCCGGCCGGCGTCCAGGTGGGCGGCGAGCCGGGCCGCGGCCTCCTCGTAGAACTCCTCCAACGCGCCCCGGTAGCCGCCGGGGTGGTCGGTGGTCTCCACGGTGACCGGATAGACCAGCTGCTCCTCGATCTGACTGCCCGTCAGATAGCGCTCGGCTATCGAGCGGGCGATCGACCGGCCGTGCCGGGCGCTGTGGTAGGCGACCACATCGGCCCGGCCGATCAGCTCGACGGCCCGCACGGTCAGCAGCGAGGGGTCACCCGGACCGAGCCCGATCCCGTACAGCCGGCCGGTCGCGCCACCGCCACCCTGCGGGTCCGCCTGAGGTCCTGCCTGAGGTTCTGTCTGACGATCCGTCATTCGACCTCACTCGCAATCGCGTTGAGCGCGGCGGCGGCCATCGCACTGCCGCCGCGGCGGCCGCGGACCACCAGGTGCTCCAGGCCCGAGGGGTGCTCGGCCAGCGCCTGCTTGGACTCGGCCGCGCCGATGAAGCCCACCGGGACGCCGATCACCGCGGCCGGGCGCGGCGCGCCCGCCTCGATCATCTCCAGCAGCCGGAAGAGCGAGGTCGGCGCGTTGCCGACGGCGACCACCGCGCCCTCCAGGTGCGGCAGCCACAGCTCCATCGCGGCGGCACTGCGGGTGTTCCCCAACTCGGCTGCCAGGCCCGGAACTCGCGGGTCGGAGAGGGTGCAGATGACCTCGTTGTCGGCGGGCAGCCGCTTGCGGGTCACGCCGCTGGCCACCATCGAGACGTCGCACAGGATCGGCGCACCGGCCCGCAGTGCGGCACGCGCCGAGGCGACCACGCCCGGGGTCCAGAGCAGGTCGGCGACCAGGTCGGTCATCCCGCAGGCGTGGATCATCCGCACCGCGACCTGGGAGACGTCGGCCGGCAGACCGGCCAGGTCAGCCTCGGCGCGGATGGTGGCAAAGGACTCGCGGTAGATCGCCGCGCCGTCCTTCTCGTACTCGATCACGTGGTCCTCCGGGCGGCGGCGACGGCCGCTGCCATCTCTTGGTTCGGCACTTCTGCTGCGCTGTCGGCCGGCTGCGCGCCGCCACCGGTCCGGTGTACCCGGTAGCCGCCGGTGGTCGCGAGGACGTCGACGTACGGGCCGGCCGGGTGGCCGCAGCGGCGCTCGCAGCCCGACCAGTGCACCGGGAGCAGCGGCGGCTCCCGGTCGTCCTGCCGGCCCCGGTGGCCCTGCTGATCCCGGTGGGTGGCGGTCGACGGGGCGGCGTCCAGTGCGGCGGCCGCGTCGGTGCGCACGTCGGCGAGCGACTTCGCGCAACCGGGCGCACCGGTGCAGGCGGTGGCCTGCTCCCACGGCGAGCCGGGGTCGGTGCGCAGGCCGGCGGCGGCCAGCCGTGGCAGTTCGGCGGGCGCCGCACCCGGCAGCACCACACCGCGCCACGGGGTGACCCGCAGCCCGCCGGAGCTCGCCGCGACCAGGGCCCGCCACTGCTCGGCGCTCGCCCGGCCGAACCGCAGTCCGACAACCAGGGCCTGTCCGGGCGCACCCGTGAGGACCCCGACCTCGGGACGACGGCCCGGCTGCGCCGGCAGCGGCCGGCGGCTCAGGCCGAGCCGCTCGGCCAGCACGGCGCCGGTCGGGTCGGCCTCGCGGATCCGCCAGCCGCCACTGCGCAGCCGGACGAACTCCTCGGCCGCCGCGAGCGCGTCCGCCGGTCCGGCCACCGGAGCGCACCAGTCGGCGCGGCCGAGCCGCAGCAGCGCACCGGCGCCGTCGGTCGGCGCGGCGGCAGCAGCACCGTCGGTGGCAGCGCCGTCGGTGGCAGCGATCAAGGTCACATCGGCGTCCAGTGACGCGACGTCACCGCGCCCGTCGTCCAGCGCGAAGAGGAACCGTCCGGAGAGCTCACGGGCGGTCACCGAGTCGCAGATCAACGCGTCCAGCTCACGCACCCAGGCCGTCAGGTCGCGGCCGCCGTCGAGGCCGGCGAGCGGCGAGGCGACGATGTTGCGCACCCGCTCGTGCGCATCGGACGGCAGCAGCCCGACCGCGCGCAGCCGGGCCGCGAGCTCCGCGCCCGCGTCGGCCGGCAGCCCGCGCAGCTGCACGTTGCCACGCGAGGTGGTCTCCAGCGAGCCGTCCCCGAGCTGCTCGGCGGCGCGGGCCAGCGCGAGCGCCTGATCCGCCGCCAGCAGACCGCCGGGCACCCGGACCCGGGCCAGCGCCCCGTCGTCGGCGGCATGCAGCCGCAGCGCGCCCGGGCAGGCGTCGTCACGCCCCCGACCAGCCCGGACGGGGGCAGGCTCGGAGGAGGCGGGTGAGGGTGACATGGCCGCGAGCATACCGATGATCCGACCGGACGTATGCCCCGCAAGAAGCGTGATCCGCGTCTCCAGCGACATGACCCGACTGCGTACCACTGCTGCTACAGCGGGGTCACAAGTGACAGAAGGGACAGACGGGACTGGTACGGTCGTTCGCTGCCGCGCCATCAGAGGGCGGCCGTCACACGATCACCGCGTGGTGATCCGCTGAACAACGGGGGAGCACGACATGAGCGCATTCGGCGCACGCACAACCATGCTCGGATTCGTCACGCTGGCCGCGATCGGCTCGCTGGCCATGACCGCCTGCGGGCCCGACGAGACCACCGGACCGAGCACGGCCGGCACGTCCGCAGCCGCAGCCGCACCGAGCAAGTCCGCCGCAGCATCGCCGCTCGCACCGACCGGTGCGGCGGCGCCGACCGGCGCGCCGACCAGCCCGGCGGCAAGCAAGAGCGCCGGCGGCACCGGCGCCGCGACCGGCGGAAGCGGCACGGACGCCAAGGCCGGCCAGACCTTCAAGATCGGCCAGCCGGCCCAGTTCCCGTTCACCTACGGCAGCACGAAGGGCACCATCGCGCTGACCGTCACCTCGATCGAGGCCGGCAGCCCGGCCGACCTCACCGCGCTCAAGCTCGGTGACCAGGCGGCCGGCAAGGTCCCGTACTACATCCACTTCTCGGTCAAGAACACCGGCAGCACCGACCTGTCCTTCTCCAGCGTGACCCAGATCAAGGGGCTGCTGCCGGACGGCACCGAGGCCCAGGACCTGATGATGATCGGCCAGTTCGACAAGTGCCCGAACAACTCGCTGCCGAGCGGCTTCACCACCGGCCAGACCGCGACGAGCTGCGCGGTCGCGCTCGCCCCGTCGGCCTCCACGAAGGTCACCGGAGCCGAGTACTGGGGCGACCCGTTCACCCTGGGCAAGGGCCTCACCTGGAAGTAGCCCACACCCGGCGGTGATCCGCCCGACGACAGGCCCCCGGGCCGGGACGTGCGCCACGGCGGGCCGCGCGTCCCGGCCCGTGCGCATGGCAGCACGCCCGCCCACCCACCATTTACCGGTCGGTCTAAGATGTCGCCGGACGGGCCGTCGGCCCGTGCACGCCAGTGACGGCGCGGGGAGGAAACCGGTGCGAAGCCGGTGCGGTCCCGCCACTGTGACCACGGCTCAGCGGCCGTGGCAGCCAGGAACTCCCGGCCGTCCCTTCACGCGCCCCCAGCCTGTGGCCGGGGGCACTCCCATCGGGGCGCGGACCCCGAGGAAGGCCCGCCGAATGTGCATCGCCATGCCCGTGACCGCCCACCGCGCCGGGAGGGCCGCCGCGTGATCCTGCTCCTGTCGACCTCCGACACCGACCTGCTCTCCGCCCGCGCGTCCGCCGGCCCGGTCCCGTACCGGCTCGGCAACCCGGCCCGGCTCGCCCCCGAGGACCTGCCCGCGCTGGTCGAGGGCACCGACCTGGTGGTGGTCCGGCTGCTCGGCGGCCGCCGCGCCTGGCAGGAGGGCCTGGACGCGCTGCTGGCCGGCCCACGCCCGGTGATCGTGCTGAGCGGTGAGCAGGCCCCGGACGCGCAGCTGATGGAGCTGTCCACCGTCCCGGCCGGCCTCGCCGCCGAGGCGCACGCCTACCTCGCGCACGGCGGCCCGGCGAACCTGGCCGAGCTCGCCGCCTTCCTCTCCGACACCGTGCTGCTCACCGGCCACGGCTTCGCGCCGCCCGCCTCGGCGCCCGACTGGGGTCCGCTGGAGCGCACGCCGCGCCGCACCGAGGGCCCGTCCGTCGCGGTCCTCTACTACCGCGCGCACCACATGAGCGGCAACACCGCGTTCGTGGACACGCTCTGCGCGGCGATCGAGGACGCCGGCGGCCAGGCCCGCCCGTTCTACTGCTCCTCGCTGCGCGGCGCGCCCGCCGAGCTGCTCGCCGAACTCGGCGCCGCCGACGCGATCGTGACCACCGTGCTGGCCGCCGGCGGCACCCGCCCCGCCGAGGCACAGGCCGGCGGCGACGAGGAGGCCTGGGACGCCGGCGCACTGGCCGCGCTCGACCGGCCGATCCTGCAGGCGCTCTGCCTGACCTGGTCGCGCGAGCAGTGGGAGTCCAGCGACGACGGCCTCTCCCCGCTGGACACCGCGACCCAGGTCGCCGTCCCGGAGTTCGACGGCCGGCTGATCACCGTCCCGTTCTCCTTCAAGGAGCTCGACGAGGACGGCCTGACGGTCTACGCGGCCGACCCCGAGCGCGCCGCCCGGGTCGCCGGGATCGCGGTGCGGCACGCCAGGCTGCGGCACATCCCGGCCGCCGAGCGGCGGTTGGCGCTGGTGCTGTCCGCGTACCCGACCAAGCACGCCCGGGTCGGCAACGCGGTGGGCCTGGACACCCCCGCGAGCGCGGCCCGCCTGCTGCGCCGCCTGCGCGACGAGGGCTGGGACCTCGGCGAGGGCTTCCCCGGCATGGAGCCGGTGGAGGGCGAGCACGAGGGCGACGCGCTGATCAAGGCGCTGATCGAGGCCGGCGGTTACGACCAGGACTGGCTCACCGAGGACCAGCTGGCCCGCAACCCCGTCCGGATCCCGGCCGCCGACTACCGCCGCTGGTACGCGACGCTGCCCGAGGGCCTGCGCGGCGACGTCGAGGAGCACTGGGGCCCGGCCCCGGGCGAGCTGTACGTGGACCGCAGCCAGAACCCGGACGGCGACATCGTGCTCGCCGCGATGCGGGCCGGCAACCTGCTCGTGCTGGTCCAGCCGCCGCGCGGCTTCGGCGCCAACCCGGTCGCCATCTACCACGACCCGGACCTGCCGCCCTCGCACCACTACCTGGCCGCCTACCGCTGGATCGCGGCCGCCCAGGCCGACGGCGGCTTCGGCGCCGACGCGGTGGTGCACCTCGGCAAGCACGGCAACCTGGAGTGGCTGCCCGGCAAGACCGCCGCGCTCTCCGCCGACTGCGGCCCGGACGCCGCGCTCGGCGACCTGCCGCTGATCTACCCGTTCCTGGTCAACGACCCGGGCGAGGGCACCCAGGCCAAGCGCCGGGCGCACGCGACCCTGGTGGACCACCTGGTCCCGCCGATGGCCCGCGCCGAGAGCTACGGCGACATCGCCCGGCTGGAGCAACTGCTCGACGAGCACGCCAACATCGCCGCGATGGACCCGGCGAAGCTGCCCGCCGTCCGCGCGCAGATCTGGACGCTGATCCAGGCCGCCCGGCTCGACCACGACCTCGGCCTCGACGAGCGGCCCGAGGACGACGGCTTCGACGACTTCCTGCTGCACGTCGACGGCTGGCTCTGCGAGGTCAAGGACGCGCAGATCCGCGACGGACTGCACGTGCTCGGCCAGGCGCCGGCCGGCACCGACCGGGTCAACCTGGTGCTGGCGATCCTGCGCGCCCGGCAGATCTGGGGCGGCGTCAGCGCGCTGCCCGGCCTGCGCGAGGCGCTCGGGCTGGACGAGGCCGCGCTGACGCTCGGCGCCACCGACGCGGCCGAGGCGAAGGCGCGCGAGCTGGTCGAGGCGATGGAGGCGGCCGACTGGGCGCCAGAGGCCGTCGCGAAGGTGACCGTCGCGAAGGTGGCCGAGGGCCTGGCGCCCGCCGTCGCCGAGGTGCTGGACTTCGCGGCCCGCCAGGTCGTCCCCCGGCTGGCGGCCACGGTGGACGAGCTGGACGCCGTGGTGCACGCGCTGAAGGGCGGCTTCGTGCCGGCCGGCCCGTCCGGCTCGCCGCTGCGCGGGCTGGTCAACGTGCTGCCGACCGGCCGCAACTTCTACTCGGTGGACCCGAAGGCGGTGCCCAGCCGGCTCGCCTGGGAGACCGGGCAGGCGCTGGCCGCCTCGCTGGTCGAGCGCTACCAGGCCGACAACGACGGCGCGTTCCCGCCCTCGGTCGGCCTCTCGCTCTGGGGCACCAGCGCGATGCGCACCGCCGGCGACGACATCGCCGAGGCCTTCGCGCTGCTCGGCATCCGCCCGGTCTGGGACGACGCCTCGCGCCGGGTGACCGGCCTGGAGACGATCGACGCCGCCGAGCTCGGCCGCCCCCGGATCGACGTGACGCTGCGCATCTCCGGCTTCTTCCGGGACGCGTTCCCGCACGTGGTCGCGCTGCTGGACGACGCGGTGCGCCTGGCCGCCGCGCAGGACGAGGCGCCCGAGGACAACTTCGTCCGCGCCCACGTGCAGGCCGACCTGGCCGAGCACGGCGACGAACGCCGGGCCACGGTCCGGGTGTTCGGCTCGCGCCCGGGCACCTACGGCGCCGGCCTGCTGCAGCTGATCGACAGCCGCGACTGGCGCACCGACGCCGACCTCGCCGAGGTCTACACGGTCTGGGGCGGCTACGCGTACGGGCGCGGGCTGGACGGGCGGCCGGCCCGCGAGGAGATGGAGACCGCGTACCGGCGGATCACCGTCGCGGCGAAGAACACCGACACCCGCGAGCACGACATCGCCGACTCGGACGACTACTTCCAGTACCACGGCGGCATGGTGGCCACCGTGCGCGCGCTGACCGGCTCCTCCCCCGCCGCGTACATCGGCGACTCGACCCGCCCGGAGACGGTCCGCACCCGGACGCTGACCGAGGAGGCGGCCCGGGTCTTCCGCGCCCGCGTGGTCAACCCGCGCTGGATGGAGGCGATGCGCCGGCACGGCTACAAGGGCGCCTTCGAGATGGCCGCCACGGTGGATTACCTGTTCGGCTACGACGCGACCACCGGCGTGGTCGCGGACTGGATGTACGAGCGGCTGACCCAGGAGTACGTGCTGGACCCGGTCAACCGCGAGTTCCTGACCAGCGCCAACCCCTGGGCACTGCACGGGATCAGCGAGCGACTGCTGGAGGCCGTCGAGCGCGGCCTGTGGGCGGAGCCGGACCCGGAGCTGCTGGCCGAGCTCCAGGCGGCGTTCCTGGAGGCGGAAGGCGACCTGGAGGACGACGGCCAGGGCTGACCACGACGGAAGATCAATAATGCGGGCCCGAACGGTAGTTGTACCGTTCGGGCCCGCATTATTGTTACTGTCACTCTATTTTGAGAGTACTTGCCATGCCTTTATGTCCTCTATAACGTCGCATACGGATCAATGTTCTGCACCCGTATCGCTCGATCTCTGAGGACAGCACATGCGCTTGACCTCCTCCCCCTCGTGAACGAGGGCGATTCCAACCCTCACGGGTCGGGCTTTCTGCTTCACAGCCGACTGCCGACCTGGGGCTACCAGCAAAGGGACGGTGTACCGCCCATCGGTCTTACATCCGCTCCACAGACCTGACTTCCCGCCAGCCCGGCGGTAGGCCCGGCCGACTTGGTTCTCGCCGACCGGGCACCACCAAGACTACCACCCGTTCGGACTCGCTCACTGTCCGCAGTGGTTCGGCGGTCCGCCTTGGCGGTGAAACGCCGCTTCCCGACCTGCTCCACAGGAAGTCCGTCTCCTCCTCCGGCTGAAGCCGGGGGTCTCCTCGGAGGTATCAGATGAACCGGTTCGGACTCGCCCTCGCCGTCGGCACGAGCATCCTCGCGCTGAGCGCGACCGCCCAGGCCGCCCCGCACCACGGCTCCCCCGCCGAGCTCGCGGCCCCAGCCCACCCCGCCGCTGCCGCGCCGACCGGCCCGGCGGCCGACAAGCAGATCGTCGATCTCGGCTCGCTCGCGCAGCTGCCCGCCGGTCCGGTCCACGGCCAGGACGCCACACCGAACACTCCCGCCAAACCCGGCACCACCTACCGCACCACGGCGTTCACCAACAACCACGGCGGCCAGTGCCTGGACGGCGACCGCAACACGATCCCCAACAACGGCGCCAAGATCCAGCTCTGGGGCTGCAACGGCTGGGACAACCAGACCTGGTACTGGACGCCGGTCGAGGGCCAGCCGGCCGGGTACTACACGCTGCAGAACGGCGAGTCCATGCAGTGCTTGGACGGCGACACCAACACCATCCCCAACAACGGCGCCAAGGTGCAGCTCTGGGGCTGCAACGGCTGGACCAACCAGACCTGGTACTGGAACGGCAACACGCTGCAGAACACCGACCAGTGGGAGTGCCTGGACGGCGACCTCAACACGATCGGCGGCAACGGCGCCAAGGTCCAGCTCTGGGCCTGCAACGGCTGGGACAACCAGAGCTGGACGTACCACTGAGCAGCCGCTGAGCACCCGCCGAGCGCCTGATCATGTGACCGCATGACCAGCTGATCGCGTGCTGCCGAGCGACCGTCCCGCTCAGCAGTGCGCGATCAGCGCATACCGCTCGTCCTGCACCGGGTGACCCCAGAGCACCGGGTCCGCCGAGAGCTGCTCCACCCGGAGCTCGGTGACCAGCGGCCGAACCGCCTCGGCCAGCGTCCGGGCGCCGACCCCGCCCGCCCACGGCAGCCCGTCCGCGCCCGGGACGTACGGCACCGGCTCGGCGGGCTGGCGCCAGCGGCCCTCGATCAGCACGAGCCTGCCCCCGGGCCGCAGCCGGGCCGTCCACTCGCGCAGCGCGGCGTGCGGATCGGGCAGCGTCCACAGCAGGTGACGGACCAGCACCACGTCGAACCGGGCGTCACCGGTGGGCGGCGCGGCCGCATCACCCACCAGGAACTCACCCGCCAGGCCGGCCTCGGCGAACTTCACCCGGGCCTGCTCGACCATCGCGGCCGCGCAGTCCACGCCGGTGACCCGGTGGCCCGCCGTCGCGGCGAGCAGCGCGAGCGAGCCGGTGCCGCAGCCCGCGTCCAGCACCTCGGCCGGACCGGCGGGCAGCCAGCCGGCGAGCCGCTCGGCCCAGGCCTGCCGGGTGTCGGCGGCCCGCAGGCCGTGGTCCGGCTCCTGATCGAAGGCGGGGGCGGCGTCGTTCCAGTACGCGGCGATGGCGGTGCTGATCGTCTCGGGCATACCGTGATCCTCCCAGCCGGCACTGACACTTCTGACGGATCGTCAGGCCGCCGTTGGCGCGCCCGTCTGCGGTCAGTCGTGCGGCGGCAGGTGGCCGATCTGGTGGTCCGCCATGTTGAACGCCTCGGTGACCAGCCGCCGCAGGTGCCCGTGCCGCAGCGCGTAGACCACTCGGCGGCCCTCCTTGCGGGTGGTCACCATGCCGGCCAGCCGCAGCTTGGCGAGGTGCTGGCTGACCGACGGCCGCGCGGCATCGCAGGCCTCGGTCAGCGTGCTGACGTCCGCCTCGCCTTCGCTCAGCCGGTGCAGCAGCGCGAGCCTGGTGCGGTCGGCGAGCAGGCCGAGCAGCTCGGCGGCGACGGCGAGCCGTTCGCGCTCGTCCGGCTGTTGCGCAGGATGTGCACCTGATAGGTGCATGCGTGCACTCATATGCACATAATGGAGTGTGCGGGCGGGTGATGTCCACCTGCATCGGCGAGCGGGAGGACGGGCGGATGAACGGCCACAAGCAGCACGAACACGGTCAGCACGAACACAAGCAGCACGAGCAGAAGCAGCACGATCACGACCACGGCCACAGTCACGAGCACGGCCACGGCCACGGGCATGCGCACGAGCACCACCGGCACCGGCCCTCGCGCTGGGCCGAGCTGCGCCACCGGCTCGCGCACGCGCTCACCCCGCACAGCCACGAGCCCGCCGACCAGATCGACGCCGAGCTCGAAGCCTCCGCCGAGGGCCTGCGCACGCTCTGGATCTCCCTGGGCATTCTCGGTCTGACCGCCGCCGTGCAGGCCGTGGTCGTGCTGTTCTCCGGTTCGGTCGCACTGCTCGGCGACACCGTCCACAACGCCTCCGACGCGCTGACCGCCGTCCCGCTCGGCATCGCCTTCGTGCTCGGCCGGCGCGCCGCGACCCGCCGCTTCACCTACGGCTTCGGCCGCGCCGAGGACCTGGCCGGCGTCGCCGTCGTGCTCACCATCGCGGCCTCCTCGGCGCTGGCCGGCTGGACCGCGATCGACCGCCTGCTCAGCCCGCACCCGGTCAGCCACCTGCCCGCCGTGGCCGCCGCCGCGCTCGCCGGCTTCGTCGGCAACGAGTGGGTGGCCCGCTACCGGATCCGCACCGGCCGCCGGATCGGCTCCGCCGCGCTGGTCGCCGACGGCCTGCACGCCCGCACCGACGGCTTCACCTCGCTCGCCGTGCTGCTCGGCGCCGGGGGCGCCGCGCTCGGCTGGCGGCTCGCCGACCCGATCGTCGGTCTGCTGATCACGATCGCGATCGCGCTGGTGCTCAAGGACGCGGCCCGCGAGGTCTGGCGCCGGCTGATGGACGGCGTCGACCCGGCGCTGGTGGACACCGCCGAGGTCGCGCTGCTCGCCGTCGAAGGCGTGCACGGGGTGCGCGAGCTGCGGCTGCGCTGGCTCGGCCACCAGCTGCGCGCCGAGGTCGCGATCGAGGTGGACGGCACGCTCACCGTGCAGGCCGCGCACCGGCTGGCCGTCGAGGCCGAGCACGCGCTGCTGCACGCACTCCCCCGGCTCACCGCCGCCCTGGTGCACGCCGACCCGGCGCCCGCCCGGGGCGAGGCCGACCCGCACGCCCGCCTCGCCCACCATCACCGGCCGGCCCTGGCCGGCTGACGCGGGCCTAAGGCCTGTCCGGATCAGTTCGCCGGGATCGAGACCAGCACATGACCGTCCGCCAGGTCGCGGACCTCGAAGTGGCTGATCTCGCTCGGGTGGTAGCCGGTGCCGCCGGAGGTCCGCAGCTCGGTGCCGGGCTGCTGCCCGTAGCCGGCGAACGGCACCTGCCAGCTGGTCACGGTCTGTGGCTGCCCCTGCACCGGCACCGCGACGAGCGCGCAGTCGCGCGGGCCCGCCACGCCGCCGAAGGCTAGCGTGATCGCGCTGCCCCAGCCCTCGCCGGTCACCCCGACGGTCGCGTTCACCCCGCCCGGCCCGGTCGCGCTGTGCTGCACGGCGGCCACCGCGGTGACCGACTGTGCCGGGCCGTCCAGCACCGCCGCCGTCACGGCCGGCCCGCCGATCACCAGCACCGCCGCCACCGCGACCAGCCACAGTCGCCTGGTCCGCCGGCGGCGGCGGTCCGCGGCCACATCAAGGAGCAGCCCGTCGAGCAGCCGCGGGCTCGGCCCGGGTTCCGCCGCCGTCGGCCCGAGCTCGTCCAGCAGTCCCGGCAGGCTGCCGAGTTCGGCGATCTCGGCGGTACAGCGCGGGCAGTCCGCCAAGTGCACCTCGAAGGCCACCCGATCCGCCTCGTCGAGCACGCCGAGGACGTAGGCGCCGGCATCCAGATGCCGGTCCACTCTGTCCTGGGGGTCCTGCGGGACCCGGGGCGCGTTCACGACGTTACTCCTCGCTCCTCTAGCGCCAGCTTCAGCGAACGCAGCGCGTAGAACAACCGCGATTTCACCGTACCGGCCGGTACGCCAAGCACCACCGCCGCCTCGGGGACGGTCAGCCCCTTGAGGTACGTCTCGACGATCACCTCACGGTGTGCCGCGGTGAGCGCACCGAGCGCGTCGCTGATGGTCATCATCCGCAGCGCGCGGTCGAGCTCGTCCTCGGCCGGGAGCAGCTCCAGCGGCGCGGAGTCGGTCTCCGGCGGGCGGGCCGCGGTGCGCCGGTGCGCGTCGATCACGATCCGCCGCGCGACCGTGACCAGCCAGGGGCGCACCGATCCGGCCGCGACGTCGAGCCGGTCGGCGTGCCGCCAGGCGCGCACCAGGGTCTCCTGGACCACGTCCTCGGCCCGCTGCCGGTCGCCGCCGACCAGGTGCAGCACGAAGCCGAACAACGGCCCGGCGTGTTCCCGGTAGAGCGCACGCATCAGCTCCTCGTCGGCGCCGGTCGAGCCGGCCCCCCGGGGTTCATCGGTCACAAGACCATCCTGGCGCACCCGTACCTCCAGGTCGAGCGGCACACTCACGCCCACCATGCCTCATCCGACGACCCGTCAGTATCCGCCGCCGGCGGGCGTGCTCGGCGCCGGAGTCGCGGGCGCGGTGGGGCTGGTGGAGCCGGTCGCCGGCGCGCCGGCCTTGGCGCCGCTCGGCGTCACCGCCCACCAAGTCCCGCCGATGCCCTGGCCGTTGGTGTCCCCGGCGGCGGTGTCACCGGAGAACCGGTAGAGCGGCCAGCCGTTCAGCGTCAGCTGCTTGGTCCCGTCGGCCCGGGTGATGGTGCCGATCGTGCCGCTCACCCCGGTGCCGGTCGGCGTCCCGGCGGGTGCGACGGCGGCCGGCCAGGTGCTCGCGCAGTCGCCGGTGCAGTTGGACGTCGGCGGCTTCGCACTGTCGTTGTCGAAGCGGTAGAGCGTGTGGCCACTGCTGTCGGTGATGATCTGGCCCAGCTTGGCGTTGCTCGTCACCATCAGCGCGGCCGACGCGGCGGGCGTTCCGGACGAGCCCGGGGTCATGGGTGCCGAGGCGGACGGCGCGGGCGAGCTGCCGGTCGCCCCGGACCCGCCGGAGTGACCGCTCGACCCGCAGCCCGCGACGAAGGCGAGCGCGGCAACCCCGGCGGCCGCCGTCAGCACTCCGGCACGACGATAGGTGGACATCTTGGCTCTCCCCACACGCGAAGCATCGGATCCCCCTGGTGGAGCGGCCACGCGCCGCTCCGACCAGGGGTACGCAGGCGCCGGACCAGGCGTTCAACCGGCGCGGAAGCAATCTCGCGACCTGTGCCTCGCGACCTGTGCGCAGAAGATCGACCTGCGCGCTGAAGACGCGGGAGATGCGGGAGATACTGCGCGGGTGACCAGCGCACTCGTGATCCGCAGCGCCGAGCCCGGCTCGTTCCCGCACGCCGTCTTCCACCAGCGCCACCCGAAGCTCGTCCGGCAGCTGCTCGACGGCCTGCCGTACGGCCCGGCCGAGCGCGCCGGCCTGCGGCGGCTGCTCTCCGAGAGCACCACCGGCGTGCTGGAGCCGCCCGCCGACGAGCGGTGGCGGGCGTTGGGCGAGGAGTACTGGGGGCTGCCCTGGGGCGAGGCGCCGTTCCTGTGGGCCGAGAGCTACTTCTACCACCGGCTGCTGGAGGCCATCGGCTACTTCGCGCCCGGCGCCTGGCACGGCGTCGATCCGTTCGCGCCGGTCAAGGAGGCCGAGCTGGCGAGCGCCACCGTGGACGCCGAGCTGGCCGCGCTCGGCACGCTGCCCGCCGCGCCGCGCGAGGCGCTGCTCGCCTCGGCGCTCTGGGGCAACCGGGCCGACCTCGGCTTCCAGCTCACGGCGGGCGAGCAACAGGGCGCCGGCGCCGGGCTGGTGGTCGACGAGAGCGCGCAGCTCTGGGCCCTGCTGGAGGCATCGCCGGGCGGGCGGGTCTGCCTGGTCGCCGACAACGCGGGGCGCGAGCTGCTGCCCGACCTGATGCTGATCGACCACCTGCTGACCAGCGGGCTCGCCGCCGAGGTCGCGCTCTACGTCAAGCCGCACCCCTACTACGTCTCCGACGCGACGACGGCCGACACGCTCGCCGCGCTGCGCCGGCTGCGGACCGCGGCCGAGCCGGCCGCCGAGCGGATCGGCCGGCGGCTCTGGCAGGCGGTGGGCGAGGGCGTGCTGGCCATCCGCACCCACCCGTTCTTCTGTGACCCGCTGCCGTTCCACGACCAGCCCGCCGAGCTGCGTGCGGAGTTCGCCGGCGCCACGCTGACCATCGTCAAGGGCGACCTCAACTACCGCCGGCTGGTCGGCGACCGCTCGTGGCCGGTGAGCACGCCGTTCGCCGAGCTCACCGCGCACTTCCCGACCCCGGTGGCCGCGCTGCGCACGCTCAAGTCCGAGGCGCTGGCCGGGCTGCCGGCGTCGGCCGCCGCGGCGGCGGACGGCGCCGCCTGGCGCACCGACGGCAGCCGGGCGCTGATCCAGCTGCGGCCCTGACCGTCGGCTCCCTGCCGACCGGGCGTTACGCGGTGATCGGCCCGATGGTCAGTGCGTGGATGCTCGGGCCGGCGCAGTGCTGGGTCTGCCAGGGGACGAAGATCGCCGCCTTGTCGCCGGGCGGGTAGACCCGCAGGCCCTGGGCCGGGGCGAGCTGGCACTGGCCCGGGTCGTAGCCGCCGACGCCGTTGCTGTCGTGCAGGACGGCGCGGGCGGTGCCGTGCGCCTTCAGCGTGACGGTGCCGTACGAGTCGCCGGTGCGAGTGGCCGGGTTGCCGGACTGGACGCCGCCGGTGGCGACGTACGAGACGCCTGGGTAGCCGCTGAGCGTGCACGGGTGGTCGGTGGTGTTCGTGAAGACCAGCGTGGCGTAGTACTGGCCGGCGCCCACGCTCCCGTCGGTCAGCGCCGCCTGGAGGCCCGCGGCGGTGCAGGTCGGCAGCAGCGTCCCGGTGGAGCTGCCGACGGGCACGGCGCCGGACCCGCTAGCCGACGCGCCGCCCGTACGGCCGGTGGCACCGGTACCCCCGCTACCGCCCGTGCTCCCGCTACCGCCGGCACCGCCCGTACCGCTCTGCCCCCCTGCACCGCTCTGCGCCGAGGTCGGCGACGCCGGTCCGGCCGAGGCGGTGACCGACGCCGAGCAGGCGGCCAGGCCCAGTCCCGCCGCGCCGAGGACGGCAACGAGTCCAACAGTTCGACCGGCTCGGCCGGTTCGGCCACGTCGAGCAAGCACAGCGAGCCCCCTTCGTTCGATCGGGCGGTACCCGTATCGACCGTATGCCCGGGCTCGCGCCGGCTACCCGCTCGGTACAGTCCTGTGGCAGAACCAGGTCAGAGCCGTGACGGGACGCAGCCGGGGGATCATCAGCTGATCAGATCAGGTCAGATCAACGTCCGCCAGTAGTACCAGAACCGGTTGAGCACCATCAACGCGATCACGGCGTACCAGAGCACCGGGACCACCCAGTGGTACCGGTTCAGCTCGCGCACCAGCGGCCGCAGCCGGTCAGCGACCGGGATCACCCCGGTCCGCAGGTTGTGCAGCGTGGTGTACCAGAAGAGCGCGATCGTCACCGCCCAGACCACCATGCAGTACGGGCAGACCGCGCCGATCGAGTACAGCGTCTGGCTGATCAGCCAGTGCACCAGCACCAGCCCGACCGTGCAGCCCGCCTGCAGCCCGAGCCAGTACCAGCGGCGGTAGCGCGCACCGGCCGCCAGGCCCGCCGCGGTGGTCAGCAGCACGGCGAAGGCGACCAGTCCGAGCAGCGAGTTCGGGAACCCGAGCAGCTCGGCCTGCCAGGTGCGCATCACCGATCCGCAGCTGATGACCGGGTTGATGTTGCAGCTCGGCACGTAGTTCGGGTTCGCGAGCAGGCGCAGCTTGTCGTAGGTCAGCATGCCGGAGGCGAAGAGACCGAGGCCGCCGGTCACCCAGAGCAGCCAGGTGTAGGCACGGCTCGGCGCGTACCGGGCCGCCCGGGTGTCGGCAGCGATGTCGGCAGCGGTATCGGCGGCGGTATCGGCGGCGGCCGGGCCGTGCGTCACCGCCGTCATGACGCACCGACCGTCTGCTTGATCAGCGCCGTGAACTGCTGGCCGCTGATCGGCGCGCCGGTGCTGTTGTCGAAGAGCGTGAGCGCCTTGCCGTCCAGCTTCATCGTCGGGGTGCCCTGCACGCCGCTGTTGTTGAACGCCGCGGCGACCTTCTCGGCCCACGGCAGGTAGGTGCCGTTCTTCACGGCGGCGGTGAACGCGTCGGTCTTCAGGCCGGGCACCTTGCCGGCCAGGTCGAGCATCTTGTTGACGTCGCCGAAGCCGTCGGTCTGCTCGGACGGCTGGTTCGCGTAGAGCACGTCGTGGAACTTCTTGAAGTCGTCCACGCTCTGGTTGAGCGCCGCGCCGGCGGCGGCCAGCGCGGTGATCGAGCCCTTGCCGCCGAGGTTGCCGTCCAGGAAGGCGGCCATGTGGTACTCGATCTTGTAGTCGCCCGCATCCGCGAGCTGCTGCACGGTCGCGCCGTTGCCGGTCTCGAACTTCTCGCAGATCGGGCAGCGGAAGTCCTCGTAGACGGCGAGGGTGTGCGCGGCATTCGGGTTGCCGTAGACGACCGTCGTACCGTCCGTGCCGCCGGCGTGCGCCGGGACGACCACCGGCGCCGAGCTGCTCGGCCCACCGGCCGAGGCGTTCGAGCTGCCCGCGCCGAGGATGGCGACCGCCACGCCGCCGACGAGCGCCACCGCCACGGCGGTCGAGACACCGATCACCACCCGGCGGCGGGTCTTCTCGGCGCGCTGCTCACGGGCGCGGGCCTCCTGGAGGCGCTCACGGCGGGCGGCGATCTTCTGGTCGTTGGTCAGCTTGTTGTTCGAGGTGTTGCTCATGGGATGCGTCCTGTCCGCGCGAGGAAATGAGGGGCGTCGGCGGCGCACGCCGCCGGCCGCCCCCGCAGGACGCGGAAGACGGGCTCAGCAGGCGAGCGCGAACGACGCCGGCGGACCGCGGCGGCGGGACGGGCTGAGCGGGAGGTCCTCGGTGGGCGCGTGCTCGCGGCGCGGTTCCGGCAGCGGTGCACCGGGTGCGGGGCGGACCGGGAGCGGGGCGAGCAGCAGCAGCGCGCGCAGCGCGTCCGGCGCGAGCCGGGTGAGCGCGCCGATCAGCTCGGGCAGCCGGACCAGCGCGGCGTCGGCGAGGCGCAGCCAGAGCGCGGCCAGCAGCGTGACCGCGACGTGCACGGCGAGCAGCAACAGCTCCAGCAGCGCCGGGGCGAGCGAGAGCTGCCCGCCGCCGATGCCGTCGCCGAGCGAGCCACCGCCGCAGACCATCAGGTCGAGCCCGTGGCCGCCGTGCCCGGCGAGTGCTCCGGTGCCGGGCGGCGGGGCGGCGCAGGTCGCCTGGCCGAGGTTGAAGGTGGTGTTGAGCAGCAGCTCCACCGGCAGCAGCAGCGCGGCGATCTGCGTGAACCCGCGCTCGGCGCCGGCGATCAGCGCCGCCAGGCCGAAGACCACCAGGGCGGCCAGTGCGACCACGGTCAGCGGCAGCGGTCGGCCGGTGACCAGGACGTGACCGGCGGCAGCCAGCGGCACCGCGAGCGCGGCGAACACCGCCGCGCGCAGGGTCCGGGTCTTTCGGCAGCCAGTCACGATCCGGAGTATGCCATGGCCCGACCGTCGAAAACGAGGCCGCTGCACCACCTAAAAGTCCGATAAGTGCCTGCTGAGGCGGCCCCGCTACCGCTTGCGCGCCTCGATCAGGAACCGGCTGGCGTGCGCGACGAACGGCCCCTCGCGCTCGATCTGCTCGTGCAGCTCGCGCAACCGGTCCCGGTACTGCGCCACGGTGAAGCCGGGCACCATCCAGATCACCTTGCGCAGGAAGTACACGACCGCCCCGATGTCCCTGAACTCGGTGCGCAGCCGTTCGAAGCGCAGGTCCACCACGTCGAGCCCGGCGGCCTCGGCCTGCCGCCGCTCGTCCTCGTGGTGGCGGCCGCGCCGGACCGACTCCGGCTGCGGGCCGAGGAAGTACTCGACCAGCTCGAAGACGCTGGAGTGCCCGACGTGCTGCGCGAAGTACGTACCGCCGGGTTTCAGCACCCGGACGATCTCCGCCCACCAGACGGTCGCGGGGTGGCGGCTGGTGACCAGGTCGAAGGCCGCGTCGGCGAACGGCAGCGGCGGCTCGTCCGGGTCGGCGACCACCACGGCGCCCAGCGGGTGGAGCAGCGCGGTCGCCTTCGCGACGTTCGGCGGCCAGGACTCGGTCGCCGCCATCAGCCGGGGCAGCTTCGGCACCCCGGCCAGCACCTCGCCGCCACCGGTCTGCACGTCCAGCGCGGCCGAGGCCCCGGCCAGCCGCTCGCCGAGCAGCCGCTGGTAGCCCCAGGAGGGGCGCTGCTCGCTGGCCCGGCCGTCCAGCCAGGAGAAGTCCCAGCCGGCGACCGAGACCTCGTCGGCCTCGGCCACCAGCCGATCGAACGTAGCGTCGCTGTCGGGTGCCATATCGTGCATTTTCGCCGCAGAACCACCCGACACGCGAGCGATTTAATCTCCCGCTCACCCGTTCGGTCCTGTGGGAGCATGCAGCGTGACGACGGGTATATCCGAAGCGCGTGACACGCGCCGACCTCGCTGGGCAAGGCCACGCACGCTGATCATGGTGGCCGGAGCCGCCTCCTTCGCCGCGCTTCTCTACTTCCAGGGGACGGCCTCGCACGTCGACCCGGTCGGGTTGATCCTCAGCGCCGATCCGGCCTGGCTGGCGCTCGCGCTGGTCGCGATGGCGGTCAGCTACCCGCTCGCGGCGCTCGGGTTCCTCGGCTTCGTGCCGGAGCGGATCCCGTTCGTCCGCGCCGTGCTGGCCCAGCTGTCCGGTGCCTTCGTGAAGCTGGTCGCCCCCGGCGGCTTCGGTGGCATCGCGCTGAACACCCGGCTGCTCCAGCGGGCCGGCATAGCGCCGGGCCGCGCGGTCTCCAGCGTGGGCGCCAGTCAGCTGGTCGGCTTCACGCTGCACATGCTCCAGCTCGGCTTCTTCGTCTGGCTCTCCGGAGCCCAGCCGGACTCGGCCACCTCCTCGCACGGCTCCGGGCACAGCACCGAGCTGGTCCTCACGGTCGGCGCCGCGGCGGCCGGCGTGCTGCTGGCGGTCGCCTTCGCGGTGCCGCGGCTGCGGCGCTGGGCGCTGGCCCGGCTGCGGCCGCTGACCGAGGACTCGCTGGTCCGGCTGCGGGAGCTGCTGCGGCACCCCCGCCACCTGGCGGTCGGCGTGCTCGGCCAGCTGCTGATCTCGACGGCGCTGATCGGCTGCCTCTACTGCTGCGTGCGGGCGACCGGCGCGGACCCGCGCTTCTCGACCGTCGCGGTGGCGTTCCTGGTCGGCAACGCGATCGGCTCGGCGGCGCCGACGCCGGGCGGCCTCGGCACCGTCGAGGTGAGCACCGCGGCCGCGCTCGGCAGCACGACCGGGCTCGGCGCCGCCGCCATGATGGCGCCGGTCGTGCTGTTCCGGCTGATCACCCTGCTGCTCCCGGTGCTGCCGGGCTGGGCCGCGCTCGGCTGGCTGCAGCGGCGCGAGGCGCTCTGAGACACCCTGGGGCGCTCTGAGGCAACAGGGGTGCACCGGGAGAGCGGTTTTGACCCACCGTCAAGCCTCGTTCTGCCGCAGGATGGTGCCGACCACAGCGCGATCGACGAACCGGGAGTACCGATGAGCACCGAAACCTACGACGTAGTGGTCCTGGGCGCCGGCCCGACCGGGGAGAACGTGGCCGACCGGACCCGGGCGGCCGGGCTGAGCACCGCCGTGGTGGAGAGCGAGCTGGTCGGCGGCGAGTGCTCGTACTGGGCCTGCATGCCGAGCAAGGCGCTGCTGCGCCCGGTGGCCGCCCTGGCCGGCGCCCGCGGCGTGGCGGGCTCGCGCGAGGCGGTCGGCGGCCGGCTCGACGCCGCCGCCGTGCTGGCCCGCCGGGACGACTTCGCCTCGCACTGGAAGGACGCCGGCCAGGTCTCCTGGCTGGAGTCGACCGGCGCGGTGCTGGTCCGCGGCGAGGGCCGGCTCGACGGGCCGCGCCGGGTCGTGGTGCGCACACCGGACGGCGGCGAGCGGGTGCTGGCCGCCCGGCACGCCGTCGTCGTCTGCACCGGCACCCGGGCCGTGCTGCCGCACGACGTACCCGGGCTGGCCGAGGCCCGGCCGTGGACCAGCCGGGAGGCGACCAGCTCGCCGACCGTGCCGGCCCGCCTCGTCGTGGTCGGCGGCGGCGTGGTCGGCGTCGAGATGGCCACTGCCTGGCAGGCGCTCGGCTCGCAGGTCACGCTGCTGGTGCGCGGCGAGCGCCTGCTGCCGCGGATGGAGCCGTTCGCCGGTGAGCTGGTCGCCGCCGGGCTGACCGCCGCCGGCGTGGACGTACGGCTCGGCGCCGACGTCACCGAGGTGCGCCGGACCGACGGCGTGGTCACCGTCTCGCTCGACAGCGGCGAGCCGTTGCAGGCCGAGGAGGTGCTGTACGCGACCGGCCGGGCGCCGCGCACCGAGCGGCTGGGCCTGGCGAGCATCGGGCTCGCCGACGGCTCCTGGCTCGCGGTGGACGAGAGCTGCGCGGTGCGCGGCGTCGAGGGCGGCTGGCTGTACGCGGCCGGCGACGTCAACCACCGGGCGCTCCTCACCCACCAGGGCAAGTACCAGGCCCGGATCGCAGGCGCGGCGATCGCCGCCCGCGCGCTCGGGCAGCCGGAGCAGACCGGCCGCTGGGGCGCACACGCGGCCACCGCGGACGTCGCGGCCGTGCCGCAGGTCGTCTTCACCGAGCCCGAGGCCGCCTCGGTCGGGCTGACGGCGGCCGAGGCCGAGCGGGCCGGCCACCGGATCCGGGTCGTCGACTACGAGCTGGGCCGGGTCTCCGGCGCCTCGCTCTTCGCCGACGACTACCAGGGCCGGGCCCGGATGGTGGTGGACGAGGAGCGGCACTGCCTGCTCGGCGTCACGTTCGTCGGCGCCGGGGTCGGCGAGCTGCTGCACTCGGCGACGGTGGCGGTGGTCGGCGAGGTGCCGATCGAGCGGCTGTGGCACGCGGTGCCGTCGTACCCGACGATGAGCGAGGTCTGGCTCCGGCTGCTGGAGACCTACCGCGACCAGGCGGAATAGGCCGACAAGAGGGGTGGTTGATCGCAGCATGACTACCGTGGAACTCACCAAGGACAACTTCGACGAGGTCGTGACGAGCGACTCCTTCGTGCTGATCGACTTCTGGGCGTCCTGGTGCGGACCGTGCCGCAGCTTCGCCCCGGTGTACGACAAGGCCGCCGAGACCCACCCGGACCTGGTCTTCGGCAAGGTGGACACCGAGGCGCAGCAGGAGCTCGCCGCCGCGTTCGGGATCAGCTCGATCCCGACCCTGGCGATCATCCGGGACAACGTGCTGGTCTTCGCCCAGGCCGGCGCCCTGCCCGCCCCCGCGCTGGAGGACCTGATCCAGCAGGCCCGGGGGCTGGACATGGACGAGGTACGCGGCAAGATCGCCGCGGAGAACCCGCAGACCTGAGCCGGTTGTGACTGGGAAGTCGGCCCGTTCGACTTCCCAGTCACCGGTGGCGCATCCCGAGCAGCAGGTCAACAGTTTTTTCGGCCAGTACCGGTCGGCCGTCGTCCAGCAGAACTCACCGGAACAGGCCGCTCTGGTCCGCCGGCAGTGCCTGACCGAGCAGCTGAACGGCGAGCTCGACCGGTGGGCGGCGGGCCACCGCTGCGACCCCGCTTTTCGCTGCCGGAACGCCCCAACCGACTGGTCGGTCGCCTGCACCGGAAGCGGAGCGGGCCACTCCGGCGTCGTCTGACCGAGCACTGGGCGGGCGGCGGCAGGACGGCTGTTCGGTACCGGGCGCGGCTGGCTGATCTCGCTATCGACGGGCTCCAGGACGCGCCCGCATAATCGACGGTCATGCGCTCCACAGTTACGCAGGTCACAGTCCGTCCGCCGCCCCAGCCGTCTAACCTGGTGGACGTGCTTCTACTCGTCAGCCGTCGCCACGTGGACCTGCTCCGCGTCACGAGCATGTCCTGTCGACGCTCCCGCTGACCCCGATCTCCCTCACCTTCCAGGTCCCCGGCACCGGGAGGCACGGCCCATCTGCGCCGCGCTCCCGGTCCCCCCGGCCACCGCCGGGACGGCCGGGCCGAGCCCAGCGGATGTCACCCTCATGTCGCAGCAGCACACCACCACCCAGGCCGACAGCCTCCCCGTGATCGACCTGGCCGCCGCCGATGGCACAGCGGAGCAGCGGGCCGCGTTCCACGCCGCGCTGAACCGGGCCGCCACCGAGGTCGGCTTCTTCCACCTGATCGGCCACGGCGTCAGCGAGCAGGAGACCGTCGAGCTGACGGCCGCGATGCACGCCTTCTTCGCCCTGCCGGAGGCCGAGCGGCTGGCCATCAGCAACCTCAACTCCCCGCACTTCCGCGGCTACACCCGGATCGGCGACGAGCGCACCGGCGGGCGCAGCGACTGGCGCGACCAGCTCGACATAGGTCTTGAGCTGCCCGAACACCGCCCCGGCAACAACGAGCCGGACTACTGGTGGCTGGAGGGCCCGAACCAGTGGCCGGCCGGCCTGCCGGAGCTGCGCACCGCCTCGCTGCACTGGATCGACCGGCTGAGCGCCGTCGCCGAGCGCCTGCTGCACGAGCTGCTGACCGCGATCGGCGCCAAGCCCGACTTCTACGACCAGGCCTTCGCCGGTCACCCGCACCTGCGGCTCAAGCTGGTCCGCTACCCGGGCACCGCCCCCGACGGCGGCGGCCAGGGCGTCGGCGCGCACAAGGACTACGGGTTCCTCACGCTGCTGCTGACCGACGGCGTGGCCGGCCTCCAGGTGGAGCGCGGCGACGGCAGCTTCCTGGACGTGCCGCCGATGCCGGGCGCGTTCGTGGTCAACCTCGGCGAGCTGCTGGAGGTGGCCACCGACGGCTACCTGAAGGCGACCAACCACCGCGTGGTCAGCCCGCCCGGCGGTCGCGAGCGGTACTCGGTGCCGTTCTTCTACAACCCGCGCCTCGACGCGCACATCGACCCGCTCGACTTCCCGCAGGCGCACCACGCCCCGGGCGCGACCGAGGACCCGGCCAACCCGCTCTTCGCCGAGTTCGGCCGCAACGAGCTCAAGGGCTACCTACGCGCCCACCCCGAGGTGGCCCGCCGCTACCACGCGGAACTCGCGAGCTGACCCCGGCGAGACGGGCCCGGGGGGGGGGGGGGGAAAAAAAGAGCCACCACTCCACACGGGAGGTGGACACCCATCCCCCCC
>NZ_JBWXUE010000020.1:106368-166235 GCF_057158765.1 Kitasatospora sp. NEAU-69
ACCTCCCACTCCCCCCCGCGCAAGACCCCCCCCCCCCACCCCCCCCCCCCCCTCCCCCCCCACCGCCGGGTGCGAGTTGACACTCCGTCATAGTGGCGGAGAGTTGATCATCGCTCAGGGTTTGCGGGCGACGGCCGCGTAACAGGCGGCGTCGGCCGCGCTGGCGTTCTCCGCCACGTCCTGCGGGTCGGGGCGCCACTGGTGGGAGGGGACGATGCCGGGGGTCACCAGCTCCCAGCCGTCGAAGAAGCGGGTGATCTCGCCGAGTGTGCGGGGCTGGCCCGGCGTGCCGGCGGCCAGGTAGGCCGCGGCGAGGCGGGCGATGCCCTCGGGATCGAAGTCCGGCGTGACGTGGCTGATCGTGAGTGTGCTGCCGGACGCCAGCTCCGACTTGAGGCGCTCGACGATCCGATGGGCGTCGTGGTCGCCCGTGACGAAGTGCAGCAGGGCGTTCAGGCTCAGCGCCACGGGCTGCTTCAGGTCGAGCGTGCCCAGCAGTTCGGGGGCGGACAGCAGCGCCTCGGGGTCGGTGACATCCGCCTGGACGTAGGCGGTGCGGCCGGCGGGGTGGCTCTGCAGGAGGGCGCGGGCATGGGCCAGCACGATCGGATCGTTGTCGGTGTAGACCGCATGCGCCTCGGGGGCCCGGAGCTGGGCGACCTCGTGCAGGTTGGGCGAGGTGGGGATGCCGGTGCCGATGTCCAGGAACTGCCGCATGCCCGAGCCGGCCAGGAAGCGGGTGGAGCGGTGCATGAAGCGGCGGTTGATCCGGGCCGCGACCAGGATCGAGGGGAAGACCGCCATCGCGCGCTCGGCCGCCTCGCGATCGGCGGGGAAGTTGGTCGTCCCGCCCAGGAAGAAGTCGTACATCCGGGCCGAGTGCGCCCGGTCCATCTCCAGGTCAACCACACCGTCTGCACCGTCGTCGGTCATCGCACCCCTTCTCCACCGGACATCATTGCCCACCACCTTGGCGGAGAACCCCGCAGGAACGAGGCAACCCCGAGGAGTAGTCGTATTATTCCTCTCTGTTAAATTCCTTGGGATCGGACTGCACATTGGGGCCGTTCATCCGGTTGGCTTACAAGTAAGAGAACCGCGTGTGTCTCACACCGACGGCCGCCTCCACTGTGGAGCGGTGCGGTGCCCATGAATGGGACGTCCGTGACCATCGATCTGGAAACCATGGCGGTCTGGGGGACCGCCGCCCGGATCCCCGCCGCCGGCATACGGCGCAACCGCCCCACCATCGGCGACAGGAGCGCCTGATGGGAACCACACCCAGCGGCGCGCCGGACCTCGACGGGCACCGCCCCGACCCGCGTCCGCCCACCGCCACACCCACCGCCACGCCCACCATCACGCCTGCCGTCACACCCCGGCGGTCCACGCTCACCTTCGACGCGTTCCACGAGTACCACCACAAGCTCTGGCTGCGCTACGCCCACACCCAGCTCGGCCACCGTAGCGCTGCGCAGAGCGTGGTGGAGGCCGCCTGCGCCGACCTGCTGGAACACTGGGAACACGCGCTGGAGCAGCACTCGGTGCCCCAGTACGCATGGACGCTCCTCAAGGACCACGTGCAGCGCTGGCTGGACGCCCACGGCATGCAACCCGTCCTGGTGGGCACCGCCGCCTTCCACGCCGCGATCCGCAAGCTCCTGGTCCACGAGATGCGCGACGAGTTCGCCGTCCTGGAGAGCGAACTGGGCCTGTACCAGGCCATCGCCGAACTGCCCGAACGGCAGTACGACGTCATCGTGGTCCGCTACGTCCTCGGCCACGAGGTCGATGAGGTCTCCCACTACCTGGGCATCGAGGCCGCGACCGTCCGCTCCCACGTGCGGCACGCCAAACGCCGACTGGCCAGAGCACTGAACCTGCCCGAACTCCCCGATCAGCCGGAACTCCCTGATCAGAAAGGGAAGATGTGAAGCGCACCGACGAAGACCGCTCCATCGACACCCTGCTGAACGACGCCGAAGTCCTCACCGACGAATACGACGACTACGACGCCGAGGCCGCCCGCCGACGGATCACCCAAACCCTGTACGCCCGCAGGCAACACGCCGCCGGTACTCGTACCGCCGACGCTCCGGCCACCGCGACGGACCGCTTCCCCGCCGCCACCGACCAGGCCGCCCACGACCTGAATCTCGCCGCCTCGCTCATCGTCGGTGCGCCCCAGGCCGCCACCAGCCTGGAGCGGCTGGCCCGCGAGGACGACATCGAGCCGGCCGGCGCTCTCGTCTTCGCCGCCCTGCTCCACCTCACCGGCTACCAGGAGGCCGCCGCGTTCTGGTGGCAGTTCGCCGCCGGCGCGGGCAACAGGAACGCCGCGTTCTGCCTCTTCCTCGCCCACCGCAGGCGCGCCGAGTTCAAGGACGCCGCGCACTGGCGCGCCCAGGGCCGTGGCCTGGCGGCCGGCTCCGGCGGGCGAACCCGGGCCGGACTGCGGGCCCTGCTGCCGGAGAAGGTCCGCAACGACCTGCTCCGGCAGTGCCGCGACGGCCGCCACCCCGCACTCCCCGCCGCACTGGAGGCCGTGATCAACCGCCTGCCCATCGACAGCGCGGACAGCGACTACGGCGAGATCCCGCAGCCGGTGAACGGCATCGTCCGGGACCTGGTGAGCACCCGCTGGTCCTAGGGCGTGTCCGGCCCCAGGGCTTGCCTGACAAGCCCTGGCCACCCCTGGCGGGACGGCCGCACTGCTACTGTGCCAGCAGGACTGTCCCACCAGGAGTGCCCATGCCAGCCACCCCGCCGCAGCGGCCGCGGCTGACCGTCGACGAGCTTGCCGCCCGGGCCGGCGTCACGGTGCGCACCCTGCGCTTCTACAGCGGGCGCGGTTTGCTGCCACCGCCCGAGCTGGGCCCGCGCCGGGTCGGGCTGTACGGGCCCGAGCACCTGGACCGGCTGGAGCTGATCGAGGAGTTGCAGCGGCTCGGCCTCACGCTCGCCGCGATCGAGCGCTATCTCGATCAACTCCCCGCCGACATCAGCTCATTGGACCTGGCGATCCATCGCGCCCTGATCGCCGTCTGGGCTCCGGAGACGGCCGAGGAGGCGAGCGTCGAGCAGCTGTCCCGCCGGGTCGGCCGCGCGCTCTCCGCCGCCGACCTGGACCAGCTGGTCGCGATGGGCGCCCTGCAACGCACCGAGCAGGACGACGCGTTCCTCGTCGACCCGGGTCTTCTCCCGCTCGGCGCACGGGTGTTGGACCTGCCGATCCCGCTGGAGACGATCGTCGCCGCGCGCGCCGTGGTCCGCCTGCACAGCCAGGCCGCCGCCCGCGAACTCAACCGGCTGTTCCTCGAAACCGTCTGGAAGCCGTTCCGCGAGAGCGGCGCCGCCGAGGCCGAGGTGGTGCGGATGCGCGAGGTGAGCAGCCAGATCGAGCCGCTGCTGACCCAGGCCCTGGTCACCGCCTTCCACCGCTCGCTCGCCGAGCAGCTCGCGGAGAGCGGCGGCGCGGGCTAGGAGTTAATGCATTGCCCTTGGCGGCTGCCTGTCAGCATGCTTGCCGCCATGACCTCTCCCGCGCTCTCCTTCGCCGCCAAGCCCACACTGGTCGGCACTCGCGTACTGCTGCGGCCGGTCATCGCCGCGGATGCCCCGGGGCTCGTGGAACTGCTGCACGAGCCGGAGGTGCGTCGGCTGACGGGGTCGCACGGGCCGGTCCCGCCGCAGGCGCTGGAACGCGCCGAGCAGTGGTACTCCTCGCGGGCGGCGGAGGACGACCGGCTGGATCTGGCGGTCGTCGAGCAGGCCACGGGTGGGTACGTCGGTGAGGTGGTCCTGCGGGGGTTGGATGCCGACAACCGGTCATGTTCGTTCCGGATCGGCCTGGTCGGGCCCCGCGCCTTCGGCCGTGGTTACGGCACCGAGGCCATCCGGCTGCTCCTTGCCCATGCCTTCGACACCGTCGATCTCCACCGGGTCGAACTCGAGGTCTACGACTTCAATCCACGCGCCCGGCACGTCTACGAGCAGGTCGGCTTCGTCCACGAGGGCACGAAGCGTCAGGCGCTGCACTGGCAGGGCGCCTGGGTCGACTCGCACGTCATGGCAGTCCTCGCCGATGACTGGTCCAGGCACCGCGGGTTCCCCCGCTCCGGTGAGTGATCCGCCGCTGAGCCTTCCCCTGGGCGCGAGGCATCAGTGCTGGTCAGGTCGCCTGACGTGACACTTTGGGACACGAACGGGACACCGTCACAGCTCTGTCCCGGAGGGCCCGTCGAGCCTGGACCGGCGTGATCACCTGTGTGAATCTTCTGGTGAGCGCGGCGGACGGCTGCGGACCCACCCTTCTTCGGAGATGTAGAGATGCGTGTTCAGCGTGCCCTGGCGGCAAGCGCAGTGGCGGTCGTGGCGGGACTGGCGCTGACCGCCTGCCAGGGAGACGTGAGCGGCAGCGTGACGACGGGTGGCGGCCAGTCGGCCGCCACCCAGGCCGGCGCCGGGTCCGGCGGCAGCGGGTCCACCAGCGGCGGCTCGTCCGGCGGCAAGGGCTCCGCCACCACGGCGGCGATCAGCCACTGCACCACCGCCAACCTGGGCATCAGCGCGTCCGTGGGCAAGGAGACGCCGCCGGAGGCCGACATGGCCGCGGTCACCGTCTCGTTCACCAACAAGGGCGGCTCCGGCTGCACGCTGTACGGCTTCGCCGGGGTGGACCTGACCACCGGCGAAGGCCCGACCTCGGTGCCG
This sequence comes from Kitasatospora sp. NEAU-69, assembly GCF_057158765.1. Taxonomy (NCBI): domain Bacteria; kingdom Bacillati; phylum Actinomycetota; class Actinomycetes; order Kitasatosporales; family Streptomycetaceae; genus Kitasatospora; species Kitasatospora sp. NEAU-69. The sequence goes on from NZ_JBWXUE010000020.1 coordinate 111,082, forward strand.
CGCAGCCCGCACACGGCGAACACCGTCACCCTCGCCGCCGGGGCGAGCACGCAGTCCGTGATCTGGTACCGCACCAACCCCAGCGGCCACCCCGGCACCAAGGTCACCGGCATGACCGTCACCCCGCCCGGCGAGACCCACTCGGTCAAGCTGACCTGGCCGGGCGCCGAGTTCGCCACCGGCGCGGACGCCCGCGGCACGGACACCCTGTACCTGGAGCCGGTCGGCTACCGCGGCTGACGGCTTCGCCCGCGCCGGCATCCGGCTGACGGCATACGGCTGACGGGCTACCCGTTGCCCACCGCCAGGACCTGGGCCACCGCCTGCCCCGCCGCACCCGCGCCGTGGCCACCGCCCTCGACCTCGGCGGCCACCGCGAGATCGTCGCGGTAGCCGAGGAACCAGCTGTTGGGCGCCGGCTCGCCGTCCACGTCGGCGGTGCCGGTCTTGGCCCCGACCTGGCCACCGAGACCCGCCATCGCCTGCTGGGCGGTGCCAGAGGCCGCGGTCTGCGCCATCATCGTGCGAAGCTGCTTGGCCACCCCATGTGACAGCGGCTGGGCGGCCGCAACCTGCGGCTGCCCGGGCAGCAGGATCGGCTGGCGGAACGTACCGCTCTGCACGGTGGCCGCCACCGAGGCCATGGCGAGCGGGTTGGCCTGGATCTCGCTCTGCCCGATCGCCTCGCCCGCCGCGTCGTCCGAGCCCGTCGGAGCCGGCACCTTCGCGTCGAAGCTGCTCACCCCTGGCGCGGTGGACCACTTCAGGCCCAGGCCGAACTGCTCCTGCGCGACCTCGGACACCCTGCCGGACGCCAACTTGGCCTGGCTCTCCTGGATGAAGGCGGTGTTGCAGGACTGGGCGAAGTCGTCCATCAGCGTGTAGTTGGGGAAGGACCCCGCCTCGTCGTTGTGCCACTGCCGCGGCGAGTTGGCGGTCTGCGGGCAGGGCACCGGGGTGCTGGGGGTGTCACCGGCCTCCAGCAGTGCGGCCGCGGTGATCACCTTCATCGTCGAACCGGGCGCGACCTGGGCCAGGAACGCCTGGTTGAACCCACCGGCCGGCGCGTTGGCCACCGCAAGGATGTTGCCGGTGCTCGGCTCGATGGCGACCAGCCCGACCGGCTTTCCGCCCGCCGACTGCGCCGCCACCGCTTGCTCGGCGGCCCGCTGCACGTCAGCGTCCAGCGTCAGCCGCAGCTGCGGGGCGGACGGCGGCTGCGCGATGACGTACAGCTGCCGGGCGGTGGCCCCGACGCCGTCCGCGAGCACCACCGCCTGCCCATCGGCGCCGGCCGGGTCGGCGGACTGCGCGGTTCCGGACGGCTGGGCGGTTCCGGACGGCTGGGCAGCGATGGACGACTGGAGTGCGGCGAGTATCGGAGTGAGCGAGGGAAAGCCGTCCAGCGACCGGCCCTTGCGGTCGGCCGGCACCGGCGTCTGCGCGGCGATCGCGCGCAGCACAATGGAGTTGCTCGCGGTCAGCGACGGATGGATGACGCTGGGATCCCAGTGCACCACCGGCTTCCCACCGCCCGTCTGCCGCACACTCAGCCCGCTCTGGTACGTCCACGGGCTCCCGGTGGCGTTCGTGAAGGTGACGGTGACCTTGAAGCCGATCGGCGCGTCGACGTCGGTGGCCGTCGAGTGGAGGACGGCTTGGCCACCGGCGGCCAGTGCCAGCGAGCTGTACGCCAGCTTCTGCTTGAAGTCGGCCAGCTGGGCGGTCGCGGTGGCCGGACGGTCGGTCAGCGCGCCGGCCGCCTCCATGTCACCGCCGGCCCAGGCCGTCAGGAAGGCACTGGCGGTGGCCGCCGCGTCGGCCGCGCTCGGCGGCGAGGTCGGCACCGCCGGGGCCGGTACCGCGTGTGAGTGACCGGAGGAGCCGCCGAACACCGCGGAGGCGAGGTTGTCGGCCGCGACCCCGCCGACGGCGAGCAGCCCGGCGAAGACCACGCCGGTGGTGATCAGTACTGCGCGGCGTTTCCCCGAACGCCGTGTGGCGGGGTCGTCGTTGGCTTGCCCGTCCTCGTCCCCGTCCCCGTCCCCGTCCGGCTCCTCGTACTGGTCCGCGTCCGGCTCCTCGTGCTCGACCGGCTGCCGCCACTGCGGCCACCCGTCCAGCTCGACCAGCTGATCGTCCTCGGAATCCATTTCCTGTTCTCCCCCTGCTTGTAGGTCACTTGTTCCACTCTGGGCTCATCGCCACTGCCCGTACCTCATGCGGACTCAGCGCCAGCGGGTGCTTCCCGTCGGGGGTCGCATCGACGCGCTCGATCACGGTCACGCTGCGGCCGTCCGGGTGGAACGCCTCGGCCGTCCAACGGAGCTGCCCTGCTTCGTCCGGCCCGGCCGAGGAGAGCCACACGACGGTGCCGTCCCAGAGCTTCTGGCATGTCTCGGCGGGATAGCCTACGCAGTTGCCCACGCTCGGTTCCGGAGAGGCGTCCTGGATGTTCAGGAACACGGTGGCCGTGCCCTGGCTGTCGGTGAAGTCCAGCGAGGCGGAGATCTGGGCCTGGACGCCGTTCGGAGCCGACTGCCGGCCGGGGGCGAGGCTGCCTGAGCCGTCCGCGTGGCTCACCGTCCCTCCCTTGGGCAGCAGCGCGGCAAGCTGATCCTGGGCCCGCACGAAGCCCGCCGGGCTCGACGAAGGGGAGGGCGACGGCGAGGACACCGCCACCGTGCTGACGGCCGGAACGGGCCGGACCACGCCGTGCCCCTCCCCGGCCACTCCCAGAGCGCCCAGCAGGCCCCCACCGATGACCAGCAGCGCGGCAGCACCCCCCAGCTGCGCGCGCCGCACCCGTCGCAGGTGCCGTCCGCGCGCCGCCGCGCGCAGGACGAGATCCGGGCTGTGCGCCGGAAAGAGCCCGGCGGCCTGGTCCAGCGCATCGGGCAGCACCCGCTCGGTGCGTGTGAGCCTTGCGGGCAGCTGCTCCTGATCGTCCGTCATGTGGCTCACCACGACCCCACCAAATCCTGGAGCTCCTCACCGAGCACGACCCGCAGTTTCTCCAGCGCCCGCAGGCTGCGCACCCGCACCGCGCCCGGCGACACCCGTAGCACCCGGGCCGTCTCCTCCACCGAGTGGTCCTCCCAGTAGCGGAGCACCAGCACCGCACGGTCCTTGGCCGTCAACTGGGCCAGCGCGTGCAATAGGGCGATCCGCAGCTCCGGCTCGTCCACCCGCTCCGCCGCCTCCGGCACCGAATCGACCGGCTGCTCACTGGCGCTGCGCCGGCGGCGGTAGGAGACGAAGGTGCGGAAGAGTACGGTCTGGGCGAAGGCGGCCGGTGACCCGTTCTGGTCGATCCGGCGCCAGGACCGGTACAGCTTGGCCAGCGTTTCCTGGACGAGGTCCTCGGCCAGATGCCAGTCACCGGTGAGCAGGCAGGCGGTGCGGAACAGGTGCCCGCTGCGCGCGTGCGCGAACTCCAGGAAGTCCGCAGGTGCTTCCCCCACCGAGCTGCCCTTCCCCCCGAAACGATGCCACTCCTCATACGCCCGACCCCACCGGGCGCGTTACACCCTCCCTCAGGCGGGAGTCCTGGGGGAAGGGCTTGGCGAAGCGCATCCGGTCACACTGGGGGGAGCAGTCGAGGGTGCTAGCGCCCGCTGCGGCACTGTTGGGCGCGCAGCCGCAGGTAGACGGGGGTGGTGATCGCCACGCCTGCCAGCAGCACGATCACGTCCAGGAGCAGGCGGCGGTGGTGGTGGCCCTGGGAGTCGCTGTAGACACCTGCAAGCATTACTCGGACGACCAGAGCCCCCAGCAGGCCCACCCCTGCGGCGAGCAGGGCCTCGACCTGGTTCTCGCGTCGTGCCACGCGTCCTCCTTCACGCTCGTGTTCATGTCCGACGCCGCAGCACCGCGCGCGGATACGCCACAGAACGGGACGCACACGACTGGCCGATGGTTCAGGGGTGATCAGAGGAGGTGGTCCGCCTTGCCTGCCTTGATGTCCAGGATGAGGGCTCGGAGGGCGGAGATCGAGTCGGTGAGAGGGCGGTCCTCCTCACCGTTCACGGCGATGTAGGCGTTGCCGGCGGCGTCCGTGCCCAGGCGGAAGCAGTTGCCGGAGTCCTGGCAGAAGGGGGCTTCCCAGGTGATATCTGACATGTGATGCCCTCCCCGGGGACAACGGACCACCGGGACCGCACTACACGCGGTCCCGGCGCCTGACAGCTACAGCAGATGGTCCGCCTTGCCAGCCTTGATGTCCAGGATGAGTGTGCGCAAGGCAGAGATGGAGTCGGTCAGGGGACGGTCCTCCTCACCGTTCACCGCGATGTAGGCGTTGCCGGCAGCATCCGTGCCCAGGCGGAAGCAGTTGTTACCTTCGCCGCAGAACGGCTCTTCCCAAGTGACGTCAGACATCGGTTCTCCTAGAGCGCTTGAGCGATGGCGTGAATGAAATCCCGGGACTTCTCGACAGGCAAGGCCGACTCGGCCATCCAATCGAGATGTGCACGATACTTGGCAAGTTGAGCTTCGGCATCAGTGAAGTCCGGCCCGTGGGCAGAGTCCAACTGCACCGTGTCGAGCCGGGGAACAGCACCCTCGGCGTAGAGGAGAGCGTGGCCTGCACCGGGGAATGAGCCGCTCTCAACTGGCAGGACTCGAAGAGTGACGTTCTCCCGCTCCGATTCGACACACAGGTGTTCGAGCTGGGCTCGCATAGCCGCGCGCCCACCGAACTGCATCCGAAGAGCAGCCTCGTGGACGTAACCCACATAGGAGAGCAGATCCGGCCGCCGCAGAACGCGTTGCCTGGCCATGCGGTGATTCACCCGCAACTCGACCTCCAACCGCGACAGTGGCGGTAGAACCGAACCGAAGATGGCGCGGGCATAGTCTTCAGTGTGCAGGAGACCTGGCACATGCACTGACTGCATCGTCTTCAACCGGATCGCATGCCATTCGAGTTCAGCGATGTCGAGCATGCCAGGTGAGATCGTGCCGCGATGCTCCTCCCACCAACCGCGTTCCCGATTGGCGGCCATGGCGACCAGCGCCTCGATGTACGGCTCATCGGCACAGCTGTAGTTGCTGGCCAGCGTCCGCACGCGATCCGGGCTGATCACACGAACACCCGACTCCATGTTCGAGATCTTCGTACGATCGAGACCAAGCAGACCAGCCGCATACTCGGTACTCGCTCCTGCGGCGACACGGAGCTTTCGCAGCTCAGCGCCCAGGCGCTTCTGGCGCTCGGTAGGGACAGATCGAGTGGGCATGCCGTCCTCTCAGGCTGAGTTGGAGTCAGTCTGCCGCGATCGACTACCCAAATCCAACTCGATCGTAGCAATTACCCGGGATCCAGTGGCACATTGCCACTCAGGGCGCTAGCTTCAAGTAGCACGACGTTCACACACGGCGATGACCGGAAGTGCACCGCGCGAGCATGCCCGCCTTCCCTGGGACAGGTGCGCCCGCGCCCGGGGAGGCAGGCCACCGGCAGCGCCGCATCCACATCCACACCCACCACACGCACATGCTCAACCACCGCACCCCCGCGAGGAGTCAGCCATGCCTGGAATCCCGCTCCCGTCCGCCATCGCGACGACCGCTCCCACCTCCCCCACCCCCTCCCCCACCACCCCCACCATCCCCGCCGTGCCGCTGCACTGGCGGTTCCCCGCCGAACTCGCGTCCGTCTCGCGCGCCCGGCGGGCCGTGGCTCGCGCGCTCCCGCCGCACTGTCGCCCCGAACTCTCCTACGAGATCAGGCTGCTGACCTCCGAACTCGTCACCAACGCGATCCGGCACGGCGCCCGCGCCGACGAGGACGAACTCGTCGAACTCGTCTTCTGGACCGCCGACGGCCACTACTGGCTGGCCGTCTCCGACCCCGGCTCGGGCCGTCCCACCCTCTCCCCCACCCCCAACGCCAAGAGCACCGAGGCGTGCGGCGGCCGGGGGCTCCTGCTCGTGGACGCGCTCAGCGATGCCTGGGCCGTCGTCCCGCGCCGTACGCGCGGCAAGTCCGTCATCGCCGGAATCCGCCTGAACCACCAGGCCTGACGGAACGTCATATCAACCACACGAGCTGCCCTGCCGGAGGGGACAGGGCAGCCAGTGCATGCACCCTGACACTTTCCGGCCTCCCCGGGAGGAGCCCGACCTCCCCGCCTCCACGACCCCGAGTCACCCGTTCACGCCGTCCGCAGCGGGCGCGGTGCACGCGGCCGGTGGGACTGAACGCCGGCGCGGGAGTGGGAAGTCGGCATCGCCAACTTCCCACTCCCGCGCCGCTGTCAGGTGCCTGATTAGCTGCAGCTCAGGCTGAGGTTGTAGTTGCGGGATCCGGAGTCGATCGTCGTGTCGGTCCAGTACGGACCGGTGAGGCCGTACCCGGCCGTGAGGGTGTAGGTGCCGGGGCCCCCGCACGCGACCCCGGGGCCCTGGACCGTGCCGGACGGGCCGCCGCTTCCCGTGGTCTGGCCGCTCAGTAGTGTCTTGCCCGAGCGGCTCAGGGTGTACGAGAAGTCGAACGTGCACGGGTATTTCGAGCTGGCGTTGTACCAGGCTCCTCCCCAGTAGTACTCGCAGGAGGTGAACTCCAGCGTGGGCCAGACCTGGCTGCCGTCGGTCTGGAGGCAGAACTGGGCCTGGGTGTAGGTCCAGTGGTTCTCCGAGTACAGCGGGAACTGGTCGCCGCACACCGGCGCCGGATCGGTGGCCCCGTGCGGGGCATGGGCACCCGGGGAGGTGGCCGACGGTGGAGTGGCGACGGCGGTCGGCGCCATGGCCGCCACCAGCGCGATCGCGGCGGAGGCCGCGCACACGAGGGTGCGCTTGAGGGAGGTCTGGAAGAGGGGCATGTCTACCTCATGGGGGGTCGGTCGTCGGGGGACAGCCATGGGGATGCGGCTGAAGTCGGTTCGAGCGCACAGTGCAGTCTGAACGCCTACGCGCTTCCGCCCGTACACGAACCATTGCATACGACCGACGCCCCGGCCGGGCGACAGGGCCGCACGCGCACCAATGAGTCGAAGCGTCAACTCGTCGTACTGGCAGGCAATCAGAGCGTACGACTCGGCATGCGATCGGTCCTGCGGCGGTGCACACCGCATGCCGCTGGCTTCGGATCAGGTGTCAGGCGTCAGGCGTCAGGCGTCAGGTCCGACTGCAGAGCCGGGGCCGGGATCATGATCGCGGCGGCCGGCAGCAGGACGTCCGGTTCAGTGCCCGGGTCCTCGGTGACGACAACGCCTGCCGCCTCGACATCGAAGCCGGCCGGCCAGGTGGTGAGGTCGCTCGCCAGTGCGCCTTCCAGTTTCGCTTGCCGTAGGTCGGTTCCGCTGAGGTCGCAGCCTCGGAGGTCGGCCATGCGCAGGTCCGCGCGGACGAACACGGCTCCTGCGGCACGGGCTTTGCGCAAGTTCGCCTCTCGCAGGTCAGCGCCGGAGAAGTTCGCTTCACGCAGGTCGGCCTTGAGCAGGCGTGCGCCGCGCAGATCGGCTTCGGTCAAGCGGGCCTGGTGAAGGATCGAGGTCCCGAGTTCGGCGTGCCGCAGATTGGCCGTGATCAGCGAGGCCCCGCGCAGGTTGACCTGGTACACGCTTGCCGCTTCCAGGCACGTTCCGTCGAGGTTGACACCGTTCAGCCACAGTCCGTCGCAGTCGGCCCGGCGCAGGTCGGTGTAGCTGACGTTGAGCCAACCCGCGGGACGTTCCTCGCCGAGGACTCCGAGGCAGGTGAGCGCCACTTGGGCGTCCGCGGCGCGGGTCTCCAGCGGGCGCACCGAGTTGATCGATGCGTCCGCCGCCGGGGCTCCCGGCTCCTGCGGCGGCCAGGGCAGGTGCGTCCGCAGGTATGCGGCCATGATCGAGACGATCGCCTCGTAGTCACGGACGGAGTGGTCGGCAATCCGCCACAGTGCGTAGATGCCTCCGATCCGTACGTCGAGCTTGTCGCTGCCCAACTGTTCCACGGCTCGGCTGAAGCGGTCGGTGACTTGGCCCTCCCTGGTGGCGTTCAGCCCGTCCTGGCTGACGCGCAGCTGCCGCCAGGTGGCATAGGCCCCGAACAGGACGACCGCGCCACCGATCGCTTGAAGCAGCGTGGTGCGCACGTTGTTCACGGCGTTCACCCGGTCTGCGGCGGAGAGCTGGGCACCGGCGAGGTCGTGGTCGACGACCAGCCCTGGAAACAGCAGGAGTGCAACCGACAGCACCGCCAGACCGGCCACCGTGACCGAGACCCAGACCGCGACAACGGCCCGATCCGGCCGCTGACGGCCGCGAACAGATCCCCCCATAGCCACCGGATCCTAGGGCAAAAGCGAACGGCGCGAGCCAATCAGGACGAGGCTTTCTTCCCGTACCGCTTGGCGTACGCCGGGTCGGACTCCCACCACAGGCCGGACGGCCCCGCGCGGTCGGGCTCCTCCGCCGCCGGGGTCCCCGGAATACCCCCACCATCGCCGTCGTCCTCGGCGCGCACCCGGTTGACCAGGCCGGGGATCGGTGTGAGGAGTCCGAGCACCGGCACGATCGCGATCAGCAGCGAGTACCCCGTGCTGAAGGCCGTCACCCGGGTCACGCCGTCCTCGGAGACCTCGATGGCGATGGTGTTGGAGCGGCCGCCCCGGGAGCCGACGCGCAGCGAGTGCGAGCCCGCCTCGACCGGGAAGAGGGCGGACCCGCCCTGCTTGACCTTGCCGACCGTCGTGTCGTCGATGACGACGTTCAGCCAGCCCGCCCTCCGCAGGGTCGGCGCCTCCGTACGCACAAAAACAGTTCCGGCCACGAGCGCGCCCCTTGGATCCTGATCGCCACTGAATCCTGCCGATCATATGAGGCATTTACGACCCGACCCCGACCCGCAGCCCCTGCCAGGCCGCAAGCTCCCCCACCTCATGGCGCACGGCCTCCGTCATGGCCGGCGTGAAGGCGACGTCCTCGTGCACGGCGTTCACCACGAACGTCCCGGCCTTGCGGTCGGCCACCGCATCGACCTTTCCGATCAGCCGGTCCTCGTGCAGGATCGGCAGCGCGAAGTAACCCCAGCGCCGCTTCGCCTTCGGCTTGTACATCTCCAGCACGTACTCGAAGTCGAACAGGTCCTGCGCCCGCGCGCGGTCGTGCACCAGGCGGTCGAACGGCGACAGCAGCGCGGTACGCCCGGCGAACGGCTGCCCGAGTGCGGCCGGATCCACCCGCCACCGGCCCGGGACGCCTTCGACGACCGCCTCCTCCCCCGGCTCACCCACCTCCCCCGACTGACCAGCCCCTCCACCCGCGCGCGCCCGCTGGATGCCGAGCGACCGCAGCCACCGCTCAGCCCGGATCCTGCGCGCCTCCTCCGACGGGACCGCCACCACGCCGGCCGGATACACCCGCTCGGCGAGGTCCCACAGACGCTGCTTCCCCCGGCGCCCGGCGATCGCGACCTCGCCGCACACCACCAGGAGCTCCAGCAGCTGCGTGACGTTGCGGTTGTTGGTCCACCCCGTCGACGGCCACGCCACCACACTCGTGTCCGGGATGTCCCGCGACAGCAGGGGACCGGACGAGCCGAGCAGTCCGAGCACGTCCCTCCGGAACGTCTCGTTCGCCCGCAGCCACTCACGCGACTTCTCACGCGTCGGCGCGCTCCTCATATCCGCCACGTACAGCGGCAGATCGTCCATCGGCCGCACCATCGCGTCGGACTCCCACAGCGTCCGGTCCTCCTCCAGCGCCCGCCGCAACTGCTCCGGCCGGTACGCCGAGCCCAGCCGGCTCCAGGCGACCAGGTCCACGTTCGGCGCCACGGCGGCCGTCGGGTCGATCTGCAGCAGCGTCAGCCGGCGCACGACGCCGAGCAGGTCGCTCGGACGCCCCGCGTCGAGCAGCTGGGCCCGGACGGCTATCCGCCGCGCTTCCTCACGACTGAGCCGATGAATCGCCATCCGCGCAGGCTACCGACCGACACTGACAACGCCCTTCACCGGCCACGCGCGGGCGGCGTCTGCTCGACGAGGACGCCCGTCACCCGCTCCAGGACGATCACCTCCTGGTAGGCGCGGTCGAGCACCGCTGCGCCCAGGTTCAGGTGAGATGGCTGTGTACCCAGCGGGAGATGTTCGTGATTCCGGGCCGCCGTGCCTCAAAGACCCAGCTTGCCCTTGCCCTTGAGCGCGAAGCCACCCTTGATGACCGGCCCGTCCGGCGCCGCGGACATGCACTTCGTCAGCAGTGGCTGGCCCGGCTGCGTCGCACCGGAGATGCCGACCAGGCTCGGGCCGTCGCCCTTGCCGGCGGCGTAGAAGCTCAGGCCCATCCGGATGTGCTGCTTCAGCAGGTCCTGCCAGTACGGGCCGGCGTCGACCAGGGTGCCGGTGACGGTCGCGGTCGGGCCGCCGGTGGTCATGCAGTCCACCGCGAAGTCGCCCCAATTGACCAGCGGCGGCTTGCCGTTGCCCTGCGACATGCTGTGGTGGATCCGGAAGGTGCCCCAGGAGCTGGTCGGGAAGACGGGGTGCATCTGGTCGAAGGTGGCGTGCGCGTCGACGCTGACCTCGACGTCGTCGGCGGTGACGGGGTAGGCCAGCCGGGCCGTTCCCTCGATGCCGGCCGTGACGGAGCCGGCGGCCGGGGAGCCCGGGGTGGGGGCTGCCGAGGCGGTCTGCATGACCGCCGTGGTGGTGGTCGCGGCGACCAGCAGGGCGAGGACGGCGGCGGTGCGCGGGATCGTCTTGAGCACGATGGTCTCTCCGATGCAGAGTCAGCACTGGTGTGAACGTGCTGATGATCCTGCCGAGTTGGCGTCACCGGGGCATCACTCAGGAGAGCTGACTGTGAGGGCGACAACACCGTCCGCGGGGACGAGCGGCGCTCCCCCACCCGGGGGAGGAAAGACGGGGGCCCCGGCCGCAACCCACTGCGGCCGGGGCCCGCACGCTCGCCAGGGGCGATGGCGTCAGTCCTTGAACGTGCCGCCCTCCGCCGCCACCCGCTCCAGCAGCGGCGGCGGGGTGAAGCGATCGCCGTAGGCGGCGGCCAGCTCACGGGCGCGGTCGGCGAAGCCGGGCACGCCGCCGGGGTAGCCGTTGATGTACTGGAGCACGCCGCCGGTCCAGGCCGGGAAGCCGATGCCGAGGATGGAGCCGACGTTCGCGTCGGCGACCGAGGTCAGCACGCCCTCCTCCAGGCAGCGCACGGTGTCGATCGCCTCGGCGAAGAGCATCCGCTCCTTGAGGTCCTCGAACGGCAGCTGCACGTCGGCGCGGGTGAAGTGCTCGCGCAGGCCGGGCCACAGGCGCAGCCGCTTGCCGTCGCCGTCGTACTCGTAGAAGCCCGCGCCGCCGCTGCGGCCGGGGCGGTCGAACTCGTCGAGCATCCGGTCCATCACCAGGTCGGCGGGGTGCGGCTGCCAGACGCCGCCCGCCGCCTCGACCGCGCGCCGGGCCTCGCCGCGGATCTTGCGCGGCAGCGTCAGCGTCAGCTCGTCGAGCAGCGAGAGCACCTTGGCCGGGTAGCCGGCCTGCGCGGCGGCCTGCTCGATGCTGGCCGGCTCGACGCCCTCGCCGACCATCGCGACGCCCTCGTTGATGAACTGGCCGATCACCCGGGAGGTGAAGAAGCCGCGCGAGTCGTTCACCACGATCGGGGTCTTGCCGATCCGCCGGACCAGGTCGAAGGCGCGGGCCGTCGCCTCCTCGCCGGTCCGCTCGCCCTTGATGATCTCGACCAGCGGCATCTTGTCCACCGGCGAGAAGAAGTGCAGGCCGATGAAGTCGGCCTCGCGGTCGACTCCCTCCGCCAGCAGGCTGATCGGCAGCGTCGAGGTGTTGGTGCAGAGCAGCGCGTCGGCGTCCACCACGCCCAGGATCTCCTGGAAGACCTTCTGCTTGAGCTCGACGTTCTCGAAGACCGCCTCGATCACCGCGTCGCAGCCGGCCAGATCGGCGGCCTCGGCGGTCGGGGTGATCCGGGCCAGCAGCTCGTCGCGCTGGGCCGCGGTGCTGCGGCCGCGCGCCACGGCCCTGTCCAACAGCGCGGCCGAGTAGGCCTTTCCGCGCTCGGCGGCCTCGACCGTGACGTCCTTGAGCAGCACCTGAAGGCCCGCCTTCGCGCAGGAGTACGCGATGCCCGCGCCCATCATGCCCGCGCCGAGCACCGCGACCCGGCGCACCGGCCGCTCGGGGATCCCGTCGGGCCGTCCCGCACCGGAGTTGACGGCCTGCATGTCGAAGAAGAGCGCCTGGATCATGTTCTTGGCGGTCTGGCCGCAGACCAGCTCGGTGAAGTAGCGGGCCTCGACGGCCATCGCGGTGTCCACGTCCACCTGGCTGCTCTCCACCGCCGCCGCCAGCACGTTGCGCGGCGCCGGGTACGGCGCACCGGCCAGCTGCTTGCGCAGGTTGGCCGGGTAGGCGGGGAGTTGGGCGGCGAGCGCGGGGGTGGCCGGGGTGCCGCCGGGGATCTTGTGACCCTTGACGTCCCACGGCTGCACGGCGCTCTCGTTGGCGGCGATGAAGGCGCGTGCCTTGGTCAGCAACTCCTCATCGGTCGCGGCGAGTTCGTGCACCAGGCCGGCCTCCAGCGCAGCCGCCGGGCGGTACTGACGGCCGGTCAGCAGCACCTTGAGCAGCGCGTCGGCCAGGCCGAGCAGCCGCACCGTGCGGACCACACCGCCGCCACCGGGCAGCAGGCCGAGCGTCACCTCGGGCAGGCCGATCTTGCTGGACGGCACGTCGAGCGCGACCCGGTGGTGACAGGCCAGCGCGAGCTCCAGGCCGCCGCCGAGCGCGCTGCCGTTGATCGCGGCGACGACCGGACGGCCGAGCTTCTCGAGCGCCCGCAGCGAGCGCTTGATCCGCATCGAGGACTCGAAGACCTGCTCGGCGTCCTCGGGGCCGGCTGCCGAGAGCAGCCGAAGGTCGCCGCCGGCGAAGAAGGTCTTCTTCGCCGAGGTGATGATCACGCCGCGCAGGTTCTCGGTCTGCCCGAGCCGGGCGACGGTGGCCTCGAAGGCGTCGCTGAACGCGGCGTTCATGGTGTTGACGGACTGCGTGGGGTCGTCGAGGACGAGGGTGACGATGCCCTCCTGGTCCTGCTCCCAGCGGATAACGGTCTGCTCGCTCATGAGAGTTGTCTCCAGGAAGGGGGGTCAGATGCGCTCGACGATGGTGGCGACACCCATGCCGCCGCCGACGCACAGGGTGGCCAGGCCGTAGCGCAGGTCGCGCCGCTCCAGCTCGTCGATCAGGGTGCCGAGGATCATCGCGCCGGTCGCGCCGAGCGGGTGGCCGAGCGCGATCGCGCCGCCGTTCACGTTCACCTGCTCGTGGGAGAAGCCGAGTTCACGCACGAAGCGGAGCACGACCGCGGAGAACGCCTCGTTGATCTCCACCAGGTCGATGTCCGCGGCGGTCAGCCCGGCCTTGGCCAGCGCCTTGCGGGTGGCCGGCGCGGGGCCGGTCAGCATGATGGTCGGCTCCGAGCCGGAGACGGCCGCCGCGACGATCCGCGCGCGCGGGCGCAGCCCGTACCGCTCGCCGACCTCGCGCGAGCCGATCGCCACCAGCGAGGCGCCGTCCACGATGCCGGAGGAGTTGCCGGCCGTGTGCACGTGGTCGATCCGCTCGACCCAGTGGTACTTCTGCAGCGCCACGGCGTCGAAGCCGCCCGCCTCGCCGATGCCGGCGAAGGCCGGCTTGAGGCCCGCCAGGGTCTCCACCGTGGTCGCCGGGCGCAGGTACTCGTCGCGCTCCAGCACGATCAGGCCGTTGCGGTCGCGGACCGGGACGACCGAGCGGTCGAAGAGCCCGTCCGCCTGCGCCTTGGCCGCGCGGGCCTGCGACTCGGCGGCGAACGCGTCCACGTCGGCGCGGGTGAAGCCCTCGATGGTGGCGATCAGGTCGGCGCCGATGCCCTGCGGGACGAACGAGGCCTCGAAGTTGGTCATCGGGTCCATCGCCCAGGCGCCGCCGTCCGAGCCCATCGGGACCCTGGACATCGACTCCACACCGCCCGCCAGCACCAGGTCCTCCCAGCCCGAACGGACCTTGGCGGCAGCCAGGTTGACGGACTCCAGGCCGGAGGCGCAGAACCGGTTCTCCTGCACGCCGGCCACCGTGTCCGGCAGCCCGGCGGCGATCGCGGCGATCCGCGCGATGTCGGAGCCCTGGTCGCCGAGCGGGCTGACCACGCCGAGCACCACGTCGTCGATCGCGGCCGGGTCGAGGTCGGGCATCCGGCGGCGCATCTCGTGGATCAGGCCGACCACCAGGTCCACCGGCTTGGTGCCGTGCAGGGAGCCGTTCTTGCCGCGCCCGCGCGGGGTGCGGATCGCCTCGTAGACGTACGCTTCGGTGGTCACCGTTACTGCCTCTCTGCAGGGTTGGTCGAATCGAGCTCGGGGACGCCCCAGTCGCGGGCCACCTCGGCGGTGTCGGCGCCGGGCAGTGCGGGCGGGCGGCGCAGTGCGCCGGGGGTGGCGGAGAACCGCGGGGCCGGCGCGGGCTGGGTCACGCCGCCGCGCTCCAGGTAGGTGCCGCGGGCCGTCAGGTGCGGATCAAGAGCTGCCTGACGCATCGTCAGCACCGGTGTCACGCAGGCGTTCGAGCCGGCGAAGACGGCGGTCCACTCGGCGCCGGTGCGGGCGGCGAACCGGGTCGCGATCCGGGCCCGCAACTCGGGCCAGCGGGCGGTGTCGTACTGTCCGGGCGCGTCCTCGCCGAGCTCCAGCAGGCGGGCGAACTCGGCGTAGAACTGCGGCTCCAGCGCGCCGACGGCGAAGTAGCCGCCGTCGCTCGCCTGGTAGCCGGCGTAGAACGGCGTGCTGCCGTCGAGGAAGTTGCGCCCGCGGGCGTCCTGCCAGCGGCCCTCGGCGAGCAGGCCCCAGAAGAGCGTGGCGAGATGGGCCGTGCCGTCGACGATCGCGGCGTCCACCACCTGGCCGGTGCCGGTGCCGCGCGCGTGCTGCAGCGCGGCGAGCAGGCCGACGACCAGGTAGAGCGAGCCGCCGGCGTAGTCACCGAGCAGGTTGAGCGGCACCGCCGGCGGCCCGTCGGCCGGGCCGATCATGCTCAGCACGCCGGTCAGCGCGGTGTAGCCGATGTCGTGGCCCGCGGTGTCGGCGAGCGGGCCGGACTGGCCCCAGCCGGTCATCCGCCCGTAGACCAGGCGCGGATTGCGTGCCAGGCACTGCTCGGGGCCGACTCCCAGCCGCTCCGCCACGCCGGGGCGGTACCCCTCGATCAGCAGATCCGCCCGCTCGGCCAGCGCCAGCACGGTCTCGGCGCCACCGGGCGACTTGAGGTCCACCAGCACCGAGCGCTTGTTCCGGTTCGTCAGGTCCTGGGCCGGATCGCCGTCGAGCGGCGAGCGGGTCGGCCGGTCCACCCGCACCACATCGGCCCCGAGGTCGCCGAGCAGCATCCCCGCGAACGGTCCGGGCCCGATCCCGGCAAGCTCCACCACCCGCACCCCGGCGAGCGGGCCGCTTGGCGGTGGGTTCTCCGACTGCGCCACCCTGGTCGTCTCCTCGCGAGCGTGACAGTAGAGCTGTAACACTGGGGATGGTATGCCGGTGACCCGCCAGTAACAAGGGCGACTCGTAGGCCTGCCCAGGGCCGCTCTAGTCTGGCGCGCATGAGTGATCTTGTGGCCGGGTGGGTCGGGCTGTGGCGGGGGCAGCGCTGGGTGCTGCGCAATCCGCGCTGGTGGGGGTTCGGCATGGTCCCCGCACTGGTGGCGCTGCTGGTGTCGTGGGCGCTGCTCGGTGTGCTGGCGTACTGGCTCGGCGACCTCGTCACCTGGGCGACCCCGTTCGCCGACACCTGGGCGGCCGGCTGGCAGCGGACGTTCCGGGACCTGGTCAGCGCACTGGTGCTGGGTGGGGCGGTGCTGCTGTCGGTGGTCGGCTTCACGGCGCTGGCGCTGGTGATCGGCCAGCCGTTCTACGAGCGACTGGCCCGGCAGGTCGCACCGCCGCCGGCCGGCGCGCCCGAAGTCGGCATCGCCGACTCCCTGCGCGCCGGGCTGCGGGTCGGGCTGCGGGCGGCCGCCTGCGCGGTCGGGCTCTTCGCGCTGGGCTGCGTGCCGGTGGTCGGGCAGCTGCTGGCGCCGGCGCTCGGCTTCTGCGTCTCCGGCTACTTCCTCACCGTGGAGCTCACCACGACCGCGTTCGACCTGCGCGGGATCCCGCCGCGCGAGCGGCTGCGCGGCCGGCGGATGCTCGCGGTCGGCTTCGGGGCGCCGCTGGTGCTCGCCTTCCTGGTGCCGTTCGCGACGGTGCTGCTGATGCCGGGCGCGGTGGCGGGCGCGTCGCTGCTGGTGGAGGAGCTGACCGCCGGCCGGCGGGGCCGGGAAATCCCGTTGACGGCCGTCCTAGAGTCGTCCGGGTGACCGATGCACGCACTGATCCCAGTGACCTCCAGGAATTCCTCGCCGCCTACGACGCCCAGCTGCGCGGCGGCTTCGACGGGCCGAACGTCCGGCACGACTACGACGGCGCGGTGCTCCGGGTCACCGGTGGGCACGAGGGCTTCGTCAGCACGCCGCCCGACCTCGGCGTGCGCGGCGCCGAGCTGGACGAACTGATCGCCCGGCAGGTGCAGTTCTTCGCCGCCCGCAGCGAGCCCTTCGAGTGGAAGACCCGCGGGCACGACGAGCCCGCCGACCTGACCGACCGGCTGCGCGCCGCCGGGCTGGTCGCCGGGGGCCGGGAGACGGTCCTGGTCGGGCGCACCGCCGAGATGACCGCCGAACCGCAGCTGCCGCCGGAGGTCACGCTGCGCTGGACCACCGACCCGGCGGACGCGGACCGGATCGCCGACATGGAGACCGCCGTCTGGGACACCGACATGGGCTTCGTCTCCGGCTTCCTCAGGGGCCAGCTGACCGAAGTGCCCGACCGGATCGCGATCCTGGTCGCGGAGGCGGACGGTGTGGTCGTCTCCGCCGCCTGGCTGGTGCTGCGGCCCGACACGGACTTCGCCGGCCTGTGGGGCGGCTCGACGCTCGCCGCCTGGCGCGGCAAGGGCGTCTACCGCGCCCTGGTCGCCCGCCGCGCCCAGCTCGCGCTGGAGCGCGGCTACCGCTACCTGCACGTGGACGCGAGCGACGACAGCTCCCCGATCCTCCAGCGCCTCGGCTTCCTGGCGATCACCAGCACGACCCCGTACACCTGGAAGCCGGCGGAGTAGCGGCCGTCGTCCCCCGTGCGGGGGAGGCCGGGATCAGCCCGGGGCCTGACGGCCGATCAGGCGGCCAGGCATAGGGTCAGGTGCATGAGACGGCCGGTGGGGGCTCTGTTCGGGCGGCGGGCGCGGCTGCGCTGGGTGCACCTGGTGCTGGGCGGCGCGCTGCTGATGCCGTTCTGGATGCTCGCCAACGTGCTGACCGGCGCGCTGCTGCCGGGTGACACCGGACCGCGCACCCTGCTCACCCAGCTACTCGCGCTGCCACTGTCGCTGCCGATGGCCTGGCTGGCGGGGCTGCTGCCGGTCACCCGGGAGCTGGTCCGCGCCGCGACCCGGGCGCTGGCACAGGCAGGCCTCGGCGAGCCGGCCACCGGACCGGCCGCCTCGTGGGCCGCCCGGCGGCGCACCGCGCACTGGTTCACGCTGCACCTGCTGCTCGGCGGGATCGTCAGCGGCATGTCGATCTCGATCCCGCCGGTGGTCGTGGTGCTCTGCGTCGCGCCGAGGACGGTCTTCGACAGTCCGCCGCTCGGCTGGTCGCGCCACGGCTTCGGGCCGACCGAGCTGCGGGGTCTCGAACTCGCCTCCGGCCTGCTCGCGCTGCTGGTCCTGACGACCGCCGCCGCCGGTGCGCTGCTGGCCCGCCAGGCACCACGGCTGCTCGGCCCGACCGCCGGCGAGCGGCTCGCGGCCGCCGAGCAGCGGGCGCTGGTGCTGGCCCAGCGCAACCGGCTGGCCAGGGAACTGCACGACTCGGTGGGCCATGCGCTGAGCGCCGTGTCGATCCAAGCGGCCGCCGCCGGGCGGGTGTTGCACACGGACCCGGATTTCGCGGCCGAGGCGCTGGCGGCGATCGAGCAGGTCGCCCGTGAGGCGGTGGCCGAACTGGACACCGTGCTCGGCCTGTTGCGCGAGGACGCCGACCCGAGCGCGAATGCGAATACAGGCACAGGCCCGACGTTGGCCGCGCTGCCCCAGCTGGTGCGCCAACTCGCGCTGGCCGGTGTCACGGTGGAGACGGCCTGCGGCCCCGGACTGGACCGGCTGCCCGCGCCGCTCTCCCGCGAGGCGTACCGGATCGTCCAGGAGGGCCTGACCAACGTGCTGCGGCACGCCGGCGCCGTCCCGGCCACGCTCCGCCTCGAACTGCGGGACGGACGGCTGGCGCTGGAGCTGACCAACCCGATCGGTGCCGACCGGCCGAACCGGCCGGGCGGCGGGCGCGGACTGCGCGGCATCACCGAACGCGCCGTCGCCCTGCATGGCGAGAGCGAGAGCGGCCGGACGGCGGACGGACGCGCGTGGCGTCTCGCGGTCCGGCTGCCGCTCTCACCCGGGCCATCTCGCGCCACACAGCCACCACTCCCCCTGTCACCACCAGCAAGGAGCCACCCATGACCGGCACCCCGATCCGCGTCCTGGTCGCCGATGACGAGCGCCTGGTCCGGCTCGGCCTGCGGGTGGTGCTCGACGCCGAGCCGGACCTGACCGTCGTCGGCGAGGCGGCCGACGGGAGCGAGGTCCTCCCCCTGGTCCGCGAGACCGGCCCCGACATCGTGCTGATGGACGTCCGGATGCCGGTGCTCGACGGCATCCAGGCCACCCGGGAGCTGCTGCGCGCGCTGCCGGAGCCACCGCGGGTCCTGGTGGTCACCACGTTCGAGAACGACGACTACGTCTACCAGGCGCTGCAGGCCGGGGCCGCCGGCTTCCTGCTCAAGCGGGCCCGAGCCGAGGAGATGGTGCAGGCGGTCCGGCTGGTGGCCCGCGGCGATTCGCTGCTCTACCCGGCCGCGATCCGCGAGCTCGCCGCCGGCCGCGCCCCGAGCCGCCCCGAGCCTGCGGGCCCGGTGCGCCGGCTCACCGAGCGCGAGGGGCAGGTGCTGCGCCTGATGGCAACCGGTCTGAGCAACGGCGAGATCGCCGCCGAGCTGGTGGTCAGCCCGGAGACGGTCAAGACGCACGTCGGCGCCGTGCTGGCCAAGCTCGGCGCCAGGGACCGGACCCAGGCGGTGATCGCGGCGTACGAGTCGGGCTTCGTGCTGCCGGGCTGACTTTCCGGCCTACCCATGGGTAGAGTGCAACACTCCCCCCACTCAAGATCAGCCCACTCAAGACCCAGGTGACCTGCATGAACGTCTGGACTCGCCCCGCACTCTGGTGGCGCCTGGCCATCGTCCTCTCGTCCGGCCTCGGGCTGATCCTGGGCACGGGATCGCTGGTGTACTTCACCGTCGAGAGCAACGTGATCGTGCTGGGCACCTTCGCCGGAGCGGCGTACTGGATGGTCAAGCGCGGCACGGTGGACGCTCCGGCGCCCCGGCTGCGCGGCGCCGCCACGCTCTACATCCTGATCACCGGGCTGGTCGCGCACATCCTGCTGAACCACGGCGCCAACCCGCTGCCGGGCCTGACGTCCGGTCCGGACCGGCTGCAGAACTGGTCCTCGTTCCTGCTGCACTACACGACGCCCGTGATGGTCCTGATCGACTGGTTCTGCCTCAAGCCGCGCAGTGCCTCGCACTGGCGCGACATGCCGCTCTGGCTCTGCTTCCCGCTCGGCTACGCCGCGGTGACGATGGCCCGGGCCGCGCTCTTCCCCGGTTTCCCGAACAAGTACCCGTACTTCTTCTTCGACCCGAGCCAGCGCGGCTACGGCTACGTCTGGCTCCAGATCGCCCAGCTGACGGTGGAGTTCATCGTGCTCGCGGCGTTCGTGGTCGGCCTGGACCGGCTCGGCACCGCGGTGCGCGGCAGGCTGGTGCGCACCCGGCCCGCCGCCAGCTGAACGCGTCGGCGCAGCATGACTAGATCCGCCAGGCCCTGATCCGCTCGGCCGCCACGAAGATGTCCGCCTTCGTGTCGGCCACGTCCCGGGCGAGCTCGACCAGCGCGCCGTACGGCGGATCGATGCCCTCCTTGGCGGCGTGCATGTACGCGGCCGTCGCCATGCAGGCGTAGAGGTTGTTGCGGACCGGCAGCGGTCGCAGCAGCACGATGGTGTGCATCAGCGCGGCCGCGCACCAGGCCGGGTCGGCGTCGTGGCCGAGCTGCGCGGTGTTCACCCGGTGCCTGGCGACGGCGGCCTGGAGCGCCGAATAGTCGCGCACGCTCAAGTCCTCCGGGGAGGCCTGCTCCTGGACGTCGAGGAGCCAGCGGATATCGACGTGCAGGATCTGCATCACGCCGCGCTGCGCTTCGCGCCGGGCGTGTCCTCGGGGAAGGCGG
Source organism: Kitasatospora sp. NEAU-69 (assembly GCF_057158765.1). Lineage (NCBI taxonomy): Bacteria > Bacillati > Actinomycetota > Actinomycetes > Kitasatosporales > Streptomycetaceae > Kitasatospora > Kitasatospora sp. NEAU-69. Next base: position 131,453 of record NZ_JBWXUE010000020.1, read on the forward strand.
CGTCGAACTCCTCCAGGTGCGCGTTCCAGAACGCGACCGCGTGGTTGACGAAGGTCCGTCGCTGCTGCTCACGCACGCTCAGATCGTGCACGTACGCCTTCACGGTCTTGCCGTCCGCCGCCGCGGCCTCTCGGATCGCGGCCAGCTCGGCCTCGGTGTACTCGATATTGAGAGCTGGCATGCCGTTCAGGCTACCGGAGGGGTACCGGCACCGGACAGGGTCGTAGATTTTCCTCCGGACACTGCAACATGATCCCAACGACATCGCGTTAGCCGGGCATGGACCACACGACGACCGAGCCGGGACCACCGGGCCCACTGGACTTCCTGGACTTCGCGGCAGCACGGAGCGGCCAGCTGTACAAGACCGCCTACCTGCTGACCGGTGGTGACGCGCACCTCGCCGAGGACCTGGTGCAGGAGGCCCTGAGCCGGATGTACACCCGCTGGCGGCGGCTGTCCCGGCTGGAGAACCCGGCCGGCTACGCGCAGACCGTGCTGGTCAACGCCTTCCTGACGCTGCGCCGGCGGCGCAGCAGCACCGAGCGGGTGACGTACCGGTTCCCCGAGATCGCCGTCCGCGATCCGGATCCCGCGCTGCGGCTGACGCTGCTCAGTGCCCTGCAAGAGGTGTCACCGCAGGACCGGGCCGTGCTGGTGCTGCGCTTCTGGGAGGACCGCAGCGTCGAGCAGACCGCGGCCGCCCTGAACCTGAGCTCCACGGCCGTGCGCTCGCGCAGCCACCGTGCGCTGGCGCGGATGCGCCAGCTGCTGGGCGACAACTTCGCCGAGCGCACGTCTCCCTGAGCCTTGCCCGGACGCTCCCCGGTCCGGCCGGCCTACCCGGATCCCTCCCGCTCCCCCGGCTCCGCGGGATCCCCGAAGACTCTCTCCCAGAAGATCATCGAGAAAGCGGTGTTCCGCATGCCTCTTGACGACGAGCAGTTCGACGACACACCGTTCGCCGACGAGTTCGCCCGCGCCCTGCACGCGGCCGGCGACGTCGCCCCGCCGGCCGGGAACGAGGCGCTGGCCCTCGGCGCGGCCCGGCGCGGCCGCCGGCGGCAGCGCCGCAACGCGGTGACCGCCAGCGTGGCCGTGGTGTTGCTGGCCTGCGGCGGCGTCGCGGCGGCCGTGCAGCTCGGCGCGCATCGCGCCGACGGCCGGATCGCGCCCGCCGCGCCGACGGTCACCCCGACCACCTCCGCCACCCCGAGCACCCCCGGCACCCCGAGCACCTCCGCCACCCCCACCGCGAGCGCCGGCCCGGTGAGTTCCGACCGGATGCTCGATCTCCTCAAAGCCCGGCTGCCCGCGGAGCTGAAGCTGAGCAACGCGCGTGGTCAGGGCACCGAGCCGGACCCCAGCGAGAAGCTTCCGGGGGAGCCGTTGGCCTCCTACACGACCACCGATGCCCAGGGCACGGGCAGCGTCCAGATCATCATCTCGCGCGACCCGGCGCCGGTGGACCTGAGCTCGGCACAGTACGCGTGCCTGACCCAATCCGTGACGGCCTACCAGTGCACCCGTACCGCCCAGCCGGACGGGGCGTACCTGAGGGTGGCCGATGAGCAGGGGGGCTCGCCGAACCGTGAGCAGCTCCGCAGCGCCGTGCTCCAGCGGCCCGACGGCCTGATGGTCACCGTCACCTCGTACAACGCCTCACTCGGTGACGGCCCGTCCGACCCCAGTCGGGCGGAACCCCCGCTGACCACGGCGCAGCTGAGCGCGCTCGCGCTCGACCCGGCCTGGCAGACGGTCGGCGCCGCGGTGAAGCCCGGCATCGGCAACGGCGTCTCCTGGCGGGCCGTGCCACTCGCCGACCTGCTGAACACGACCGCCGCGCTACTGCCCGCCGGTCTGACCGAGGCCGAGACGGGCGGCGAGCTCTCCTTCGCGCACTTCACCGTGAACGACGGGCAGGGCAAGAGCTTCGTCCGGGTGTCGGTGGAGGACTGGAGCGTCTTCAAGCCTGGCCGGATCAGCGGCGCGGACATCACCGGCGAGTTCACCGACGCGACCACCCTGGCGGACGGGACCAAGATCCTCACCACCGAGGACGAGCCGTACGGCGGCCACGACGGGCTGCTGCGCAACTCCGTGCGGATCCTGCGGCCGGACAAGATGCTGATCGAGGTGGAGTCGTTCAACGCCGCCTCGTACACCGGCGGTGTCGACCGTGCCGAGCCGGCGCTGACGCTCGACCAGCTGAAGGCGATCGCGCTCAGCCCGAGCTGGCACGCCCCGGCGAACTGACCGGATGGGTGGGGGCCTCCCGCACGAGGGGACGGGAGGCCCCCACCCATCCGAGCACCCCCGTCACATCGGCTCCACCTCCCGCAGCCCGTCCTCGTCCAGCAGCAGCCAGCGGGTCAGCCCGAGCCGGCGCAGGAACGGCAGGTCGTGGCTGGCCACGATCAGCGCGCCCTGGTAGGACTCCAGCGCCTCGGTGAGCTGGCGCATGCTCGCCAGGTCGAGGTTGTTGCTCGGCTCGTCGAGCAGCAGCAGCTGCGGTGGCGGGTCGGCCAGCAGCAGCGCCGCCAGCGTGGCGCGGAACCGCTCGCCGCCGGAGAGCGTGCCGGCCAGCTGGTCGGCGCGCCCGGCGCGGAACAGGAACCGGGCCAGCTTCGCCCGGACCAGGTTGTCCCCCACCGAGGGGGCCAGCGCCTTGACGTTGTCCGCCACGCTCAGCGCGTCGTCCAGCAGGTCGAGCCGCTGCGGCAGGTACCTGATCTGCACCGGCGTGTTGAGCTCGCCGGCCAGCGGCGCGAGCTCACCGGCGATGGTGCGCAGCAGGGTGGTCTTGCCGCTGCCGTTGCGCCCGATCAGCGCGACCCGCTCGGGCCCGCGCAGCTCCAGCTTGACGCTCGCGCCGAAGACCGGGCGCACATTGTCCAGGCCCAGCACGGTGCGCCCGGCCGGGACTTCGGTGCGCGGCAGGTCGATCCTGATCTCGGCGTCGTCCCGCACCGCGTCCTCGGCGGCGGTCAGCCGGTCGCGGGCGTCGGTGAGCCGCTCGGTGTGCAGGTTGCGGTGCTTGCCGGCCGAGACCTGCGCCTGCCGCTTGCGCTCCTGCATGATGATCTTGGGCTCGCGCTTCTGCTCGTACATCTTCTTGCCGTACCGCACCCGGCGGGCCAACTTGACCTGGGCCTCGGCGAGTTCGCGCTCCTGCCGCTGCACGTCGCTCTCGGCGACCCGGACCATCCGCTCGGCCGCCTCCTGCTCGGCGGCCAGCGCCTGCTCGTAGTCGGCGTAGTTGCCGCCGTACCAGCTGACCTCGCCGTCCCGCAGGTCGGCGATCTGGTCCACGTGCTGCAGCAGCTCGCGGTCGTGGCTGACGATCACCATCACGCCGCCCCAGCCGGCCACCGCCTCGTAGAGCCGGGCGCGGGCCGAGAGGTCGAGGTTGTTGGTCGGCTCGTCGAGCAGCAGCACGTCGGGCCGCTCCAGCAGCAGCGCGACGAGCCGCAGCAGCACCGCCTCGCCGCCGGAGAGCTCACCGGTGGTGCGGTCCAGCCGGAGGTGCCCGAGACCGAGCCTGTCGAGCTCGGCGACGGCGCGCTCCTCGACGTCCCAGTCGTCGCCGAGCACGGTGAAGTGCTCGGGCGAGACGTCCCCGGACTCGATCGCGTGCAGCGCCTCGCGCCGCGCCCGGATGCCGAGCGCCTCGTCCACCCGCAGGCGGGTGTCGAGCGTGAGGTCCTGCGGCAGGTAGCCGACCTCGCCACCGATCCGCACGCTGCCGGCGGTCGGCGTGAGCTCACCCGCCAGCAGCCGCAGCAGGGTGGACTTGCCGGCGCCGTTGAGGCCGATCAGGCCGGTGCGGCCGGGGCCGACCGCGAGGTGGAAATGGTCCAGCACGGGCTTGCCGTCCGGCCACTCGAAGCTGAGGTCGGTGCAGAGGATCGAGGTGGTAGCTGATGCCATGAATGGCCTCCTGCGGGTTGCTCGTCACGGTGGGTGGCAACACGGGAGACACCGCGGGACGGCAGCCGGACGGCGAGGCGGGAGGGAAGGTCACCCAGGGGCCGGAAAAGGGCTCCGCGCAGGGATCGGCTCCACACCGAGGTCAGCGGCACACGTCTCCACCGCGCGAGGGACTCAGCGCGGGAGCGGTGTCTCAGGACCTCAGTAGAGCAACGGCCTTCTCCTGTTCGGACTGTTCGGGCGTGACTTCGGGCCCCGGCGGGGACCGCCGTGACCAACGAGCTTCACGGTACGACCGCCGCCCGCCACCCCGCAAAGGCTTTTTCCGGCCGTTCCGACCGGCCGTTTAGGATCGTAGGCATCATGAGTGCCACTCTCGTAACCAAGGATCTGGCCGCCGGCCACGGCGACCGCACCCTCTTCTCCGGTCTCGACCTCGTCGTCACCCCCGGCGAGGTGACCGGACTGGTCGGCGTCAACGGCGCCGGCAAGTCCACCCTGCTGCGGCTGCTGGCCGGGCTGGACCGGCCGGAGGGCGGCTCGATCACGCTCAGCCCGCCGAGCGCGACGGTCGGCTTCCTGCCGCAGGAGCCCGAGCGCCGCCCCGGCGAGTCGATCCGCGACTTCCTGTCCCGGCGCACCGGCGTCGCCGCCGCCCAGGCCGAGCTGGACGCCGCCACCGAGGGCCTGGTCGAGGGCCGCCCCGGCGCCGACGACGCCTACGCCGACAGCCTGGACCGCTGGCTGAACCTCGGCGGCGCCGACCTGGACGAGCGGGCCGAGGAGGTGGCCGCCTCGCTCGGCCTGCGGATCGGCCTGGACCAGGAGATGACCTCGCTCTCCGGCGGCCAGGCGGCCCGCGCCGGCCTCGCCTCGCTGCTGCTCTCCAAGTACGACGTCTTCCTGCTGGACGAGCCGACCAACGACCTCGACCTCGACGGCCTGGACCGGCTGGAGGCGTTCGTCAAGGGCCTGCGGGCCGGCACCGTGCTGATCAGCCACGACCGTGAGTTCCTGGCCCGCACGGTGAGCCGGGTGGTCGAGCTGGACCTGGCCCAGCAGCAGGTCAACGTGTACGGCGGCGGCTACGACTCCTACCTCGCCGAGCGCGAGCGGGCCCGGATGCACGCCCGCGAGGAGTACGAGGAGTACGCCGACACCAAGGCCGGCCTGGAGGCCCGCTCCCGGATGCAGAAGGGCTGGGCGGACAAGGGCGTGCGCAACGCGCTCAAGAAGAACCCGGACAACGACAAGAACCGCAAGGCCGCGGCCGTCTCCTCCTCGGAGAAGCAGGCCGCCAAGGCCAAGCAGACCCAGCGCATGATCGAGCGCCTGGAGGTGGTCGAGGAGCCGCGCAAGGAGTGGGAGCTGCGGATGGAGATCGCGATCGCGCCGCGCTCCGGCTCGGTCGTCGCGACGCTCCGTCAGGCCGTCGTGCAGCGCGGTGAGTTCGCGTTCGGGCCGGTGGACCTGCAGATCGACTGGGCGGACCGGGTGGCGATCACCGGCGCGAACGGCGCCGGCAAGTCCACGCTGCTCGCCGCGCTGCTCGGCCGGCTCGAACTCGACTCCGGCCAGGCATCGTTGGGCTCCGGCGTGGTGATCGGCGAGGTGGACCAGGCGCGCGGGCTGTTCTTCGGCGCCGAGACGCTGCTGGCGGCCTTCGGGGCCGCCGTGCCCGAGCTGACCGCGGCCGACGTCCGCACGCTGCTGGCCAAGTTCGGCCTGAAGGCGGCGCACGTACTGCGCCCGGCCGACACGCTCTCGCCGGGCGAGCGGACCCGCGCGGCGCTCGCGCTGCTGCAGGCCCGCGGGGTCAACCTGCTGGTGCTGGACGAGCCGACCAACCACCTGGACCTGGTGGCCATCGAGCAGCTCGAATCGGCGCTCGCCTCGTACACCGGCACGCTGCTGCTGGTCACCCACGACCGGCGGATGCTGGAGGCGGTCTCGGTCAACCGGCGCCTCGCGGTGGCCGACGGCAAGGTCTCCGAGCTGTAGTCGCGTAGCGGCCGGCAGCCGTCGCACCCGGAGAGCGGGCGAGAGGTTTAGACCTCCCGCCCGCTCTCCATACTCCGACGTATGACCACCTACCCCACGGTCCCCCTGCACCCGATGACGGTCCCGGCCCAGGAGGCCGCCGACCGCTGCCGGAGCTTCCACGACGTGATGGCCCAGCGCCGGACCGTCCGCGACTACGACCGCCGCCCGGTCCCGGACGACGTGATCGACTGGGCGATCCGCACCGCCGCGACCGCGCCGAGCGGCGCGCACGTCCAGCCCTGGCGCTTCGTGGTGATCACCGATCCGGCGCGCAAGCGGCAGCTGCGCGAGGCCGCCGAGGCCGAGGAGCGCGAGTTCTACGCGCACCGCGCCTCCGCGGAGTGGCTGGCCGCGCTCGCGCCGATCGGCACCGACTGGCAGAAGCCGTTCCTGGAGGACGCACCGGCCGTCATCGTGGTCTTCGAGGTCCACAAGGGCCCCAACTCGCCGCGCCCGTACTACACCAAGGAGTCGGTCGGGATCGCGGTGGGCCTGCTGCTGGCCGCGCTGCACCAGGCCGGGCTGGCCACATTGACGCACACGCCGAGCCCGATGAGGTTCCTCAACGAGGTCTGCGAGCGCCCGGCCGAGGAGCGCGCCGCCTATGTGATCCCGGTCGGCTACCCGGCCGAGGGGGCGCGCGTGCCCGACCTGCACCGCAAGGAGCTGGACGAAATTCTGGTCCGGCTCTGACCGGCCTCGGACATAATGCGGATCATGAACCACACCGCCGAAGGGCCTGTCACCCCGCCCCTGCCGGCCGACGAGCGGCCGCCCGAGCTGCTCGCACTGCCGGACGGATTCACGCTGCGCCGCCGCACGCTCGATGACGCCGCCGCGATGAACGCCGCCGTGGTGCGCAACCTCGCGCACCTGCGGCCGTGGATGGTCTGGGCGGACGCGGCGCCGACCCTGGCCCGCACCCAGGAGATGACCCTCAGCGGCAACGAACTCTGGCTGGCCGGAAGCGACTTCCTCTTCGTGCTCGGCCGGGCGGACGAGCCGGGCAGCGTGCTCGGCTCGTTCGGGCTGCACGGACGGGTCGGCCCGGGGGCGCTGGAGATCGGCTACTGGGTGGACGCCGGCTACACCGGCCGCTCGCTGGCCACCAACGGCGCCGCCGCACTGACCGCGGCGGCGCTGGCGCTGGCCGGGATCGACCGGGTCGAGATCCACTGCGACGAGGCGAACGCGGCCAGCGCCGCCGTGCCGCGCAAGCTCGGCTACCGGCTGGACCGGATCGCGCTGGTCGAGCCGCAGACGCCGGCCGAGACCGGGCGCAAGATGATCTGGACCACCGAGCGCCCGAGCAGCCCCGGCAGCGGTTCGCTCGACCTCGGCTGACGGCCCGTCACCTTAAGCGCGCCGTAAGGCACCGGGGATCCGTTCGAGATCCATTGACTTGGTCTGTTGGTCTAGTCCATCTTGGGCGCAGCTGTTGCGCAGCTGTTCGGACCTCCCACTCCGCCGCCCCGCACTCCCCCACAGCCGTGCCGGGCGGCGGCCAGACCACCGTCCCGAAAGGCACCCCCATGCCACGCGCGCTCCACCGCCAGGCCGTCCCGCGCCGGGCCAAGCTCCTCTCGCTCGGCTGCGCCGCCCTGCTGGCCACCGGCGCGCTCACCGCCCTCGCGGTGAACGCCGACGCCGCCGACGGCAACCTGCTGGCCGACCCCGGCTTCGAGAGCGGCCTGGGTCCGTGGAGCTGCTCGGCCGGCACCGGATCAACCGTCAGCAGCCCGGTGCACAGCGGCAGTTACGCACTCCAGGGCGCCGCGAGCAGCAGCGACACCGCACAGTGCAGCCAGACCGTCACGGTGCAGCCGAACACCACGTACGCGCTGAGCGCCTGGGTGCAGGGCAGCTACGTCTACCTCGGCGCGACCGGCGCGGGCGTCACCGACCCGGCCGTCTGGACGTCCAGCGCGGGCGCCTGGAGCCAGCTCAGCGGCGGCTTCACCACCGGCCCGAACACCACCAGCGTGACGGTCTACCTGCACGGCTGGTACGGGCAGGGCTCGTACCTGGCGGACGACGTCGTGCTGACCGGCCCCGGCGCCCCGACCCCGCCGCCCAGCTCCCAGCCCCCGACGTCCCAGCCGCCGACCAGCACGCCCCCCACCAGCACACCCCCGACCACGCCGCCGAGCACCCCGCCGGTCTCCCCGCCGCCCAACGTGGCGATCCCGGTGGCCCCTTACGTCGACATGGGCGCCTGGCCGACCCCCTCGCTGACCGCCGACGCGGCCGGCAGCGGGATCAAGTCCTACACCCTCGCCTTCGTCACCAGCGTGGGCTGCAAGGCCAGTTGGTTCAACGCCTACGACCCGCGGGCGGCCTGGGCCGGCGACCAGATCAACGCGATCCGGGCGGCCGGCGGCGACGTCAAGGTCTCCTTCGGCGGCGCCTCCGGCACCGAACTCGCCGCCGCCTGCCCGACGGTGGACTCGCTCTTCGCCGAGTACGACGCCGTGGTCAGCGCGTACAACCTGAAGTACGTCGACTTCGACATCGAGGGCGCCGCGGTCTCCGACACCGCCGGCAACGACCGCCGCTCGGCCGCCCTCGCGCTGCTGCAGAAGGCGCACCCGGGGCTGAAGGTCTCGCTCACGCTCCCCGTGCTGCCCGAGGGCCTCACCTCGGACGGCCTGAACGTCGTGCGCTCCGCGATCAACGCCGGTGTCGACCTCGACCTGGTCAACGTGATGGCGATGGACTACGGCCGCCCGTCCACCAACTACGGCGACGCCGCCGTGCAGGCCGCGCAGAGCACCCACGACCAGCTGAAGACGCTCTACCCGGCCAAGACCGACGCGCAGCTCTGGGCCGGCGTCGGCGTCACGCCGATGATCGGCGAGAACGACGACCACAACGTCTTCGACCAGGCCGCCGCGCAGCAGCTGGTCACCTTCGCCCAGCAACACCACCTCGGCGAGCTGGCCTTCTGGGAGATGAGCCGGGACGCCAACGCCTGCACCGGCGGCGCGCTCTACAAGTGCACCAACGTGCCGCAGCAGCCGTTCGACTTCTCGAAGATCTTCAACCGCTACCAGGGCTGACCTGCGCGTTGCCGAGCTGCCAGAATCCGATCATGAACTCTGAGAAGATCACCGCGGCCACCACGGCCAATGCGGGCAGCGCGGGCACCTGGCAGCTCGGCGACCTGACGGTCAACCGGATCGGCTTCGGCGCGATGCGGCTGACCGGCAGCGGCGCCTTCGACATCGGCACGCCGAGCAACCGTGAGCGGGTGATCGGCGTGCTGCGCCGCGCGGTCGAGCTCGGCGTGAACCACATCGACACCGCGGCGTTCTACTTCTCCTGGCTGCGCTCCGCGAACGAGCTGATCAACGCGGCGCTCGGCCCGTACCCGGACGACCTGGTGATCACCACCAAGGTCGGGCCGGGCCGCGACCCCTCCGGCGAGTGGTACAAGGCCACGCCGGAGCAGCTGCGCGGCCAGGTCGAGGAGAACCTGCGCCAGCTCGGCCGCGACCACCTGGACGTGGTCAACTACCGCTCGATGTCGCGCAGCAAGCCGATCGCCGAGTACTTCGGCGCACTCGCCGAGCTGCGCGAGGCCGGGCTGATCCGGCACCTGGGCGTCTCCAACGTCACCCCCGAGCAGCTCGCCGAGGCCCGCGCGATCGCGCCGGTGGTCTGCGTGCAGAACCGCTACGGGATCGGCGTCGAGCCGGCCGAGCGCGCGCTGCTGCGGGCCTGCGGCGAGCAGGGCATCGCGTTCGTCCCGTTCTTCGCGATCGCGGGCAGCGGCCGCGAGGAGGGGGCCGGCACCGCCGGGGCCGAGAGCGAGCAGTTGCTCGACATCGCCCGCGCGCACGGCGCGTCGCCCGCGCAGATCCGCCTCGCCTGGACCCTGCACCAGGGCCCGCACGTGCTGGCGATCCCCGGCACCGGCAACCCGGATCACCTGGTGGAGAACCTCGCCGCCGGTGCGCTGCGGCTCACCGAGCAGGAGATGGCCGTCCTGGACGCGCTGCCGCAGGGCTGAGCCGGGGCGCCTGCGGTCCACCGGATCGAGCGGAAGCCGCTCGATCCGGTGGATCCTCCGATCCTCAGACCGCCGGCACCATCCGCGCCCGCGCGATGATCGCCTCGGTGTCCACCCCCGCCGGCAGCGTGCCGAACGCCCCGCCGTGGTCGCCACCGAGCCGCGAGGCGCAGAACGCGTCCGCCACGGCCGGGTCGGCGTAGCGCACCAGCAGCGAGCCCTGCAGCGCGAGCGCCATCGACTCGACCACCCGGCGGGTGCGGTACTCCAGCTCGCCCGGGTCGGCGAGTTCCTTGCGCAGCCCGGCGATCGCGGCGTCGAGCCGCCGGTCGGCGCCGGCCGCGGTGTCGAGCTCGTCGAAGTACGCGTCCAGCGACTGCGGGCTGCGCGCCATCGCGCGCAGCGCGTCCAGCGCCGCGACGTTGCCCGAGCCCTCCCAGATCGAGACCAGCGGCGCCTCCCGGTAGAGCCGCGGCATGCCGGACTCCTCGACGTAGCCGTTGCCGCCCAGGCACTCCAGCGCCTCGGCCGCGTGCGCCGGACCGCGCTTGCAGACCCAGTACTTGCTGACCGCCAACCCGAGCCGCTTGAGCAGCAGTTCGCTCTCCTCACCGGCCAGCCCGCGGTCGGTCGCCTCGGCGAGGCGCAGCGCGACCGTGGTCGCCGCCTCGGACTCCACGGCGAGGTCGGCCAGCACGTTGCTCATCAGCGGCTGGTCGATCAGCGCGGCGCCGAACGCCCGCCGGTGGGTGGCGTGTTGGACCGCGCGCTGAACGCCGAGCCGCATCCCCGAGGCGGCGCCGAGCGTGCAGTCGAGCCGGGTCATGTTGACCATCTCGATGATGGTCGGCACCCCGCGCCCCTCCTCGCCGACCAGCCAGCCGACCGCCTCCTCGTACTCCAGCTCGGCCGAGGCGTTGGACCGGTTGCCGAGCTTGTCCTTGAGCCGCTGGATCCGCAGCGCGTTGCGGGTGCCGTCCGGCAGCACCCGCGGCAGCAGGAAGCAGCTGAGCCCGCCCGGCGCCTGAGCGAGCGTCAGGAACACGTCCGACATCGGCGCCGAGGTGAACCACTTGTGCCCGAGCAGCCGGTAGCTGCCGTCCCCGCTCGGGATCGCGGTGGTCGTGTTGGCCCGCACGTCCGAGCCGCCCTGCTTCTCGGTCATCGACATGCCGGCGATCAGCCCGCGCTTGCCGTGCGGCTCGCGCAGGCCGAAGTCGTAGACGGTGGAGGCGAGCAGCGGCTCCAGCCACTCGGCGAGCGCCGGCGTGGTGCGCAGCGCCGGGACGGAGGCGTAGGTCATCGAGATCGGGCAGCTGTGGCCGGCCTCGACCTGGCCCCAGAGGTAGAACTTCGCGGCCCGCGCGGTGTGCGCGCCGGGCCGGGCGTCCTGCCAGGGGGCCGCGTGCATGCCGTGCGAGACGGCGACCCGCATCAGCTCGTGCCAGGCGGGGTGGAACTCCACCTCGTCGATCCGGTGGCCGTAGCGGTCGTGGGTGCGCAGCACCGGCTCGTTCTCGTTCGCCAACCGGCCCCACTCGGCGGCCTGTTCGGTGCCGGCCAGGGCGCCGAGCTCGCGCAGCTCGGGCTCGGCCCAGCCGGCGCCGGCCCGGTGCAGCGCGGCGAGCAGCGCCGGGTCCTCGGCGGTGTTGTGGCCGTACGGCGGCGGGACCTGGTTGGTGACCTCGTGGGTGTGCGGCATGCCCTGGCTCCTACGGTTCCTACCGATGAGTAATGAAGTTCCAGCTTGCCTCATCTTGGCAAAGAAGAGGAGGGGCCCGGCCGGGAACGGGAGGGGCCGGGCCGTCACGCACCCGGCGCACTACGATCGGCCGATGACGGAAACCACCGATCTCGCGAATCGGCCACAGGACAGATATCCGCTGCTCTTCGCCCCACAGCGCTGGGAGTGGGGCGACATGGACGCCCGCTTCGGCACCGAACTGCCGCCGGACGAGCTGATCACCAACATCCACCTGATCGGGTTCAGCGACGGCCTGGTGGTGCTCTGCCGGGACGCCCGCGGCCACTGGTTCCTGCCCGGCGGCACCCGCGAGGCGGGCGAGAGCGTCGAGAGCTGCCTGGCGCGCGAGCTGCGCGAGGAGGCCGGCGCCCGGCTGCTCGGCGCGCCGGTCTGGGTCGGCGCGCACCGGGCCGTGACGGACCGTCCGACGCCGTACCGGCCATGGCAGCCGCACCCGGAGAAGGCGTGGCTCTGGGGCTGGGGCGAGGTGACGGTCGACTCCGAGCCGACCAATCCGGCGGACGGCGAGCAGGTCGTCGAGGTGCGCGCGATGCCGGCCACCGAGGCGGCCGCGCTGCTGGTGAACGGGCGCGAGCCGTGGTGGGGCGAGCTGATCGCGCTGGCGGCCGAGGACCGCGCCGGGCGCTGACGAATTGACGGGGCGTGCGGCCACTGCCGCACGCCCCGTCAGCGATCGCTCAGTAGCGCCTACTTGCCCAGGCCGGCCCTGCGCAGCGCGTCCGCCATCGCGCTGTTGGCGACCGGCGCGGCCGGCGCGGACCCGCCGCGGCGGTCCTGCCGCGGCGGCCGGGAGCCGCGCTCACGGTCACGCCCGCCGCCCCCGCCGCCCTCGCGGCCGGTGCCCTGCGCGGGCTTGGCCTCCCTCGTCACCTCGTCGTCCAGCCGAAGCGTCAGCCCGATCCGCTTGCGCTGGACGTCCACCGTGACGACCTTGCAGGTCACCACGTCACCCGGCTTGACCACCTCGCGCGGATCCTTGACGAACCGCGCCGAGAGCGCCGAGACGTGCACGAGGCCGTCCTGGTGCACGCCCACGTCGACGAACGCGCCGAACGCGGCCACGTTGGTGACCACGCCCTCCAGCACCATGCCCACCTCCAGGTCGCCGATCTTGTCGACGCCCTCCTTGAAGGTGGCGGTCTTGAAGGCCGGGCGCGGGTCGCGCCCCGGCTTGTCCAGCTCGCCGAGGATGTCGGTGACGGTCGGGATGCCGAAGGTCTCGTCGGCGAACTCGCTCGGCCGCAGCGCGCGCAGCGCCGGGCCGTTGCCGATCAGCTCGGCGACCGTGCCGCCGGTCTTCGCCAGCATCCGCCGCACCACCGGGTACGCCTCGGGGTGCACCGCGGAGGCGTCCAGCGGGTCGTCACCGCCGGGGATCCGCAGGAAGCCCGCGCACTGCTCGAAGGCCTTCGGGCCGAGCCGGGCGACGTCCTTGAGCGCGCGCCGGGTGCGGAACGGGCCGTTCGCGTCGCGGTGCGCCACGATGTTGTCGGCCAGCGTCGCGGTCACCCCGGAGACCCGGGTGAGCAGCGGCGAGGAGGCGGTGTTGACGTCCACACCGACCGCGTTCACACAGTCCTCGACCACCGCGTCGAGCGAGCGGGACAGCTTCACCTCGCTGAGGTCGTGCTGGTACTGGCCGACGCCGATCGACTTGGGGTCGATCTTGACCAGCTCGGCCAGCGGGTCCTGGAGGCGGCGCGCGATCGAGACCGCGCCGCGGATCGACACGTTGAGCTCCGGCAGCTCCTGCGAGGCGTACGCGGAGGCCGAGTAGACCGAGGCGCCGGCCTCGGAGACGATCGCCTTGGTCAGCTTCAGCTCGGGGTGACGCTTGATCAGGTCCTCGGCCAGCTTGTCGGTCTCGCGCGAGGCGGTGCCGTTGCCGATCGCGACCAGGTCGACCGAGTGCTTCGCCGCGAGCGCGGCCAGCGTGGCGAGCGAGGCGTCCCACTTGTTCGCCGGCTGGTGCGGGTAGATGGTGTCGTGCGCGACCACCTTTCCGGTGGCATCGACGACCGCGACCTTGACGCCGGTACGAAAACCCGGGTCCAGGCCCATGGTGGCCCGGGTGCCGGCCGGCGCGGCGAGCAGCAGGTCGCGCAGGTTGGCGGCGAAGACCCTGACCGCCTCGTCCTCGGCCTCCTGGCGCAGCCGGGTGCGCAGGTCGATGCCCAGGCGCACCAGGATCCTGGTCCGCCAGGCCCAGCGGACCGTGTCACCGAGCCACTTGTCGGCCGGCCGGCCGTGGTCGGCGACCCCGAAGCGGGCCGCGATCCGCTGCTCGTAGTCGCTCGGTCCGGGCAGGTCGCCGCTCTGCTCGCCGTCCTCCGGCGAGAGTTCGAGGTCGAGCACCTCCTCCTTCTCACCGCGCAGCATCGCCAGGATCCGGTGCGAGGGGAGCTTGGTGTACGGCTCGGCGAAGTCGAAGTAGTCGGCGAACTTCGCGCCCTCCTGCTCCTTGCCCGCCCGCACGGTGGCGACCACCCGGCCCCGCGTCCACATCCGCTCGCGCAGCGAGCCGATCAGGTCGGCGTCCTCGGCGAACCGCTCGACCAGGATCGACCGGGCGCCCTCCAGCGCGGCGGGCGCGTCGGCGACCGCCTCGTTGAGGAATCCCGCGGCGAGCGCGGCCGGGCCCTGCGAGGGGTCGGCGAGCAGCTGCTCGGCGAGCGGCTCGAGACCGGCCTCGCGGGCGATCTGCGCCTTGGTGCGCCGCTTCGGCTTGAACGGCAGGTAGATGTCCTCCAGCCGCGCCTTGGAGTCGGCGGCCAGGATCTGCGCCCGCAGCGCCTCGTCCAGCTTGCCCTGCGAGTCGATCGACTCCAGCACCGCGCTGCGGCGCTCCTCCAGTTCGCGCAGGTAGCGCAGCCGCTCCTCCAGCGTGCGCAGCTGCGTGTCGTCCAGCTCGCCGGTGACCTCCTTGCGGTACCGCGCGATGAACGGGACGGTCGAGCCGCCGTCCAGCAGCTCGACGGCCGCCTTCACCTGCCCTTCGCGGACGCCGAGTTCCTCGGCGATCCGCAGCCCGACTGCCCGTTCGGCTGCCGCTGCTGCCTGTGCTGCCTGTTCGGCTGGCGTGGTCACGAAGCCGGTCACCTTCTCCAGAGTTGCGCTGCACGTACGTCCCGCAATTCTGACAGCTGTAAAGTCCGGGCATGGATGACGCGCTGCTGGAGCGGCTGGGCCGGGGCAAGTACCTGCTGGTCACCTCGTACAAGAAGGACGGCACCGCCGTGCCCACGCCGGTCTGGGTGGTGCGGGACGGCGACGCGCTGGGGATCTGGACGGTCGCGGACTCGTGGAAGGTGAAGCGGATCCGGCGGCGCGCCGAGGTGCTGGTCGGGCCGTGCGACCTGCGCGGACGGCCGACCGGCGAATCCGTCCCGGCGACCGCGCAGTTGCTGGACGCCGCCGGGACGGCCCGCTACCGGCCGCTGCTGGCGAAGAAGTACGGGCTGACCGGCCGGCTGACGCTGCTCGGCAGCCGGCTGCGCCGCGGCCTCGACGGGACGGTCGGGATCCGCATCACGCTGAGTTGACGCCCGGCCGGCCGGCGTCCGGTCAGCTGACGGCCGGCCGGCTGCCGCCGCGCAGTTCGGGGAACTGCTCCTCGCGCCACTCCTGCGTGAGCGCGCCGCCCGGCTCCTGATGGGCCTGCTCCTCGCGGGCCCGCAGCTCGACCCGGCGGATCTTGCCGGAGATCGTCTTCGGCAGCTCGTAGAACTCGATCCGGCGCACCCGCAGGTAGGGCGCGAGGTGCTCGCGCGCGTATCCGAGGATCGCCAGCGCGGTCTCCCGGTCCGGCGCCCAGCCGGGCGCGAGCGCGACGTACGCCTTCGGCACCGCGAGCCGGGTCGGGTCCGGCGCCGGGACGACGGCGGCCTCGGCGACCGCCGGGTGCTCGATCAGCACGCTCTCCAGCTCGAACGGCGAGATCTTGTAGTCCGAGGCCTTGAACACGTCGTCGGTGCGGCCGATGTAGGTGATGT
Organism: Kitasatospora sp. NEAU-69; assembly: GCF_057158765.1. Classification (NCBI taxonomy): domain Bacteria; kingdom Bacillati; phylum Actinomycetota; class Actinomycetes; order Kitasatosporales; family Streptomycetaceae; genus Kitasatospora; species Kitasatospora sp. NEAU-69. The sequence goes on from NZ_JBWXUE010000020.1 coordinate 147,195, forward strand.
AGCCGTCCGCGTCGCGCGCGGCGACGTCGCCGGTGCGGTAGTAACCGCCCGCCATCACCTCGGCGTTGCGTTCGGCGTCGCCCAGGTAGCCGGTCATCAGGTTGAGCGGGCGGCTCGCCAGGTCGAGGCAGATCTCGCCCTCCTCGGCCGGCTTGCCGGTCACCGGATCGACCAGCACCACCGGCACGCCCGGCAGCGGACGGCCCATCGAGCCGGGCTTGACCGGCGCTCCGGGCTGGTTGCCGATCAGCAGGGTCGTCTCGGTCTGGCCGAAGCCGTCCCGGATGGTCAGCCCCCAGTGCCGCTCGATCTGCGCGATCACCTCGGGGTTGAGCGGCTCGCCGGCCGCGACCAGCTCGCGCAGCGCGCCCGGACCGGCCGACAGGTCGCTCTGGATCAGCATCCGCCAGACCGTCGGCGGGGCGCAGAACGTGGTGACCCCGGCCCGGTGCAGGTGGCCCACCAGGCGGGCCGCGTCGAAGCGGGTGTAGTTGTGCACGAAGATCGTCGCCTCGGCGATCCACGGCGCGAAGAAGCAGCTCCAGGCGTGCTTGGCCCAGCCCGGCGAGCTGATGTTGAGGTGGACGTCGCCGGGGCGCAGGCCGACCCAGGCCATCGTGGTGAAGTGGCCGACCGGGTAGGAGACCTGGGTGTGCTCGACCATCTTGGGCCGGCTGGTGGTGCCGGACGTGAAGTAGACGAGCAGCGGATCATCGGGCGCCGTGACGGCGGTGAACGGCGCCGGGTCGGCCAGCCGGTAGGCCTCCTCGAACCCGACCCAGCCGTCGGCGCTGCCGCCGCCGACCATGATGCGGGTGTAATCGCCGGGAACCGTCTCGAACTTGGCGGTGTCGGCCGCGTTGGCGATCACGTGCCGGGCGCCGGAGCGCTCGATCCGGTCGGCCAGGTCCGCCGCGCCGAGGGCCGTCGTGGTCGGCATGATCACCGCGCCGAGCTTCATCACCGCGAGCATCGACTCCCAGAGCTCGACCTGGTTGCCGAGCATCAGCAGCACCCGGTCACCCTGCCGGACACCGCGGCCGGCCAGCCAGTGCGCGACCTGGTCCGAGCGGTGCGCGAGCTCGGCGAAGGTGTACTTCGCCTCGGCGCCGTCCTCCTCGACGATCCACAGCGCCGTGCGGTCGTTGCCGCGGGCGATCGCGTCGAACCAGTCGATCGCCCAGTTGAAGGGGCCGTCGAAGGCCGGCCAGGCAAAGTCCTCCGTAGCGGATTCCTCCCGACCGATCATCAAGTCACGGGCGGCGCGATAGCGCTGGGTGGCGGCGGGACTGGTCACGACAACTCCTTGAGAGCGGGGTCCGGGCCGATCATAAGCGGCCGTCAGGTTCCCGTCTTGGCGTGTATACGTCGAGTTTGCCATCTTCCGGCGCGTCCCCCGGGCGGCGAGTATCGGCACCGAGCCGCCGCAGCACAACCCCCACACCCCCTCTCGTGATTGCGAGCGCCATGAAACTCGTGAACCTGCGCCGCCCGCTGGCCGCCCTCGGTGCGGTGCTGGCCGTCGGCGTGCTCCCCGCCGCCCAACTGGTCGCCGCCCCGGCCGCCTCCGCCCACACCGTGAACGCCGCGGCCACGACCTCCGGCGCGCACCTCGGGGTCTTCTCGGCCGCCGCCACCGGGCAGGCGCCGGCGGGCACCCAGGTCGTCTACAACGGCGGCGCGGTGCAGCACCACCCGAAGGTCTACCTCGACTTCTGGGGTAGCCAGTGGAACAAGGACACCAACGGCATCCCGGCCTACATGGCGAACTTCTTCAAGGGGCTCGGCACCAGTACGGACATCTGGTCCCGGATCACCTCGCAGTACCCGGACTACACCGGCACCGGCGCGACCTTCAGCGGCGCGGTCTACGGCGGCACCTGGTCGGACAACGCGAAGGCGGCCCCGGCCTCCTCCTCGGCGAACTCCCTCGCGAACGAGGCCAACAAGGCCGCCAACCACTTCGGCGTAGCCGGAAACCCGGACGCGCAGATCGTCGTGATGAGCCCGCACGGCACCTCGCCGGACGGCTGGCCGGGCTCCGGCTTCTGCGCCTGGCACGACTACAGCGGCAGCGTCTCGTTCACCAACATGCCGTACCAGCTGGACGCCCCCGCGGGCAGCCGCTGCCCGAACTCCGCACTCGGCGGCAAGCTGGACGCGTTCAGCATCGTCGAGGGCCACGAGTACGCCGAGTCGATCACCGACCCGCAGCCGGCCGGCGGCTGGCTCACCGCGGGCGGCGAGGAGATCGGCGACCTGTGCGAGAGCAACTTCCAGGAACTCACGCTGCCGACCGGCACCTTCGCGGTCCAGCCGCTCTGGAGCAACAGGGCCGGCGCCTGCTCGATGAAGTGACGATCCGTCTGCTTCGGTAGGACGCGAGCCCGGGGCCGCACCGCTTCCGGTGCGGCCCCGGGCCGCTCAGTCCCGGAAAGGCAGCAGCTGCGCGCGCTTCGGCGGGCGGCCGTCTCCGGAGGAGCGGCCGGTGACGCGGCGCAGCAGCCACGGGCCGACGTGGATCCGCAGCCAGTGCAGGTCGCCGCGGAGTGCGGTCCACCGGCCGACCGGCGGGGCGGGCGGCAGCGGGGCGCGCCAGTCGAAGGCGGGCGGGCGGCCGAGCGCCTGGCGGACCGCCTCAGCGACCCGCTGGTGGCCCTGCGCCGACAGGTGCAGCCGGTCCTCGGCCCAGAGTCGGCGGTCGTCGAAGCAGCCGGCCGGGAAGAGATCCACCATGACCACCCGGGGGTGCTCGGCGAGCTCCTGGACGAAGGCGCGCAGCCGGCGGATGGCCGGCATCAGCCGGGCGCTGCCCGCCATCCGGCGGCTCGGGTCGGTGCTGCTGAAGAGCACCACCACGGCGCCGCCGGCCAGCAGCGCCTCGACCGCCGCGCCGAGCCGCGCCTGCACCTCGGCGATCTCGCAGCCGGGTCGCAGCACGTCGTTCAGCCCACCGGCCAGCGTGACCAGTTCGGCCCCCATCGCGACGGCGGGGGCCAGCTGCTCGTCGCAGATCTGGCCGATCAGCTTGCCGCGCACCGCGAGGTTGGCGTACCGGAAGTCGGCCCCGCCGACTTCTCCGTCAGCGGCCTCAGCGGCCTCAGCGGCCTCAGCGGCTTCGGCGACCTCCGCAGCCAGGGCGGCGGCGAGCCGGTCGGCCCAGCCGCGGAAGTGGCCGTCCGGGCGCAGCTCGTCGCACATGCCCTCGGTGAAGGAGTCGCCGACCGCGACATAGCTGGCGAAGCGGGTGGGGATGCTGGTCTCGTTCATGGCATCCCGATGCTACTCGCCGGTCACCTCGACCGATCCGAGGGGCGTCCCGACGGGCGTCCAGACGCAGCGGACGTCCGGCTCGCGCTCCTCGTTACGGCTGCCGTCGGTCAGCTCGGCCTCGACGAAGCCGTGCCGCCGGTAGAACCGCCGGGCCGCGCCGTTGACCTGGAAGGTCCACAGCTCCAGCCCCTCGGGGCGCTGCCGCTTGGCGAGCTCGACGAGCTGGTCGCCCAGCCCCTGGCCGCGCCACTCGGGCGCCAGGTAGAGCTGTTCGAGCGAGCCGCCGTCCAGCACCAGCAGGCCGGCCGGCTCGCCGTCCGGCGCGGTGGCCAGCCAGGTCTCCAGCTGCGGGACGACGACGTACCGGAACCAGCCGTGCACCTCCTCGGCACTGTGCGCGAGGCGGACGCCCGGCAGGGCGGTGGTGAAGGAGCGCAGGTAGAGCGCGGCGGCGGCATCGGCGTCCGCCTCGGTGGCACGGGTGATCATCACGGTTCGTACCATGCGCGCCCGCACGGCGGCTCGGCAACCGGATTTCCCGGCCACGCCGCGGGCGGACAGCGACGAACAGCACTCGGGGCCGTCGAGCTTCCCTCTCGACGGCCCCGAGCATCCAGCGGCGCCCTGCGGCGCCAGTCTCGTCACACGCCGGGCACGCCGGCCGCGCCGGTGACCCAGTGCCCGCGCACCGCGTCGGTCGGCCGCTGCTCGCCGAGCGCGGGCAGCCCCCAGGCACCGAGCGCGTCGATCACCACGCGCAGCTCCGTGCCGCGCTCGGTCAGCTGATAGACCATCGCGCTGGCCGGCCGCTCCAGCTTGCGCCGTTCGACCAGACCCTCCGCCTCCAGCTGCTTCAGCCGGGTGGCCAGGATGTCCGTGCTGACCCCGGGCAGGTCCGCGTGCAGGTCGGTGTACCGGCGCGGCCCGCCCAGGAGCTCACGGACGATCAGGAGGCTCCAGCGCTCCCCCACCGCGTCCAGGGCACGGGCAATCGCGCAGTACTGGTCGTAGCTTCGGCGTGACATGGCATCAGCATAGCCAAAAGGTTGGACTTTCCAAGTGCATACTTGGTAGAACAAAGCTGCCAGGTTATGGCGGCGGTGCGGTGAGGCCGGGAGGCAGGCAGATGGAGTTTCGGCAGTCCAGCAAACTCGCAGGCGTGTGCTACGAGATCCGCGGCCCGGTGGTCGACCAGGCGAACGCGCTGGAGGAGGCCGGACACAGCGTGCTGCGCCTGAACACCGGCAACCCGGCACCGTTCGGCTTCGAGGCGCCCGAGGAGATCCTGCAGGACATCATCCGCAACCTCCCCACCGCGCACGGCTACAGCGACTCGCGCGGGATCCTGCCCGCCCGCCGCGCGGTCGTGCAGTACTACCAGCAGCGCGGCGTGGCCGGCGTCGACGTCAACGACGTCTTCCTCGGCAACGGCGCCTCCGAGCTGATCCAGATGGCCGTCCAGGCGCTGGTGGACGACGGCGACGAAGTGCTCGTCCCCGCCCCCGACTTCCCGCTGTGGACGGCCGTGGTCCGGCTCGCCGGCGGCAAGGCGGTGCACTACCTGTGCGACGAGGAGGCCGAGTGGTACCCGGACCTCGACGACATCGCCGCGAAGATCACCTCCCGCACCAAGGCGATCGTGGTGATCAACCCGAACAACCCGACCGGCGCGGTCTACCCGAAGGAGCTGCTGGAGGGCATCCTCGACCTGGCCCGCCGGCACGGCCTGATGGTGCTGGCCGACGAGATCTACGACAAGATCCTCTACGACGGCGTCGAGCACCACTGCCTCGCCGCGCTCGCCGACGACGTGGTCACGCTCACCTTCAACGGCCTCTCCAAGGCGTACCGGGTGGCCGGCTTCCGCAGCGGCTGGCTGCTCGTCTCCGGCCCCAAGCAGCGCGCCCGGGACTACCTGGAGGGCCTGACCATGCTGGCCGGCATGCGGCTGTGCCCCAACGTGCCGGCCCAGTACGCCGTCCAGGCAGCGCTCGGCGGCCACCAGTCGATCCACGACCTGACGCTGCCGAACGGCCGGCTCACCGAACAGCGCGACGTCACCTGGCGCGCGCTGAACGAGCTGCCCGGCGTCAGCTGCGTCAAGCCCAAGGGCGCGCTGTACGCGTTCGCCAAGCTGGACCCCGCGGTGCACAAGATCAAGGACGACGAGCAGTTCGTGCTGGACCTGCTGCTCCGCGAGAAGATCCACATCGTCCAGGGCACCGGCTTCAACTGGCCCCGCCCGGACCACTTCCGCTTCGTCACGCTGCCCCGGGCCGACGACCTGGAGACGGCGATCAGCCGGATCGGCCGCTTCCTCACGACCTACCGTCAGTAGACCCGTCAGCAGATCGTCAGCAGAAGCCGCCGGCTTCACTCGAAAGATCACGTGCGCCGCTCGGCGCACGCCTCCCACGCGCTGCCGTACGCGGCTTACCGGCCGTCGATCTTCCACGGAGACTGCTTCCAGCAGAGACCCGAAGATCGACGGCCCGACTCCTGGTGTGGAGGATCCCCATGGCACAGCCGTTCCAGATGCCCGAGTTCTACCTGCCGCACCCGGCCCGGCTCAACCCGCACCTGGAGCAGGCCCGGGAGCACACCCGGCACTGGGCCCGCGGCATGGGCATGCTGGAGGGCAGCGGCATCTGGGAGCTGCGGGACCTGGAGGAGCACGACTACGCGCTGCTCTGCGCGTACACCCACCCGGACTGCGACAGCAGCGCGCTCGACCTGGTCACCGACTGGTACGTCTGGGTGTTCTTCTTCGACGACCACTTCCTGGAGACGTTCAAACGCACCCAGGACCGGGCCGGCGGCAAGGCCTACCTCGACCGGCTGGCCGCCTTCATGCCGATGGACCTGACCGGCGGCTTTCCCGAACCGACCAACCCGGTCGAGGCGGGCCTGGCCGACCTGTGGGCCCGCACGGTGCCGCACATGTCGACGGACTGGCGGGCCCGGTTCCGGCTCAGCACCGAGCACCTGCTGAACGAGTCGATGTGGGAGCTCTCCAACATCAACATCGGCCGGATCCCCAACCCGGTCGAGTACATCGAGATGCGCCGCAAGGTCGGCGGCGCGCCCTGGTCGGCCGGCCTGGTCGAGTACGTGGCCGGCGAAGTGCCCGCCGCGGTCGCCGCCAGCCGCCCGCTGCGGGTGCTCCGGGACGCGTTCTCGGACGGCGTCCACCTGCGCAACGACCTCTTCTCCTACCAGCGGGAGACCGAGGGCGAGGGCGAGCTGAGCAACGGCGTGCTGGTGCTGGAGAGGTTCCTCGACTACAGCCCCCAGCAGGCCGCCGACGCCGTCAACGACATGCTGACGTCCCGGCTGCACCAGTTCGAGAACACCGTCTTCGCCGAACTGCCGCCGCTCTTCGCCCAGCACGGCCTGGACCCGGCCGAGCAGACCCGGGTGATGGCGTACGTGAAGGGCCTTCAGGACTGGCAGTCCGGCGGCCACGAATGGCACATGCGGTCCAGTCGCTACATGAACGACCGGGCCTCGCTCACCACTGCGGAGAGCGCCGCCGGCACCGGCGGCGCGAGCGGTGCCGGTGCGGCCGGCCTGTTCTCGGCGGTCCCGGTCGGCCTCGGCACCTCGGCCGCCCGGCTGCGCCGGCTGACCGACCTGACGGATGCGCTGAAGCCGTTCACGCACGTGCCGTACCAGGCGGTCGGGCCACTCGAACTGCCGGACCTCCGGCTGCCGTTCACGCTCCGGCTGCACCCCCTGCTGGACGCCGCCCGGGAGTACGTCTACGCCTGGTCCGAGGAGCTCGGCATCACCGAGTTCCGCCCCGGCGTGCCCGACTCCGGCGGCTGGACGGACGCCTGGATGCGCCACACCGACCTCGCACTCTGCTCGGCCGGCCTCCAGCCGGACGACACGCTCGACGGGCTGCAGCTCTCCGCCGCCTGGCTGACCTGGGGCACCTACGCGGACGACTGGATCCCGCTGGCCTTCGGCCACCCCGCCAACCCGCTCGCGGCGAAGACCTGCATGGAGGACCTCAAGCGGTTCATGCCGATCGAGTCCCCCGCCGACACCCCGCCGGCCACCACCGTGCTGCAACGCGGCCTCGCCGAGCTCTGGCAGCGCACCACCGCCGGGCTCTCCCTCCCCCAGCGCGAGGCATTCCGCGAGGGGATGGACGTGATGCTGGACGCCTGGGCCTGGGAGATCGGCAACATGGCGCAGCACCGGATCCCCGACCCGATCGACTACATCGAGATGCGCCGGCTCACCTTCGGCACCCCGCTCACCACCAGCCTGGCCCGCTTCGAGCTCGGCGAGGACGTGCCGGCCGAGGTCTGGCGGACCGGCACCGTGAAGGCGCTGGAGGACTCCGCCGCCGACTGGGCCTGCCTGCTCAACGACCTGTTCTCCTACCAGAAGGAGATCCAGTTCGAGGGGGAGCTGCACAACCTGGTCCTGGTCGTGCAGAACTTCCTCAGCTGCGACCGCGAGCACGCGGCGGCCATCGTCGCCGACCTGATGGACTCCCGGCTGCAGCAGTTCCAGCACATCGCGAGGAACGAACTGCCCCAGCTCTACGAGGACTTCGAGCTCGACGCGAACGCGCGCAAGGCGCTGGAGGACTATACGCAGGGCCTGCGGAACTGGCTCTCCGGGATCCTCAACTGGCACCGGGAGGTCGGCCGGTACAAGGAGGCGAACCTGGAGTACCAGCCGGCCGGGTTCCGGCAGCGGCTCGCCGCCGCACCACTGACCGCCGCCGCGTCCGCCTCCGGCACCGGGACCGTCTCTGACACCGGCACCAACACACCGAGGATCCCGAGGATCCCCGGCCCGACCGGGGTCGGCACCTCCGCCGCGCGGATCGCCGAGCTGCTCGGCACCCGCTGACCCGCCGGTCGGGCCCGGCCTGCCCCGTTCGGGGGACGACCGGGCCCGACCTGGGGCCCGACCTGGGACGCGGCTCTGGTTAGGCTCTCCGACATGAGCCTCCCCCAGCACCCCGAGCACCAGCAGCCGGACCACCGCGCGGCCGTCGCCACCGAGACCGCCCGCTTCGTCTCCATCGTCCGGGGCGCCGACCCCGCCACCCCGGTCCCCAGCTGCCCCGGCTGGACGCTGACCGACCTGATCCGGCACACCGGCAGCGTGCACCGCTGGTTCTCCGCGCTGCTGCAGCAGCGCATCCAGTCCCGCCCGACCAGCCGCGACGTCGTCCTCGACCTCCCCGCGACGGACGAGGGCTACCCCGACTGGCTGACCGCGAGCTCGACCGTGGCGGCCGAGGCCTTCGCGACCATCGAGCCCGACGCCCCGATGTGGGCCTGGGGCGCCGACCAGCACGCCCGCTTCTGGGCCCGCCGGATGCTCTTCGAGACGCTGGTGCACCGGACCGACGCCGAGCGCGCGCTGGGCCTGCCCACCGCGATCGACCGCGCGCTCGCGGTGGACGGCGTGGCCGAGTTCCTGGTCAACCTGCCGTTCGCGACGCCGTTCGCGCCGAAGGTGGCGAACCTGCGCGGCGAGCACACGACCATCCGCTTCCGCAGCACGGACGCGCCCGGCGACTGGCTGGTCCAGCTGCGCCCGGACGGCTTCGGCCTGCTCGCCGAGGCCACCGGAGCCGACGAGGCGACCACCGCGACCGCGAGCGTCCAGGGCGCCGCTGCGGACCTGCTGCTGGCGCTGTACGGCCGGCTCGACCACACCTCGCCGGCCTTCGAGACCGCCGGCGACCAGGAGCTGCTCGCCCACTGGTTCGCCAACTCCGAGTTCTGACCGCCCGGTCGAGCACCGAAAGCCACCGGCCTGACAGCGGATCCGCTGTCAGGCCGGTGGTGGCGCCGGCCGTCAGGACCAGAGCTGGTCGTCCTTCCCGTTGCACTGCGCCTGGACCACGTACGCCCCCTCGTCCGTGGAGGCCTCCCAGATGCCCAGGCACTGGCCGGAGTTGTCGTTGATCAGGCGGTAACGCGAGGTGCTCGGATCCCGGTCGTAGTACCAGAGCTGGCTGGCGCTGCCGTTGCACGTCCACTGCACCGCACGCTCGCCCTGCGTCGTGTAGCCGTTGAAGACGTCCAGGCACATGCCCGTACTGGCGTTGGTGAGCGTGTAGAAGCCGTCGTGCGCGAAGTGGAACGTCCAGGCCTGGTCGCCGTAGCCGTTGCAGCTCCACTGCACCGCGGTCTCCCCCGGTGCCGCGTTCCCGTTGTAGATGCCCAGGCAGCGACCGGAGCCGACGTTGCGCACCGCGACCCCGTCGGCCGCGCCGGCGGGCGGCGCCACGGCCACCGCCGCGGTGGCCGTGAGCAGCAGCCCCGCGGCCAGCGTCGCGATCCGGCGCGGCGTCCTCGACATGGTGACCACGGTGACCCCTCTCATCGGCACTCGGCAGCCGCGACGTTATCAGCGGACAGTGACACAAACACCACGCTCAGCAGTCAACACGCCGCCGCCTATCCTTTCGCCATGATCGTGCTGCGCTCAGCCGCCCTCTTCGTGCTCGCCGCCATCGCCGAGATCGGTGGCTGCTGGCTGATCTGGCAGAGCATGCGCGAATCCCGGCCCTGGTGGCTGGCCGGGATCGGGGTGGTGGTGCTCGGCGGCTACGGCTTCGTCGCGGCGCTGCAGCCGGACAGCCACTTCGGCCGGGTACTGGCGGCCTACGGCGGCGTCTTCGTGGCCGGCTCACTCGCCTGGGGCGTGGTCGTGGACGGGTTCCGGCCCAGCCGCTACGACCTGGTCGGAGCGGCGATCTGCCTGGTCGGGGTCGGGGTCATCATGTACGGCCCAAAGCACTGAGCCTTCGGCGCGGCGGGCCGGCGGGGGCTGCGGCAGTCCGCGGCCCCCGTCCGGCAGGCCGTCACCAGAGCCTGACGATCACTGGAGCGTGACGATCTGGTGCATGCCGAGCGCGGCCTGCGGCTCGCCGAAGTCCTCGTCGGGCACCTGGCTGATCAGCGCGTAGCGGCCGGGGAGCAGACCGTGCGCCTGGACCGAGGCGCTCAGGCCGCTGGAGATCGCACCGAAGCCGGTGGCGGGACCGGTGAACGGCGAGGCCGGGCTCAGACCGGACGCGACCGCGGCGAAGTAGACCCGCAGCTGCTCGTCGGTGGTGTCCGGGCCGACCGGCAGCACCTCCATCTCCTGCAGCTGCGCGGAGTCGTTGCGCATCAGGTAGGCCAGGTGCGCGTGGTCGAAGCTCTCGGTCCGGAACCGCGGACCGGCGGCCGCGTCCTGGGCGATCACCATGCCGTCGTCGAACCGGGCCTGGTTGGCGCTCTGCCCGCCGGTGCCGGCGAGGTCGATGCGCTGGACCACCGGGTGGGCCGGGTCGGCCCGCAGCGCGGTCATGTCCACCAGGTAGACGGCGCCGGGCGCGATCTCCTCGGTGAACTGCTCGTGCACCGCCGGCGTGACCATGGCGCCGCCGAGCGCGTCGGCCTCGCCGCGCACGGCACGCACGCCGGCGGCCCGGGTCTGCGGCGTCTGGCTCACCGCACCGGCCAGGTCCTGCTCCAACTGCGCGAGGGTGGCGCCGTCGTGCAGCCGGAACAGCTGGAGGTGACGGCCGTTCGCGTCGTCCGTCTTGACCCGGAAGCTGACCAGGCCGCCGACGCCGGTGGCGGGCGCCTGGATCCCGGTGGCGCCGATGCTCACCTCGATCGGATGGTCCTCGGGCGAGGTGGCGCCGGCCGCGACCGTCCCGGTGAGGCTGGTCGCGAGCGCGAGCGCGGCGACCAGGGCCGCGCGGCGGAGAGTGTGCTGTGGCATGAAGATCCCTTTCGGTGGACGTGCCCCCGACCGGTAGGGATCCCCCGGCGCGACGGCGACACAGCGGCCCGGCGCCGGATGCCGACCGATCGGACCATCAGGTCATCCGGCCGACAGCCCCTCAGCCGAGCTCCCGCCGCCCGGCACCCGGCACCCGGCACCCGCCGGCTCACGGCCCGTCAGCGCAGCAGCGGCGCGACCGCGTCCGCCAGCGCCGCCGCCACCTGCGCCGGCCGGCCGAGCGCCGCCCCGACCATCGCACCGTCCCGCAGCAGCACCAGCACGTCCGCGCGCCGCTCCGGATCGGCCACCCCGGCGCCGGTCAGCAGCCGGCCGAACAGCTCGCGCAGCCAGTCGCGGTGCTCGGCGATCGCGCGGGCGACCGGATGCCCGGGATCCGGGTACTCGGCCGCCGCGTTGATGAACGGGCAGCCGCGGAACCCCGGGCCGCACATCTCCTGCCCGAGCCGCGCCACCAGCTGCGCCAGCGCCTGATCGGCCGCCAGCGCGGGCAGCGCCTCGGCGACCTCGGCTCTGATCCGCTCGTCCCAGGCCTGGATGTAGCTGCGGACCAGCTCCTCCTTGCCGGGGAAGTGCCGGTAGAAGGTGGCCCGGGTGACGCCCGCCTCGGTGACGATCCGGTCCACGCCGACCGCATGGATGCCCTCGGTGTAGAAGAGCCGGGTGGCGGTCTCCAGCACTCGCGTGCGGGCGGGGGTCGGGGTGGCGGCTGGCGTACTCACGCTCCGACCGTACTGCACGCTGGCGGGCGGCCCGGCTGAAGGGCTAGCATCAGGAAGAACGAACGTTCTATCCCCCTGCGCTCCATATCCCGTCACGGCGAAGGACCACCATGGCCAAGTCCCCCGAGGTCGGCACGCCCGCCCCCGACTTCACCCTCCCCGGCCTGCTGCTCAAGGACGGCGTCGCCGAGCAGCGCGAGTACCGGGCGGCCGACGCCAAGGGCCACCCGCTGGTGCTGGTCTTCTACCCGGGCGACGACACCGCCGTCTGCACGAAGCAGCTCTGCTCCTACACGTCCGACCTGGACCGGTTCAAGGACCTCGGCGCGGCCGTCTGGGCGATCAGCCCGCAGGACCTGACCAGCCACGAGGCCTTCGCCCGCAAGCACCGGCTCGGCTTCCCGCTGCTCGCCGACGAGGACCGCGCGGTCGCCAAGGCCTTCGGCATCGCGGTCCCGGGCCTGGGGCTGCGCCGCTCGGTCTTCATCCTGGACGCCGACGGCACGGTCCGCTGGAAGCACGTCGCGCTGGCCGGTCTGACGTTCCAGCACAGCGACACCCTCACGGAGCAGCTCGCCGCTCTGTGAGGGTGTGCCGATGGGCGCTGTGAATCAGTGCCCGCGTGTGAGTCAGTGCCCGCGCGCGATCCACTCCTCCAGGTGCGGAGCCTCCTCGCCGATCGTGGTGGTCGACCCGTGCCCGGTGTGCACGACGGTCTGCGGCGGCAGGTCGAGCAGCCGGGTGCGGATCGAGTCGATGATCGTCGGGAAGTCCGAGAAGGACCGCCCGGTCGCGCCCGGCCCGCCCTGGAAGAGCGTGTCGCCGGTGAAGACCGCCTCCAGCGCGGGCACGTACACGCTCACCCCGCCGGGGCTGTGCCCGGGCGTGTGGCGGATGTGCAGGTACAGCCCGCCGACGGTGATCCGCTGACCGTCCCGCAGCTCCTCGTCGGGGCTGTCGGACGGGTGCGCCTGCTTCCACAGCGGCAGGTCGGCCGGGTGCAGGTAGATCGACGCGCCGGTGATCGCGGCCAGCGCCGGAGCGGCGTTGACGTGGTCGTTGTGCGCGTGCGTGCAGATGATCGCGAGCACCCGGCGGTCGCCGACGGCGTTGGCGATCGCCTGCGCGTCGTGCGCCGGGTCGATCACCACGGCGTCCCGGTCGTTCGCGATGATCCAGACGTTGTTCTCCACCTCCCAGCTGCCACCGTCGAGTTCGAAGGTGCCGGAGGTGACGAGGAGCTCGATCTCGGGCTCGGGGGGCATCATCTGCATCAGAACACCACCACCGAACGCAGCACGTCGCCGCCGTGCATCCGGGTGAAGGCCTGCTCGACCTCGTCCAGCGCGATGGTCTCGGTGACGAAGGCGTCCAGGTCGAGCCGGCCCTGCTGGTAGAGGTCGATCAGCATCGGGAAGTCCCGCGAGGGCAGGCAGTCGCCGTACCAGGAGGACTTCAGCGCACCGCCGCGTCCGAAGACGTCGATCAGCGGCAGCTCCAGCTGCATCTCGGGCGTCGGCACGCCGACCAGCACGACGGTGCCGGCCAGGTCGCGGGCGTAGAACGCCTGCTTGTACGTCTCCGGACGGCCGACCGCCTCGATCACCACGTCCGCGCCGTGACCGCCGGTCAGCGCGCGGATCTCCTCGACCGGGTCACCGGTCGCGGAGTGCACGGCGTGGGTCGCGCCGAGCTTCAGCGCGGTGTCCAGCTTGCGGGCGTCGATGTCGACCGCGATGATCTTGGCCGCGCCGGCCAGCCGGGCGCCGACCACGGCCGCGTTGCCGACCCCACCACAGCCGATCACCGCGACGCTGTCACCGCGGGTCACCCCGCCGGTGTTGATCGCCGCACCGATGCCCGCCATCACGCCGCAGCCGAGCAGACCGGCGGCGGCCGGCGAGGCCGCCGGGTCCACCTTGGTGCACTGGCCCGCCGCGACCAGCGTCTTCTCGGCGAACGCGCCGATGCCCAGAGCGGGCGACAGCTCGGTGCCGTCCAGCAGCGTCATCTTCTGCTTGGCGTTGTGGGTGGCGAAGCAGTACTGCGGCCGGCCGCGCAGACAGGCCCGGCACTGACCGCAGACCGCGCGCCAGTTGAGGATCACGAAGTCGCCGGGGGCGACCTCGGTCACGCCCTCGCCGACGCTCTCCACCACGCCTGCGGCCTCGTGGCCGAGCAGGAACGGGAAGTCGTCGTTGATGCCACCCTCGCGGTAGTGCAGGTCCGTGTGGCAGACGCCGCACGCCTGGACCTTGACCACCGCCTCGCCCGGTCCGGGGTCGGGCACGATGATCGTCTCCACCTGCACCGGCTCGCCCTTGCGCCGGGCGATGACGCCCCTGACCTGTTGTGACATGCGGCCCTGACCTTTCGAAAACGTTGCGAAGCCGAACGGCCCCTCAGGAGATTGTCTCCCGAGGGGCCGCCCGCGACGCCCGTCCGTCAGCGGACGCCGTCCCGGAGCCGAGGCACGGTCGGCTCACGTAGTGTCAGAACCCGCCGAACGCGTCGGCGCGGTCGGTTCCGCAGCTCAGTTCCAGGACCAGTCGTCGCCGTCGCCATCGCCGTCCCAGCACTGGCCGGCGTCGCGCAGGATCGTGTAGTGGTCAACCTGCTGGCCGGTCTCGGTCAGTGCGGTGACCTTCATCGAGGACTTGTGACCCGGGCGCGCCGGGGTGACGTCGACCTTGATGAACGAGTAGCCGAGGTAGCGCACCCGCGACCACTCGACCGTCTCGGTGACCTTCTGCCGGCCCTTGGCGTTGTAGAACGTGGCGATCGAGTCGACCCGGTCCTCGTGGCCCTCGTACGACTGCGGCGCGCCGAACGAGTACAGGCTGCGGCCGGCGGCGCCCGCGGTCACGTAGACCACGCCGTCCTTGGCCGGCTCGAAGCTGTCGCCGCTCTCGACGGCCTTGGAGACCTTGTTGCCGAGGATCGCGTCGGTGCGCTCGTAGACGTGGTTGTGGCCGTTGATCACCAGGTCGACCCGGTACTTCTCGAACAGCGGCACCCATGCCTCGCGGACCCCGCCCTCGGAGGCGTGCGCGGTCGTGGTGGAGAACGCGCAGTGGTGGAAGAAGACGACCACGAAGTCGAGCGTCTCGTCCTCGCGGAAGTCCCGCAGCTGGCGCTCCAGCCACTGGGTCTGCCGGCCGGCGGTGAGGCCGAGGTTGGCCGGGATCTCGTACGAGACGTCGTTGGCGTCCAGCGAGATCACACCGACGTTGCCGTACCGGAACGAGTAGACGCCGGGCGCGACGCGCGGGTCCGGGCCGTTGTCCGGCAGGAACCAGCGGGCGTTCTCGCCGCCGTAGCCGTTGTGCGAGTACCAGGCCTCCATGTCGTGGTTGCCGTAGGAGACCATCCACGGGATCTTCGCGGCGACCGTCTCGGTCTGCTGCAGGAAGGTGTCCCAGGTGGTGGCGGAGAACGCGCTCTTGTCGCTGTCCAGGCCCTGGCCCATCGGGTCGGCGTACGCGATGTCACCGGCGTGCAGGTGGAAGACCGGCTTCTGCGCCAGGATCACGTTGTCGTTCGCCTTGGCATCCGCGCTGACACCCTGGTCGCCGAAAGCGGTGAAGGTGAACGGCTGGTAGATGCGGCCCCAGCGGTCGTCCCGGGACGGCGCGGTGCGGAAGCTGCCGATGGTCGCGATCGGCTGCTGCCTGGTCGGCTCGAAGCCCTGGTGGCCGACCGCGTAGTAGTACGTGGTGTCGGGCTGCAGGTTCTCCAGCTCCACGTGCAGGTAGTACTGGTCGACCGCGACCTGGCCGGGGACCAGGGCCGGGGTGTGCAGCGAGCGCAGGTCGGCGTCGACCTTGTGACCGAGGTCCCAGGGCTGCCGACCGAAGCGCAGGAACGGCTTCTTCACCGGCGACAGGACCTGCCAGGAGACGCGCATCTGGGTGTCCGGCTCGGGCCCGAACTGCAGATGGCGGCCGACCGGGATGACCGCCGAGCCGTCCGTGACCGCGGCATCGGTGACCAGCGTCGGCGTGGCGAACGCGTTGCCGGTGCCCAGCGTGCCGGCGACGGCGAGCGCGCCGACCGTGACCGCGCTGCCGCGCAGCATCCGGCGGCGCGAGTGCTTGCCGCGCAGGTACTCGTGCTGCTCGGCCATGCTCATGCGGTCGGCGAGCTTCTCGGGCACGCCCATGCGTGGGATATCCATGGCCAGGACTCTTCCAGCGGCAGGTGGCGGGTGGCCGGCACGTCGGTGAACACGTGTCGACCGGCCGGCTGACCGTTCATCCTTCCGGCGCACCGGCCCGACGGTTCGTCAGGCGGTGGCCGCCGCGGCCGCCCGGCCCGCCGTCCGGCCGGAGAAGAGGCAGCCGCCGAGGAAGGTCCCCTCCAGCGAACGGTAGCCGTGCATCCCGCCGCCGCCGAAGCCGGCCGCCTCGCCCGCCGCGTAGACGCCGGGCAGCACCTCGCCGTCCGCGCGCAGCACCCGCGCCGACAGGTCGGTCTCCAGGCCGCCGAGCGACTTGCGGGTCAGGATGTTCAGCCGCACCGCGATCAGCGGGCCGGCCTTCGGGTCGAGCAGCCGGTGCGGGGCGGCGGTGCGGATCAGCTTGTCGCCGAGGTAGCGGCGGGCGCCGTGGATCGCCGTGACCTGGAGGTCCTTGCTGAACGGGTTGGCCAGCTCGCGGTCCCGGGCCTCGATCTCGCGGCGCAGCGCGGCCTCCTCGATCAGCTCCTGCCCGGTCCCGTCGCGAGCCGTCAGTGCGTTCATCCCGCGCACCAGGTCCGCCAGCCGGTCGGCGACCACGAAGTCGGCGCCGTGCCGCTTGAACGCCTCGACCGGGCCCGGCGCGCCGGGCAGCGCGCGGCCGAGCACCTGGCGGATGCTGCGGCCGGTCAGATCCGGGTTCTGCTCGGAGCCGGAGAGCGCGAACTCCTTCTCGATGATCTTCTGGGTGAGCACGAACCAGGTGTGGTCGTGGCCGGTGCGCATGATGTGCTCCAACGTGCCGAGCGTGTCGAAGCCCGGGAAGAGCGGGACGGGCAGCCGGTTGCCGCGCGCGTCCAGCCAGAGGGAGGACGGGCCGGGCAGGATCCGGATCCCGTGCCTGGCCCAGATCGGGTCCCAGTTCTCGATGCCCTCGGTGTAGTGCCACATCCGGTCGCCGTTGACCAGGTTGCCGCCGGCCCGCGCGGCGACGTCCAGCATCAGCCCGTCCACATGGGCCGGGACGCCGGAGAGCAGCTTGGCGGGCGGCGTGCCGAGCCGGGCCGGCCAGGCCTTGCGGACCAGCTCGTGATTGCCGCCGATGCCGCCGGAGGCGACGATCACCGCCTGCGCGCGCAGCTCGAACTGCCCGGCCACCACCCGGGAGGACGCCGTGCCGCGCTCGGCGCCGCTGGGCACCAGCAGTTCGCCGCTGACCGTGTCCACGGCGCCCGCGGTCGCACTCAGTCCGGTGACCCGGTGCCGGAACCGCAGCTCGACCAGCCCCTTGGCGACCGCCGCGCGGACCCGCCGGGCGAACGGCTCGACCAGCCCCGGCCCGGTGCCCCAGGTGATGTGGAAGCGCGGCACCGAGTTGCCCGGACCGCTGGCCAGCAGCCCGCCGCGCTCGGCCCAGCCGACCACCGGGAAGAGCCGCACCCCCATCGCGCGCAGCCAGGCCCGCTTCTCGCCGGAGGCGAAGTCCACGTAGGCGCGGGCCCACTGGCGCGGCCAGTGGTCCTCGGGGCGGTCGAAGCCGGCCGTGCCCTGCCAGTCCTGCCAGGCGAGTTCGACGGAGTCGCGGATCCGCAGCCGGCGCTGCTCGGGCGAGTCGACGAGGAAGAGCCCGCCGAAGGACCAGTGCGCCTGGCCGCCGAGCGAGGCCGCCGGCTCCTGGTCGAGCAGGATCACCCGCCGTCCGGCGTCGGCGAGTTCAGCGGTGGCGGCGAGCCCGGCCAGGCCCGCTCCGATCACGATGACGTCGGCGTCCAGTGCCATGCGCGGGGTCCTCCAGGAGCGGCCGGTGGGGTGGACCGATCCTGCTGCCTGGACACCCGAGCGTCAACCGAGCCAATTCGCGAACACCGTGGCACATTGAATTTCGCTCCAGTGCGACGCGAAATTACCGGTGGAATTTCAGGAAATTGCGTCAACTGATTCTGTAGACGCACTGGAAACCTGACGGTAACTTACCTGTCAGTAGCAGCCGCGGCAGTCTGCACACCCCAGCACGCCCCCAGCACGCCGGCACGCCCCCAACACCCCAGCTCAGACCCCCACCCTTTTGTTTCTCTCCCCCAGGAGGAACCGTGCTCACCCCTGCCCGGAAACTGTTCAGCGGCCTCGCCCTGGTCGGCGCACTGATCGGCCTGACCGCCAATTCGGCGGCCGCCGACACCACTTCCTACAGCTCCTATGTGGCACTCGGCGACTCCTATGCGGCCGGCGCCGGCGTGCCCGACCAGTCGGCCGGCCTCTGCCTGCGCTCCGACCACAACTACGGCCACCTGGTCGCGGCCGCCCTGGGCACCACGTCGTACACCGACGTCACGTGCGCGGCCGCCAAGATCAAGAATCTCGACAGCTCGCAATACGACGCGATTCTCAAGGTCAACGACCCGCAGCTGAACGCGCTCTCCGGCGACACCAAGCTGGTCACGCTCGGCATCGGCGGCAATGACCTGGGCACCTCGGACATCGGCATCGGCGACGTGATCGCCACCTGCATCGCCGGCGCGGTGGTCAACCCGTTCGGCACCCCGTGCAAGGACGTCTACGAGGACGGCCACTGGGCCTGGAGCTGGAACTCGGGCTGGACCTGGCAGTACAGCAGCGACGACACGCTGGTCGACCGGATCAACGCCGCCGCACCGCAGCTGGCGAGCGCGCTGCAGGAGATCCACGCGAAGGCCCCCGCCGCGAAGGTGCTGCTGGTCGGCTACCCGTCCGTGCTGCCGGCCGACGCCTCCACCTGCGCTGGCGAGCAGCCGGTGACCGTCGGCGACGTCGCATACCTGCACGGGATCCTCGGGCAGCTGAACGGCATGCTCTCCGCCACCGCGGCGGCCAACGGCGCGACGTACGTGGACACCGCGGCCGCGACCCAGGGGCACGACGTCTGCTCCGCCGACCGCTGGATCGAGGGCGCGCTGCCCGGCTCGCCCGCCGTCCCGTTCCACCCGAACGCGACCGGCGAGCAGGCGATGGCCGGCGCGGTGCTGGCGGCGCTGCGCTGACGACGACCACCTGACCCACCCCCACCCCCACCCCCACCCCCACCCCCGGAGCGGGGCGCGACCGGCACCCGGTCGC